>CAZGYD010000080.1:0-30689 GCA_964530115.1 uncultured Rhodocyclaceae bacterium | reverse complement strand
CCCTCCCGCAGGCGGGCGGATCCCTGGCCATGGGGAACGGCCTCTTCCTCGCTGCCACCAGCTCCACCTACGGCATGCTGATCGTCGTCCTGCCCGGCATCTCCCTCGGCGTGCTGGTCGGCGTCATCATCCTCGGCTTGTTCTTCCTCCAGATCCGCGACCAGTTCGACCGCCTGGACATCCGGCACATGGAACAGCGGAAGGATCATTGATGGATCTCTTCGTCCGCCTCCTCGCCATTCCCCTCGTCAGCGGCGGGCTGCTGACGAGGGGAATGGCGAGGAGGAGGACGAAGAGATCCATCAATGATCCTTCAGCTGTTCCATGTGCCGGATGTCCAGGCTGTCGAACTGGTCGCGGATCTGGAAGAAGAACACGCCGAGGATGATGACGCCGACCAGCACGTCGAGGGCGATGCCGAGCTCGACGACCATCGGCATGCCGTAGGTGGCGCTGGTGGCAGCGAGGAAGAGGCCGTTCTCCATGGCCAGGAAGCCGACCACCTGCGGGATGGCCTTGGTCCGCGTGATCATCATCAGGAAGGCGAGCATCACCGCCGCCAGCGCAATGCCCAGCGTGCCGCGGCTGATGGTGTGCGAGAGCAGCGAGATCGGCTGGGCGACGTTGAAGGCGATGATGACCAGGACGACGCCGATCAGCATCGTCGTCGGTACATTGACCAGCGACTCGACGTCCCACTTGACGTAGAGCTTGCGCACCAGCCGGTGCAGGATCCACGGCAGCAGCATCGCCTTGAGCAGCAGGGTCAGGCCGGCCGAGTAATAGAGGTGATGCTGCTGGGTGGTCACCGCCACCACTGTCGTAGACAGCGCGAGTACGAGGCCCTGGAAGCCGAACAGGTTGATCAGCGACATGACCCGCCGCTGCGCCAGCATGGCGAACGCGAGCAGCAGGATCACCGCCGCGCAGAGATTGATGAGCTGGGCCGAGAGCGGGATCGTCGCGGTCATACCCGCATCTCCAGCAACAGCCGGACGAGCAGCCCGAGCACCGCGAGCAGGAAGGCCGTGCCGAGGAATTCCGGTGCCCGGAAGATGCGCATCTTCGCGTTCACCGTCTCGATCAGGGCCAGCAGGAAACCGCCGATCGCCAGCTTGACCACGAGCAGGGGAATGGCGCCGACCAGGCCGAGGAAGTTGTCGCGCTCGGCGATGCCCCAGGGGAAGAACAATGCGAGACCGAGGCAGGAATAGGCATAGAGCTTGAGGCTCGACGCCCATTCGATCAGCGCGAGGTGGCGCCCCGAATATTCGAGGATCATCGCCTCGTGGATCATGGTCAGCTCGAGGTGCGTCGCCGGATTGTCCACGGGCACGCGGGCATTCTCGGCCAGCGAGACCATGGTGAAGGCGATGCCGGCGAAGGCCAGGCTCGGGTAGATCACGAGATCCCGGTGCGCGATCGTTTCGACGATGGTGGCGACCGAGGTGGACTGCGAAATCATCGCCGTGGTGAAGATGACCATCAGCAGCGCCGGCTCGGCGAGGAAGCCGACCAGCATCTCGCGCCGGCCGCCGAGACTGCCGAACGAGGTGCCGACGTCCATGCCCGCCAGGGAAATGAAGATGCGCGCGAGGCCGAAGACGCCGACCAGGGCGAGCATGTCGGCCGCCGGCGCGAACGGCAGGTTGGTCGACAGGCTGGGGATGATCGCGCAGGCGAGCACCATGCAGCCGAAGATGACGAAGGGCGCGGTACGGAACAGGGCCGAGGCGCCGTGCGCGAGCACCACGTCCTTCTGGAACAGCTTGTGCAGCGTGTAGTAGGGCTGGAACAGCGGCGGCGCCGTGCGGCTCTGAAGCCAGGCGCGGCACTGGTTGACCCAGCCGGTGAGCAGCGGCGCCAGCACAAGCGCCAGCAGAATGGCGAACAATTGGCCGATGAGTCCGGCAATGCTCATGGCCGCGCCACCAGTAGGAGCAGGATCAGCGTCAGGAAGCTGTACATCAGATACACGGCGATGCGGCCGCCCTGGATGTGCACGATGATTCCCGAGAGCCATTGCACCAGCCGCGCCGCTGGCAGATAAAGCCAGTGCCAGAAATGGTCCTCGATCTTCACCGAGTACCAGGGCTTCTCGTCGCGGATGGTCGGGAAATGACGCTCCATGCGGAACATCGGCTCGAAGATGCGGCGGATCGGCTGCGAAAAGCCTTCGGCCGTATCCTGTGCGCGCGGGCCGCCGAAGACATAGCCGCAGTCCCAGGGCTGCGAGCGGCGCAGGCGCCCGTGGTAGAAACGCTTCACCAGCCAGCGGCCCAAAAGCACCGAGGCGACGATGGTGAGCAGGAATACCAGCGGCTGGTAGCTCGCGCGGTCCTCGGAGATGGGCGCCAGCATCCACCAGCCATATTGCTGCACCTTGTCCGATAGTCCGGCGCCGAGCAGCTGCGTCGTCGCGGCATCGAGCAGGCCGATCACCGTCGAGGGCAGCACGCCGAGCAGTAGCGTCAGCACCGTCAGCCAGACGAGACCGCCGCGTTCCCACGGGCCGGCGTCGTGCGCGTCCTTGAGGTTGGGCTCGCGCATCTGGCCGAGGAAGATGATGCCGTAGAACTTGACCATGGCGAAGCCGGCCAGCGCCGCCACCAGCGCGATGACCGCGGCCGCGACCGGCACCACCATGTTGAGCCAGGAATGCGGCAGCCCCGGCGAAAACAGGAAGGCCTGCAGCAGCAGCCACTCGGAGACGAAACCCGACAGCGGCGGCAGCCCGGCGCTGGCGATGACGCCCGCGAGCGCCAGCCAGGCCACCCAGGGCATGCGATGGATCAGGCCACCGAGCTTGCCGAGGCTGCGCTCCTTCGTCGCGTGCAGCACGGAGCCGGTGCACAGGAACAGTAGGCTCTTGAAGCCGGCGTGCGCCAGGCAGTGATAGAGGACGGCCGTCATCGACAGGACGGCCAGCGCCTCCATGCGGAAGGCGTGGAAGACCAGCGCCAGGCCGATGCCCACGGCCAGCAGGCCGATGTTCTCGATCGAGGAATAGGCCAGCAGCCGCTTCATGTCGGACTGCACGGTCGAATAGAGGACGCCGAACAGCGCGGTGACCAGGCCGACGGTCATGGCCACCACGCCCCACCACCAAAGCGGCGTGCCGACGAGATCGAAGCTCACCCGCAACAGGCCGTAGATGGCGGTCTTG
Organism: uncultured Rhodocyclaceae bacterium; assembly: GCA_964530115.1. Taxonomy (GTDB): domain Bacteria; phylum Pseudomonadota; class Gammaproteobacteria; order Burkholderiales; family Rhodocyclaceae; genus Fen-999. Next base: position 27,523 of record CAZGYD010000080.1, on the reverse strand, counting down.
AGCATGACGCCCGACATCATCGCCGACACGGGCGAAGGCGCGGCCGGGTGGGCCTCCGGCAACCAGACATGCACCGGGACCAGGCCCGCCTTGGCACCGAAGCCGAGGAGCGCCAGTAGGAAGGCGGCCGAGGCCCAGAAGGGCGAGAGTTCCTGCGCGCGCATGCCCGCGAAGGTGTAGTCGCCTGCCCCGCCGGTCATGACGCCGAAAGAGAGCAGGATGGCGATGGCGCCGACGTGGGCGATCAGCAGGTAGAGGTAGCCGGCGCTGCGGATCGCCTCGTGCCTGTGGTCGGTAGTCACCAGCAGGAAAGACGACAGCGCCATGCCCTCCCATGCGACCATGAAGGCGTAGGCATCGTCGGCGAGCAACACCATGAGCATGCAGGCGAGGAAGACGTGGTACTCGAGACAGAGGAGACCCGGCATCGTGCCTTCGCTTTTCCTGAAGTAGCCGGCGGCATAGACGGAAATGCCGACCGAGGCGAAGCCCACCAGCAGCGCGAAGACGGCGGCGAGATCGTCGAGCCGCAGGTGGAAGGGCAGCGTCGGCAGGCCGATGACGAGGACCGCGGTCTCGGCCGAGTCGCCGAGAAAACCGAGCGCCGTGATACCGACGACTACGCCCACGAGTGCCCCGAGCGGGAACATCACCTTGGCGACGAGGCCCCTATCGCGCGGAACGGCAAGACCCGCCAGCCCGATCGCCAGCCAGGCGCAGGCGGCAATCAGCAGGACATCGATCGAAAGGAGTGTCGGCATGGAGGTCGGTTATCGGGGGCGGGATCGTGCCGGCCCGGTTCCTGCCTCCAGCTCGATTCTAATGGGCGTGTTCATGCCATTCGGGGCCGCAACGGATCGGCCTCGCCGGCATACTCGGGCCGTTGGTAGATCTTCGCCAAGGCCTGCTCGGCGGTGGCGAAGAAGCGTTTTTCGCCGATGATCTGGCGCAGGCCGGTCGATTCCATGACATCGAGCACCTGCTTCTTCAGCCCGGAGAAGAGCATGACGACACCGATGCTGTTGAGCCGGCTGACCAGGTGGCGGATCACCTCCTCGCCCGAGGCGTCGAGTTCGTTGATCGCATCGCCGACGACGAGCAGATAGGGTGCCTCGGGGTTGCTGGCCACGGCTTCGAGGATCGCGTCCTCGAAGTAGGCGACGTTGGCGAAATAGAGGCGCCCGTCGAAGCGCACGACGGTGACGACATCGGAGGCCGGCAGGTTGTTGATCCGGGCGTCGCGCAGCGTGCCGTCGCGGAAGCGCCCCAGAATGGCCACGCGCGGCGACATGGTGCGATAGAGATAGAGGCCGATGGCGAGTCCGGCGCCGATCATGATGCCGGTGTCGAGGTGTGGCGCGTAGGCCAGCGTGGCGACGAAGGTGACCACCGAGGCGATGCCGTCGTGCCTGTTCGCGTGCCAGGCGTGCTTCATGGCGTCGAAGTTGATCAGCCCGATCACCGCCATGATGATCACCGCCGCCAGCACCGCCTGCGGCAGATGGTAGAGCAGCGGCGTCAGGAACAGCAGCGTCAGCAGCACCAGCAGGCCGGTGAACACCGAGGACATGCCGGTGACCGCACCGGCGTTGATATTGACCGCCGAGCGCGAGAACGAGCCCGAGACCGGGAACGCTTGCGAAAAGCTGCCGACGATGTTGGCGAGGCCCTGGCCGATCAGCTCCTGGTTTGGGTCGATCTTCTGCTTCGTCTTCGCGGCGATGGCCTTGGCGATGGAGATCGCCTCCATGAAGCCGACCAGCGAGATGACGATGGCGGCCGAGATGAGGCTGCCGATCATGTCCCAGGAGATCTTCGGCAGACCGAGCTTCGGCAGGCCCTCGGGCACCTTGCCCACCACCTCCCCCCCACCCGAGAGCCTGCTGGTGGCGCCGGGGCGGACGATGCGCCAACGTCCCCCGTCCGACTCGGCCCCGTCGGGCACCTTGCCCACGGCGTAGAACTGCGGCGTGTTACCGTCACTGAGTTTCACCTTCTCGAAGACGATGCTGCGGATGGCGCGGTTGCGGCGGCGGTTCTCGTCCTCGCGGTCCTTGAGCTGGAGCTTGAGCAATTCGAGCTCGTAGCTGAACGTCACCTCCTCGCGCGTATGCTCGCCCTGCGCCTTGTGCAGGGTCTGCAGCTCGGCGGTCTTGGCGACGATCTGGTCGTTGATCTCGCGGATGCGCTCGTCCGCGCGCACGTACTCCGCCAGCAGCGCCCGGGCCTCGGGATCAGCGATCTGATCGAGGGTCGCCGTTGCGTTGCGTTCGAAGTCGAGCAGCCACGAGGCCAGCGTCGTCACCAGCACGGCCACCAGCACGCCGGGCCACTTCGGCCGGAACTTGCGGATGCCCCACATGATGGCGATGGCGATCAGGCCCATGGCCAGGGTCGGCAGATGCGTGTCACCGATCTGCTTCGCCACGCCCCAGACATCCTGGATGAAATGCTCGGAGCGGCCGATCGGCACGCCGAGCAGCTTGTTGACCTGCGACAGGCCGATGATCATCGCCGCGGCATTGGTGAAGCCGACGATGACCGGATGGGACAGGAAATTGACGATGACGCCAAGCTTGAAGACGCCGAGCGCCAGCTGGAAGATGCCGACCATCAGCGCCAGCATGATCGCCAGGCTGATGAAATGCTCGGAGCCCGGGGCCGCGAACGGCGTCAGGCTCGACGCCGTCAGCAGCGAAGCCACCGCCACCGGTCCCGTGCCGAGCTGGTTGGACGAACCCCACAAGGCCGCCACCATCACGGGCAGGAAGGCCGCGTAAAGGCCGTAGTAGGCCGGCAGGCCGGCCAGTTGCGCGTAGGCCATCGACTGTGGCACCAGCACCAGCGCCACGGTCACGCCGGCCACGAAATCCGCGCGCAAGGTAGTACTGGCATACGGGAACCAGCGCAGGAACGGCAAGAGCGCCCTGACGTTCGCCCGGATGTTCATTGCACCGATCCTTGGTCCAAAGGCGTGGCTGCGGTCACCAGGGGGCAGGCCAGCTGCTCCCAAGGATTGCCGCCGCCGTCGGCCGCGACGGTTTCCCACGCTTCGATCGAATCGATCACTACCGTGCAGACGCATTCGTGGGAATTGGCGTAGCGGACGATGTCGCGACGGCGCAGAGCGGGATCGTTCGTGACGGTGTAGGCCAGGCCACGGACATGGAGTACCTCGAGAAAGCCTTCGAACGATGGCGGAAGGACCGAGCCCTCGAAGCGCGTGAGGATATCCAGTTCGGCATCCATCCTCTCGCAGAGGTTCTGTGCAGCCGCCAACAGGCGCGGGGCAACATCGCCACCGCGCACGGCCAGCAATACCTTGCGTCGGGGTTTGGTCATGGCGACCGACCCAGCATCTGGCGTGCCAGATGCGTGGCTGCTTCAAAAAGATCCTGAAATCATTCGCCAATCACGCCTTTCCCCTGCATCGGCGGCGGCTACGGCGCGACACCGGACAATTGCACATTGCAACATTCAATCGATCCGGCGCGCCATTGCCATGCTTACAGCGAGGCCATTCCCGTGTTGCACGGCGAAGCAGGTGAGTTGCATAATGCAACTCATGCCTGCCTTCCCGCCCCGCCTCGACTCGCTCCGCAGCAAAATTCTTTTTGGCTATGCGGCCATCATCCTCCTGATCGCAGGCCTCTCGGCCTTCTCGTTCCTCGACATGCGCCTGCTCGAAACGCAGCTCGCTTCCGGCGAGCGCATCGGGCAATTTCTCGGCATTGCGCTCGAGATCCGGCGTTTCGAAAAGAACTATTTCCTCTATGGCCAGGAGACCGACCGCCGGGAAAACCGCACCTATGTCGAGAAGGCACGCCGGCTGCTCGCAGACCATGAGCAACTGTTCGCCACGCTCGATTCGCCGGCGCGGGCCGCCCGGCTGCGCGAGGTTCTCGACGAATATGAGCGGCTGATGGCCGGACACGGTGCCGGCAGCGATCCTCAGCGCGAAGCGCGCATCCGTGAAGCAGGCAAGGAAATCGTCACCGCCGCCGAGGCGTGGGCGACCGCCGAACGCAACCTCCTGCAACGACAGCTGGACCGGCACCGGTCATGGCTGATCGGATCGATCATCGCCGTGATCATTCTGGCGATCGGCATCGGCCATCTGCTCGCGCGGCGCGTCGTCCGTCCGCTCAAGGAGCTCGAGGAGGCGATGACAGCCGTCGGCGCCGGCCAACTCGGCGGCATCACGATGAAGGCGCCGGATCGCGAGATCGCATCACTGACGCACGCCTTCAACCGGGTGCTGCACGAGCTCGACCTTCGTCAAGGACAGCTCGTGCGTTCCGAAAAGCTCGCCGCACTGGGCACCCTGCTCTCCGGCGTCGCTCACGAGGTCAACAATCCGCTCTCCAACATCTCGACGTCCTGCGAAATCCTCACGGAGGAACTCGGAGACGCCGCGACGTCCTTCCAGAAGGAATTGCTCGATCAGATAGGGGACGAAACCTGGCGGGCGCGCCGCATCGTCCGCGCCTTGCTCGATTACGCGCGTGACCGCCAATTCAGGCGTGAGCCGATCTCCCTGGCGGCGCTCGCCGACGACACGTTGCGGCTGCTGCGCGGACAGCTGCCGGCACAGGTGGCCATCCGGGCCAGCATCCCTCCGGCGCTGGTCATCGAAGGTGACCGGCAACGCCTGCAGCAGGCATTGTTCAATCTCGTGGGCAACGCCGTGGACGCCCTCGATGGCGCTGGCGAGGTGGTGATCGCTGGCAGGGTGGCCGACCAGCCCTTGCCCTCCGATGCCATGGTCTTCGGCCGCCTGCCCGAGGAACCGACGGTCGAGATCGAAGTACGCGACAACGGCCATGGCATCGACCCGCAGGCATTGCCGCGCATCTTCGATCCTTTCTTCACTACCAAGGAGGTGGGCAAGGGAAGCGGTCTGGGCCTTTTCATCGTCTTCGAAATCGTCGAGGAACATGGCGGCTGCATCGCCGTGCGCAGCCGTCCCGGACAAGGCGCCAGTTTCCTCCTTCGACTTCCGGTCCATAAGGAAACCCATGACTAAAGGCACCATCCTCATCGTGGACGACGAAAGGGTCGCCCTGCGCAATCTCGAGCACGTGATGAAGAAGGAAGGCTACGAGGTCGTCGCCACCCAAAGCGGCAGCAATGCGCTCGCGCATCTCGACAAGCAGGACTTCGATGTCGTCCTGACCGACCTGCGCATGGAAAAGGTCGATGGCATGCAGATCCTGGACAGATGTCGCGCGACCCGGCCCGACACCGAGGTAATCCTGATCACCGGTTACGCCACCCTCGAATCCGCGGTCGAGGCGATGAAGCATGGTGCCTTCTACTACATCGCCAAGCCCTTCCGTCTCGAGGAGGTACGCAAGGTCTTTGCCGAGGCCATGGCCAAGGTACGCCTTAGGCGGGAAAACCGGGCGCTGCGCGAACAGCTGGAGAGCTTCCAGGGCAAGGTGCGCATCATCACGCAGAATGCCGAGATGCAGCGACTCCTCGACATGGCGCGGCAGATCGCGCCGACCGACTGCAATGTGCTGATCACCGGCGAATCGGGAACCGGCAAGGAGCTCTTCGCGCGCTATCTGCATCACCACAGCAGGCGTACCGAGGCGCCCTTCGTCGCCATCAACTGCGGCGCTTTCAACGAAGAGTTGCTGACCAATGAACTGTTCGGCCACGTGAAGGGGGCCTTCACCGGCGCCGCGGGCGACAAGACGGGCCTGATCGCCGCGGCCCACGGAGGCACGCTCTTCCTCGACGAGATCACCGAGATGAGCCCGGCCATGCAGGTAAAACTCTTGCGCGTCATCCAGGAACGCGAGGTGCTGCCCCTGGGGGCGACGAAGCCGATCGGCGTCGATGTCAGGTTCATCGCCGCCACCAACCGGAACATCCTCGAAATGGCCCGTGGCGGCGGCTTCCGTCAGGATCTCTTCTTCCGGCTCAACGTCGTCAACCTGCTGATTCCACCGCTTTCGCAGCGCCGCGAGGACATACCGCTGCTCGCCTACCATTTCCTGAACAAGTGCGCCGCGCGGATGGGCAAGACCGTCAACGAAATCTCCGCCGAGGCGATGGACCTCCTCAAGGCCTACGACTTCCCCGGCAACGTGCGCGAACTCGAAAACATCGTCGAGCGAGGGGTGGCCCTCGCCGCCGGCAACACCATCGAGGCGGCGCATCTGCCGGACGACCTGCGGGATCTGACCATCCGCACTTTCCGCAGAAAGGAGGGCCGGTTGCCCTCGTTGGAGGAGCAGGAGCGCGACTACATCCAGTGGGTACTCTCGGAAACCGGCGGTAACCAGACCCTGGCCGCACAGATCCTTGGCATCGACCGCGTCTCTCTCTGGCGCAAGCTCAAGCGCTACCAAATGGAGTGATTCCCGCACCCGCCGCGCAGATAGACGGAGGTGATGAGCGCATAGGCAGATCGGCTTTCCCCCGTCTGGCTCATGGATAAAATATTGCGGTTTGCAATAGCGAAGTTGTGAATTGCACCGATGGGCGCCGACCGGCATCGTCGCCCGTCGATCGCCTGAGGATTCCGATGTTTTCCAACAAGCTGCTGCTGCGCCTGTTCCCGTTCCTTTCCTGGTTTCCCGTCAATTCGACGATCCTGCGCGGCGACATGATCGCCGGCATCACCGGCGCGCTGGTGCTGGTGCCCAAGGCGATGGCCTACGCGCAGCTTTCCGGCCTGCCCGTCTATTTCGGCCTCTATGTCGCGCTCGTACCGGCCTTCGTCGGCGCGCTCTGGGGCTCTTCGCGCCAGTTGGCGACGGGGCCCGTCGCCATCATCTCGCTGATGACCGCGGCCGCGATCACGCCCTTCGCCGTGCCCTTTACCGAGGAATTCATCGGTTTGGCGCTGCTGCTCGCGCTGCTGGTCGGCATCATCCAGTTCGCGCTGGGCGCGCTCAAGCTCGGCACCATCGTCAATTTCGTCTCCCATCCGGTGATCCTCGGCTTCATGAACGCCGCGGCGATCATCATCGCGCTCTCGCAGCTCGACATGCTGCTGGGCATTCCCAAGGGGCGATCGGATTCCTTCCTCAAGGACATCTGGGAGATGTTCGGCTATCTGCCGCTCACCCACCTGCCGACGCTGGCGATGTCGGTCTTCGCCCTCGTCCTGATGATCGTGCTCAAGAAGATCAAGCCGCTCTCGAAGCCGTCCGTGCTCATCGCGGTGGTCATCACCACGCTGGTGAGCTACTTCGTCGGCTTCGAGCACAAGACCAAGGGCACGCCCGAAGAGATCGCCGACCCCGAGGTGCAGGCCCTGGTGTCGGCCTACGTTCAGACCGACGCCCAGATCGCCTCGCTGAACAGGATCATCACGGCCAAGTCGGCCCAGCTGCGCGAAGCGGAAAAGGCCCACGAAGAGCGCGCGACGGTCAACATCGACCACCAGATCGCCCTGTTCCGCGTCGAGCTCGCCAGCGCCGAGCAGCTCAACGCCGAGCGCATGCGCACCCTGCGCCGCATCCACTTCGAACGGACCCGGGCACCGGAAAACGAGCCGGCGCTGCTCTACGTCAGCGGCAAGGTGCCGCCTGGTGTCGAAACCGACGGCCGTCAGTGGCACATCAAGAAGATCGAGAACGGCAAGCTGACCCTGATGGGCGGCGGTGACGTCGTCGGCACGATCCCCTCCGGCCTGCCGTCCTTCCGCGTCCCGCCGCTCAACCTCGACGCGATCCTCTCGCTGCTCTCCGCCGCGCTGATCGTCGCACTCGTCGGCTTCATGGAGTCGATCTCGATGGCCAAGGCCATGGCCGCCAAGACCAAGGACAAGATCGATCCGAACCAGGAACTGATCGGCCAGGGGCTCGCCAACATCGCCGGCTCGTTCTTCCAGTCCTACCCGGCCTGCGGCTCGTTCACCGGCTCGGCGATCAATCTCCAGGCCGGCGCGAAGACCGGCTTCGCCATGGTCTTCAACGGCCTGTTCGTCGGCGTCACCCTGCTGTTCCTGACGCCTTATCTCTACCATCTGCCGAAAGCCGTGCTCGCGGTGATCATCCTCCTCGCGGTGACCGGCCTGATCACGCCGGCCGCCCTCAAGCACACCTGGAAGGCGAGCCGCGCCGACGGCATCGTCGCGCTGGTCACCTTCGTCGCCACGCTCGTCGCGGCGCCGCACCTCGACAAGGGCATCATGATCGGCGCCGTGCTCGCCATCCTGCTCCATCTCTACGGGACGATGAAGCCGCGCGTGGCCATCCTCGGCCGCTTCCACGACGGCACGCTGCGCGACGCCCGGGTCAACAACCTGCCGCCGTCGAAGGTGGTCACCGCCGTGCGCTTCGACGGACGGCTCTATTTCGCCAACGTCTCCTATTTCGAGGATGCAGTGCTAGGCGCCGTCGCGGAAAACCCCGAAGCCCCTTACGTCCTCATCGTCGGCGATGGCATCAACGACATCGACGCCTCCGGCGAGGAGGTCATCCATCACCTGGTCGAGCGGCTCAACGAGAACGGCATCGTCGTGCTGTTCTCCGGCCTCAAGCGCCAGGTGATCGAAGTGATGCAGGCCACCGGCCTCTGGGACAGGGTCGGGGCGAAACGCTTCTTCTCGACGGCCGAGCAGGCGCTCGATGCGATCTACTCGCGCCCCGAGCACGCCGACGAGGACGATCCGCTCAAGCCGCCGCCGCGCGTCGCCACGCTGGCGGCGGTGCAGATGCACGATTGACTCTTGAAGAGCCTCGGGAGGCAGAAAATGTCTTTGAGCGAAACAGTAAGCAGCCTCATGATCCCCCTGGCCGACTATCCGCACGTGCGGGACGATGCCAGTCTGCGGGACGTCTATGCCCAGCTGCACGCGAGTTGCGGATCGGCCGAACTGTTCCGCAGCGTCCTCGTGCTCGATGCCCGCGACCGGGTGATCGGCATGCTCGGGCTCAAGGATCTGCTGCATGCGCTGCTGCCGGATTACCTGCGCGGCAAGTCGAGGCGCTTCGAGGGCGCCGGCGATGACATCAGCGCCCTGGCGCTGCTCTGGCAGGAAGATTGCGCCGAGCAGATCCGCGCCGCGCACAAGATCGTCGCCCGCGACCACGTCACGCCGCTGCCGAAACCCATCGCCGCCGAGGATCCGCTGTCCAAGGCCGTGTTCCTTTTCGCCACGATGCCGGTGAACATCCTGCCCGTGGCGAACGGCAACAAGCTGATCGGCGTGCTCCGCCTCGTCGACGTGCTCGACGAAGTCACCATCGAGGTCTTGAGCGAGAAGGTGGCGTCATGAGCGACATCGCCCACATCGAAACCGCGGCGCCCGCCTTCGACTGGAGGCGCTGGACGGCCCTGATCGGCGGCGTGCTTATCTTTCTCGCCGTCTATTTCTCGCCGCCCTGGGCAGACGCCATCGATCCGGCGGGCAAGGCCTTCAAGCTCTCTGCCGAGGGCAAGGCGGCGATCGGCCTCTTCCTGATGGCCGGCATCTGGTGGGTGTTCGAAGTGATCCCGATCGGCATCACCGCGATCGCCATCGGCGTCTTCCAGGCGCTGTTCCTGATCCGGCCGGCCAAGGAGGCCTTCCGCGACTTCATGGACCCGTCGGTCATGTTCATCTTCGGCTCCATGGTCATCGGCATGGCCTTCACCAAGACCGGGCTCACCAAGCGCATCGCCTACAAGATGCTCGCCGTCGCCGGCGAGAACACCCGGACCATCCTGCTCGGCTGCCTGGTCGTCACGGCGCTGCTGACGCACATCATGGCGCACACCGCGGTGGCGGCGACGATGTTCCCGATCCTGCTCGCCGTCCTGGCCCTGTACAAGGAAGGCGAAGGGCCGTCACGCTTCGGCAAGGCGCTGTTCATGGGCATGGCCTGGGCCGCCGGCGCCGGCAGCATCATCACCCTGCTCGGCGCGGCGCGCGGTCCGGCGGCGGCCGCGATGTTCACCGAATTCACCGGCCGCCAGGTCGGCTTCTTCGACTTCCCGCTCTACATGGGCATCATCGGCTGGGGCATGGTCTTCCTGATCTGGCTTTACCTGTGGATCGTCTTCAAGCCGTCGAAGGCGACGATTCCTGGGCTGCGCATCAAGGTCGCAAAGCTTTCGAAAGCGCTCGGGCCGGTCACCCGCAACGAAATCTTCGTCCTCGTCTGCGTGGCGCTCGTCGTGCTGCTGATGGCGCTCCAACAGGCGGTGCCCGCCCTCAAGAGCATCGACCGGGCGGCGCTGATGCTCACCTCGACGCTCTTGTTCTTCATCTTCGGCGTGCTCAAGGTGCAGGATCTCGAGGAACTGCCCTGGAACATCATCCTGCTCTTCTCGGGCGCGATGAGCATCGGCTTCTGCCTCTGGAAGACCGGCGCCGCGGAATGGATGGCCGTCAGCTGGCTCGGCGCGCTGAAGGACGCGCACTGGTGGGTCTTCGTCATGGGCATCTCCGCCTTCGTGCTGGCGATGACCAACTTCATCATGAACGTCGCCGCGATCGCTATCTCGCTGCCGGTCTCGCTGGTGATCGCGCGCTACCTCGGCGTCGCGCCCGACGTGATCTTCTTTTCCTCGCTGGTCGTGGCCGGCATGCCGTTCCTGCTCCTGATCGGCGCGGCGCCCAACGCGATCGCCTACGAATCGAAGCAGTTCACCCCTGGCGAGTTCTTCAGGCACGGGCTGATCATGAGCCTCGTCCTTCTGGCCGTCCTTGGCCTTGCGCTGGTCACGCTCTGGCCGCTCCTGGGCATGCCGGTGCTGCAGAAATAATCGCCACCTGTTGCATTTCGCAATGAACGAAGGCCGCCCTTCGGGCGGCCTTCTCGTTTTTTCTTCGTCGATTCATGGTGTTGGCTTATGGAGAATCTTTGGCACGGGGAATGCTTATCGGTCGTACACCCCAACAGAGAGGCTCTTGACCATGAAAACCACCCTCGTGAAGCTCCTTCGCGCCATCGTCCATCAGGTCTCGCAGATCGCGGCCACGGAAGCCGGCGAATTGCTCTCCGCACGCCGCAAATGGCATCTGCTCGAGGCCGAGCGCTACACCCGGATGGAAACCAGGGGCGCTGCCCGTCCCGAGCTCTCCGCCCCGCGGGCCGGTGACCGCCCCTCAGGGCATCGCGCCCGCGAGCATCGGCCCTTCCGCGCCCCGCGTCACGCCTGAGTCAGCCGAACGCGCGGTCGATCAGCAGCACCGCGACGAAGAGCAGCAACGCCATCGCTTCCATGGCGACGATGATGATGGCGACGCGCCGCGCCGTCGGCGAGAGTCTCAGCCAGAAACGATCGAGCAGCCATTTGCCAAGTCTCGCCGGCCGGTCGCCGCGCGCCGCAAGCGCCAGATATCCCGCGGCGGCATCGAACCAGAGCCCCAACTCGGCGAGGCGCGCGACCTCCAGCGGTGCCGGGAATTCTTCACGCCAGCCGAGTCGCGTTCGTCCTTCCGGAAGCGGCTCCCACGTCAGAGCGACGGCGCGCGGCCTGTCCCCTTCCAGCATCACGGTACCGCCGGTCGCACCAAACTCAGCCGTCGTAACACGCCAGCAGACCTCCTCCTCGCTGCGTTCGTAACGCACCTTGAGCCGGCCATCGCCAAACGAGAGCACCTCCCATTCCGGATTGAGACGGAACCACGCCTCGCCGTCGGCGAAGAACCGTGCGGCCAGCTCCGGCGGCGCGGCGACCACCCGTCCGCGCTCGAAGACGCCCTCAGACACGGATGAGCAGCACGGGTACGGCGAGCCGGCCATCGAGGCGGCCCGGCAGGTCGCGCGAGGTCCAGCGCTCGTAACGGCTCCTGAAGCGCTTGCCGCCGAGGACGACGAGGTCATAGCCGCCTGTCTCGGCCAGCCGGGGAATGACCTCCTCAGGCGGACCGTATTCCAGAAGGCGCCCCGCCGTCAGTCCTGCGGCTGCGGCCGCGGCGCAGAAGCAGTCGAGTGCCGACGCACCCTCGGCCGCGAGGCTGCGGTCGAGATGTTCTCGGCACTCGTCGCGGTTGACCGCGTAGATCTCGTTCGTGAACTTCTTGAGGAACGGATCGACGACGTAGAGGCCGTCGACCCGGGCACCAAGCGCCCTCGCCAGATCGACCGCCATCGACATGGCCTTTTCGGTGTGCGGCTCGCCGTCCGCACAGAGCAGGATGCGCGCGATGGACATGAAAAAGGGGCATCCGAAGATGCCCCTGCCTCCGTCGTTTGCCGGTCAGCCCTTCACCCGGAAGGCCTCGGTGCCGATGACCATCACGGCCGCCGCCGCCAGCACCGCCTTCAGCGTCGCCGCGACGACGCCGATGACGAAGGCCGTGCCGCCCGCCTTCTTCAGGTCGTCGAAGGCGATGTTGAGCCCCACGCCGGCGAAGCCGATGGCGAAGAACAGTTTCAACAGGTCACCGGCGAGGATCTTGCGGTGCTCCTCGACGAAGACGCCCATCTCGTTCAGCGTCACCATGATGAAGAAGCCGAAGACGAAGATCGGGAACTTGGTCTTGATGACATCCCAGACATCGATCTTCTGGCCTTCGTGTCCGGCATCGACCGCCGGCTTGACGACGTAGAAATAGATCGCCCAGAGCACGATCAGCGGGATGAAGCCGACACGGACGATGTTGATGACGTTGGCCGTCAGCAGCGAATCGTGGCCGTACCACGAGGCCGCCGCCACCAGCTGCGCGGTGTTGAGGATCGCCGTGCCCACCCAGGCGCCGAACACCGGCTCGCTCATGCCGAGAGCCTTGCCGATGTAGGGGAAGGTGAACAGGCCCACGGTGCCGAATAGCAGGATGGTGCCGATGGCGTAGAAGAAGTCGCGCGGCTTGGCATTGACCACCGGCGCCACGGCCACCGCGGCCGAGACGCCGCAGACGCCGACGCCCGCACCCATCAGGCCGGCCAGCCCCGTATCGACCTTGGCGCGCCTGCCCCAGTAGGAGATCAGCAACTGTGTGCCCATGACGAAGGCGACCACGAGCGCGAGGCCCATGACGCCGACCTTGAGCACGTCGGACCACATGTAGTAGGCCCCGAGGATGATGATGCCCGGCTTGATCAGCGGCCGCGCCGCCACCGTGCCGGCCTTGAAGACCTCAGGCACACCGACGGTGTTGCGGATCAACATGCCTACCAGCAGCAGTATCGCCACATACGTGAGCTGGAAGGAGATCATCAGGTTGCCGAACGAGAGGTTGCCCGGAATCGTCTTGGCCTGCACGACGCCGTTGAACTCCTCCTCGGTCAGCGTGGTCGGCTTCGACGGTTTCTTCGGCTCCTTGACCGTCTTGTCGCCGGCGGCGAGTGCCGCCTTGTACTTTTCGAGCGCCGCCTTGTAGTCCTCGGTCTTCTTGTCGAAGCCCTCCTTCTGCTTCTGCTTGTAGGCCGCGTAGTCGGCGGGCGCCTTGCCCTCGTTCGCGGCCTTGAGCACCTTCTCGGCCTCCTTGTAGTGGTTGTTCCACTTGCTCATGGTGTTGTCCCACTGCAGGGCCGCCCAGCCGAAGACGGCGCAGAGGATCAAGCCCGGGAGCATCCGGGGCAGGTTCTTCAGACTGTATTCGACACCGATTCCGCCACTGCTCATGTCGATCCTCCCGACTCAGAAGAACAGCGATTTGTAGAAGCCCGGGCCGATCACGCCGGTCAGCACGAGGATGACCGTGATGGCGGCCACGACCAGGACGAAATAGTCTTCCTTCCGTTCGGCCGAGAAGGTCGATTTCGCTTTTTCTTCGTATGACGTCTGCTCGCTCATTGCTCCCCCTCCTCTCATTTGACGACGGTCACCGTGCAAGGCGCCCATTCGACGACCCGCGAGGAAACGCTGCCCATGGTCAGCCTCGCCAGGCCATGACGACCATGCGAGGCGATGAATACCTCATCGACGGCTTCGCGCTTGATGATGTCGATCAGCGTGTCGGCCGGCGAGCCTGTCTCGGTGATGATCCGTGCCGTTACGCCCGCCGCCCTGGCGCGCGCCGCGGCCGCGGTGACGATCGCCTCGGACTCCTTGCGCATCGCATCCTCGAAGATACCGGCGTCGAACTCGGAAACGCCGAGCGGATAGAACGGCTCGACGACATGGGCGATGAGCAGTTCCGCCCCCTGCTGGCGGGTGCGCGCCAGCGCCGCATCGATGGCCTTGTCGGACGCCGCCGAGCCGTCCGTTGCAACGAGAATCTTCATGAGAATCTCCTCCCCAGTGGTTGCCAGACGCAAAACCCTTCGTGCCGCGCAGAAATGGTCGGCTTCACCACGACGGTTGTCAAGATGGCCCGACGCGACACACCTCCATCATCGCTTGGTCGTCCTCCGCGCCATCGCCAGACCAATGCCTTCGAACAGATAATAGATCGCGTAACCCCACCAGATGGTGTAGAGCACGTAAAACAGCAACAGCGCGGCCATCGTCCCGGCCATGTCGCGCACCCGTTTGGCCTCGATACCGTAGTAGTTGTGCGCAGGTTCGATCCCCTTCTTCATCACCTCGAGCACCATGCTTGCCTCGTCGAATCTCTTCTCCTGCTTCAGCGCCTTGTCCATCTGCTGCAACACCAGCCACCAGGTTGCCAGCACCGTGCGTTCCGGCATGCCGTAGCGATCGGCGAGCAGGGCGCCGGCGTTCTGGTAGCCGGCGTCCGCATCGCCAAGGATGACGGCGAGCAAGCGGCCGAAATCACCGCTCATCGCCAGCCGAGCGCCCTCACGGCGCACTTCCACACCTGACTTCGTGAGCATTCCGGCGGCACGGCGAGCCATCTCCTCGTCGCCGAAGCGGACGTTCAGGCTGAAGTGCCGGCCGGTCATCGGCTCAACCGCCTTCGCGACCTTCGGAATGAAATAGGATGAGCCCTTGGAGAGGCGGTTGAACGTCTCGTCCGCATACTCGAGGCCGTTCCTGCCGCCATCGAGCAGCGGCGCGAAGAGCAGCGCCAGCACGCCCAGAAAGCTCAGGCTGAGCACGATGCCAACGAAGAAGGCCCTGCGCTTGACGATCACGATCGAGCCTCCGAGCGCATGGCGCGCATGTTGCCGAAGAACTTGGCGAACACCCAGAGGGCGAAGATGGCGATCACGATCCAGAACAGGATGTTGCCGACGAACTCGATGCCATCGACCAGCGGCATCGGCCAGTTGACGTATTCCAGCTCGACCAGCTTCTTCGGCAGCACCGTGGCCCGGTTGATGAAGCCGGCGACGATGGTGATCGCATAAAAGCCGCGGATCTGGTGGCAATCCACGGTGGTCGTAGTCAGGGCGCCGACCTGGATGCCGATCAGCGAACCGACCAGCATGCCCATCGCCAGCGTGTAGAAGACGTAGCCGTGGATCGCATACTGGGTGATGGCGGCGATGCCGGCCGTGAAAATGATCTGCAGGATATCCGTGCCCACGGTGGTCGCACCGGAAACGCCGAACACGTAGACGAACATCGGAAAGGTGATGAAGCCGCCACCGACGCCGAGTATGGCAGCCAACGTCCCGACGATGAGGCCGCCAAGCGCCACGAACACCCCGGAAATGCGCCGTCCGCCGCCATGGTGCTCATCGAAGCGGATCATCGGCGGAAGATGCACCCGCTGCAGCGCCGTAGTCACGCCGGTTTCGCAGACCGGGCCCTCCTCGCCGTGCGGATCGATGTTTCCGGACTTGTGGGCCTTCCAATGGTCCATCGAAGCGTAGAAGCCGAGGAAGCCGAGCAGCAGCGCATACATCACGCTGATGAATAGCTCCGAGAGCAGCGGATCGGCGTCGTAAAGGCCCTTGTTGATGGCCCCGCCGATGAAGGTGCCGGCCGCCGAGCCGCAGAGGAAGGCGATCGCGAGGCGGAACGAGACGTTGCCGAGGCGGTTGTGCATCACCGTGCCCATGATGGCCTTGGCGAAGATGTGGAACACGTCGGTGCCGACGGCCATGATGCCCTTGACGCCCACCGCCATCAGCGCCGGCGTGATGATGAAGCCGCCACCGGCGCCGATGGTCCCCGTGATCAGGCCTGCCGCCAGGCCGATGGCGATGGCGACCAGGAAAATCTCGGCCGAATAGAAAGACGGCGCATAGGCCGACTTGCCGCCGAGGATGGGCGTCCCGGCGGCCTCGACCGCCGAAACCAGCAGGACCGGCAGAAGCATCGCCGCCAGTAGCAACAGCCGGCGGCGGTGGCGGATGATGTCCATGGACACCTCGTAGTCCCAGCGCGCGTAGGCGGTCGACCCCGCCATGAGACATTCGTAGATCGTCCTGCCCACACCCATTGCGCACCCCCGCGCCGCGTCCGGCCGGGTGCATTCTCCGCTTCCTGTGAGACACTAGCGCCCCGGCAGCCGTTTCGAAGCATAGAACCGCGTGCCGGCGAACACCATACGCAAGTTGACGTATCCCCATGGGCAACCGACTCACGAAAATCGTCACCCGCACCGGCGATGCCGGCACCACCGGCCTCGGCGACGGTTCGCGGGTTTCCAAAGATTCGCTGCGCATCGCCGCGATCGGCGACGTCGACGAACTCAACTCGCTCATCGGCCTGCTGCTCTGCGAGGACATGCCGGACGAGGTGCGCGAACTGCTCGTCGGCATCCAGCACGATCTCTTCGATCTCGGCGGCGAGCTCGCCGTCCCCGGCGGCGAGTATCTGCGCACGGAACAGCCGGCGCGGCTCGAAGCCGCCGTCGTGCGCTACAACGGCGAACTGTCGCCGCTCAAGGAATTCATCCTCCCCGGCGGCACGCGCGCGGCCGCGCTCGCACACCTCGCACGCACGGTCTGCCGGCGCGCGGAGCGCGCCGTCGTCGCGCTCGGCAAGGTCGAAAAGGTATCGGACACGGCGCGCCAGTACCTGAACCGTCTCTCCGACCTGCTGTTCGTGCTCGGCCGCTGGCTCAACAAGACGGCCGGCGGCGGCGACGTGCTCTGGCAAAAGGGCAGACACGCTTGAAGCCGTCGCTCCGCCTGTTCGTCGGCCGCTTCCGCATCGCCGGGGTGGTGCTCGCCGCCTGGCTGATTTTCAACGGGCTCGTCCGCCTCGGCCTGCTCGCGTTCAACGGCGACTGGTCGCTGCTGGCGCCGCGCCAGCTGATCCCGATCGCCGGCATCGGCGCGCTCTTCGATCTCGCCGCCGGCGTCTGGTGGCTGCTGCCCGTCGCGCTCGTCGCCGCGCTCTGGCCCGACGGCCCGCGCTCGCGCCGCGCGCTGCTGGCAACGCTCGGCGTGCTCTCGGGGCTGAGTTTCGCGGTCTGGGCCTTCGTCGGCGTTTCCGAGTTCGTGTTCTGGAACGAGTTCGCCTCGCGCTTCAACTTCATCGCCGTCGACTACCTCGTCTACACCCGCGAGGTGATCGGCAACATCCGCGAATCCTACGACCTGCGGCCGCTGTTCGCCGGCGTCGGCGTCGCCGCGATCGCCATGCTCGCGCTCGCCTGGCGTCGCATCCGGCGCGCCGCGGAGCCGGCCGGCATGCCCTGGCGCGGCCGCCTTTCGCGGCTGGCGGTCTTCCTCGCGCTGCCGGCCGTTTCCTTCTTCGCGGTCGACGCCCGCTTCAAGGAGTTCAGCGATCACGCGCAGGCTGTGCAGCTCGCCGGCAACGGCCACTGGGAGTTCTGGCACGCCTTCCGCACCAACGAGATCGACTACGCGCAGTTCTACCGCACCGAGCCGATGGAGCGTGTCTATCGCGCCCTGCGCGTGGAATTCGAACACCTGGGCCCGCAGCGCTTCGCCGCCGGATCGCCGCTCGCCGTCGAACGCGACGTCGTCGGCCGCGGCCCGGAGAAGCGCCTGAACGTCGTGCTGATCTCGGTGGAGAGCCTCTCGGCCGAATTCCTTTCCGCGTTCGGCAACACCCAGAACCTGACGCCCGCACTCGACCGGCTCGCCCGCGAGGGGATGCTGTTCACACGCGTCTATGCCACCGGCACGCGCACCGTGCGCGGGCTCGAAGCCATCACCCTCTCGATTCCGCCGACGCCCGGCAACTCCATCGTCAAGCGACCGAACAACGACCGCCTGTTCACGCTTGGCGAGGTCTTCGCCGAGCGCGGCTACGAGCCGCTCTACCTCTACGGCGGCTACGGCTACTTCGACAACATGAACGCCTTCTTCGGCGGCAACGGCTACACGGTCATCGACCGCACGTCGATCCCGAAGGAGGCGATCCACATGGAGAACATCTGGGGCGTCGCCGACGAAGACCTCTTCACCCTCGCGCTCGGCGAGCTCGACAAGCGCGCCGCGGCGGGTAAGCGCTTCTTCGCCCACATCATGACCACCTCGAATCACCGGCCCTTCACCTACCCGGAAGGCCGCATCGACATTCCCTCGGGCACGGGACGCGAGGGCGCGGTGAAATACACCGACTGGGCGATCGGCGATTTCATCGAGCGCGCCCGCGCGAAGCCGTGGTTCCGCGACACCGTGTTCGTCATCGTCGCCGACCATACCGCATCCGGGCGCGGCAAGACCGATCTGCCCGTCGAGCAGTTCCTGATTCCGCTGATCATCTGGGCGCCGGGCCATGTCACGGCGCAACGCATCGATACGCTCGCCTCGCAGATCGACGTCGGCCCGACGCTGCTCGCGCTGCTCGGTTTCAGTTATCGCTCGAAGTTCTTCGGCCACGACATCGTCAGCGAGGGTCCGAAACATCAGCGCGCCTTTCTCGCCAACTACCAGACGGTCGGCTACCTCGAGGACGGCATCCTCGTCGAACTGCGCCCGCAACGGCGCTGGCGGCTGGTCGATCCGGTCACCGGCAAGGAATTGCCCAAGGACGAACGGGGCAAGGAACTGCTCGAAGAGGCGGTCAGCTGGTACGAGGCCGCCTCCGAGGCCTACCGCTCGGGTATCCTGCGGCGGCGATGAAAGGGTGGCCGGCCGTCCCCCCGCCGCCCGCGAGGGGCGCCTGTGCCCCGTGAGGGAAACGCTGAAGAAAGCCGCGAGCGGGATCTGGCGCAAGGCGATTGGCGCACTGGAACCGAGACATGACTGGTTGCCAGGTGAGGTTCCGAGCGCCGCGCAGCAATTGGTTCAGCGTTTCCTTAAGCCTCGTTTAATCCGCCATGCCGATAATCCGCCCCATGATGAAATCACTCCTCGCCTGCCTGCTGCTGCCGCTCGCCGCGGCAGCCCTCGCCGATGACGCGCCGGTTCGCCTCTCGCCGGCGCAGGTGCAATCGATGGGCATCGCCACCGAGCCGCTTTCCGGCTTCGCCGCCAGCAGCGGCCGCCGCCTGCCGGCCCAGGCGGTGGTGCCGCCGCGGGACATCAAGGTGATCGCCGCGCCACTCGCCGGCCTGCTCACCGATGTCGGCGTCGCCTATGGCGAGACCGTCCGGCGCGGCCAGTTGCTGGCCCGGCTGCAGAGCGCGCCCCTGCTCGAACTACAACGCGAGGCGCTGCGCGCGCGGGACCAGGCCAGGCTCGCCGCCGACACGCTCGAGCGCGACCGGGCGCTGTTCGCCGACGGCCTGATCGCCGCCGCCCGACTCGCCGCGACCGAGGCGGCCGAACGCGAAGCCCGCGCCCAGTGGCAGGAAAAGCGGCAGGCGCTCGTCCTCGCCGGCGCGGCGGAGCCCGCCGCGACGGCCGGGCTCGACGGCACCATCGCCCTGCGCGCCCCGTTCTACGGCGTGGTCCTGGAAGCCGCGGCGTCACCGGGCAGCCGGATCGAGGCGGCGGCACCGCTCTTCCGGCTCGGCCGGATCGACGGCCTCTGGATCGAGATCCAGGCGACGGCGGCCCAGGCGGCCGGCCTCGCGGCCGGCGATGCCATCGTCGTTCCCGGCTGCGCCGCCCGGGGCCGGCTGACGCTGGTGGCGCCGGCGATGAACCCGGCGAGCCAGTCACTGCTCCTGCGCGGCGAACTGCCCAGGGGCAGCCGCTGCCTGGCACCCTTCCAATACACCCAGGTCGAGGTCGTACCGGCCCGGGCGAACGTCGGCTGGCGCGTGCCCAACGCCGCGCTGACCCGCCACCAGGGACAGAGCTGGGTGTTCGCCGAGAGCGCCGAGGGCTTCCGGCCCATCGCCGTGCGCGTCCTCGACGAGAGCGAAAAGTCGTCGCTGATCGCTGGCGATCTCGCCGCCGACAGCCGGATCGTCGTGCGCGGGATCGCCGCGCTCAAGGCTGCCTGGCTCGGCATCGGCGGCGGGCAGTAAGGCGATGTTCGAGCGCCTCGTCCAGTTCGCGCTGACCCAGCGCCTCCTGGTGATCCTCGGCGCCCTGCTCCTGGTGGGCGCCGGCGGCTGGGCCTTCCGCGAGCTGCCGATCGATGCCTTCCCGGACGTTTCCTCGACGCAGGTCAAGATCATCCTCAAGGCGCCGGGCATGACGCCCGAGGAAGTGGAAACGCGCATCGTCACGCCGATCGAGGTCGAACTGCTCGGCATCCCGAAGAAGCGCATCCTCCGTTCGGTGGCGAAATACGCGATCGCCGACATCACGCTCGACTTCGAGGACGGCACCGACATCTACTGGGCGCGGCAGCAGGTCGCCGAGCGCCTCTCGGCCGTGATGCGCGACCTGCCGGCGGGCGTCGACGGCGGGCTCGCGCCAATCACCACGCCGCTCGGCGAGATGCTGATGTTCACGATCGAGGGCGACCTTCCGCTCGACGAGAAGCGCAGCCTGCTCGACTGGGTGATCCGCCCGCAGCTGCGCACGCTGCCCGGCGTGGCCGACGTGAACAGCCTCGGCGGCTTCGTTCGCACCTTCGAGGTCGCGCCGGTGCTCACGGCCCTGCGCGCGCGCGGGCTGACCATCAACGACGTGCGTGCAGCGCTCGAGGCGAACAACCGCAACGACGGCGCCGGCCGCATCGGTGACGGCGAGGAATCGTTGCTGGTGCGCGTCGATGGCGCGGCGAAGTCGATCGAGGACCTGCGCGCCATCGTCGTCAAGAACGATGCCGGCAGCGTCACCCGGCTGGGTGACGTGGCCACGGTGCGCATCGGCTCGCTCGCGCGCTACGGCTTCGTCACCGAAGGCGGCCGCGGCGAGGCCGTCGAGGGCCTCGTCCTCGGCCTGCGCGGCGCCAACGCGCGCCAGGTCGTCGACAGCGTGCGCAAGCGGCTCGCCGAAATCGAGCCCAGCCTGCCGCCGGGCGTGACCACGCGGATCTTCTACGACCGCGGCGATCTGGTCGAGCGCGCGATCGGCACGGTATCCAGGGCGCTCGTCGAAGCCATCGCGCTCGTCCTCGTCCTGCTGCTGGTCTTCCTCGGCAACCTGCGCGCCGCGATCGCGGTGGCCACCGTGCTGCCGCTTTCGGCCCTCGTCACCTTCGCCATGATGCGGCTGTTCGGCATGTCCGCCAACCTGATGAGCCTCGGCGGACTGGCGATCGCCATCGGCATGCTCGTCGACGCCGCCGTGGTCGTCATCGAGAACATCGAAACTCAGTCGTCGCAGGGCGCCGGCGGGACGATGCCCCGGCTGCACCGCATCTACCGCGCCGTGCGCGAGGTGACCACGCCGGTCGTCTCGGGCATCGCCATCATCGTCATCGTCTTCCTGCCGCTTCTGACGCTGGAAGGTCTCGAAGGCAAGCTGTTCGCCCCCGTCGCGCTGACCATCGTCTTCGCCCTCTCCGGCTCGCTGCTCCTGTCGCTGACGGTGATCCCGGTCCTCGCTTCCTTCCTCATCAAGGATCATGCAGCGGCGCACGAGCCCTGGCTCGCGCGCCAGGCCCAGCGGCTCTACGCGCCGGTGCTCGACTGGGCCTTGGCCAACACCAGGAAAGTGGTCAGCACCGCGCTCGCCCTGCTGGCGGTCACCGTCGTCGCCTTCCTCGCGCTCGGCAAGACCTTCATGCCGGTGATGGACGAGGGCGACATCCTCATGCAGCTCGCCAAGCTGCCTTCGATCGGCCTCGAGCAGAGCCGCGACACCGACCTCGCCGTCCAGCGGGCGCTCTTGGAGAAGATCCCGGAGATCCGCAACATCGTCGCCCGCACCGGCTCCGACGAGCTCGGTCTCGACCCCATGGGGCTCAACGAGACCGACACCTTCCTCGTCCTCGCGCCGCGCAGCGAATGGCGGCAGCCGGACAAGGAATGGCTGACCGACGAGATCCGCAAGGTGATGGCCGATTTCGCCGGCATGGACATCGCCTTCACGCAGCCGATCGAGATGCGCGTCTCGGAAATGCTCACCGGCACGCGCGGCGACCTCGCGGTCAAGGTGTTCGGCCCCGACCTGGCGACGCTCAACGAACTCGCCGAGCACATCACCGCCGTACTCAAAACGATCGACGGCGCGCAGGACGTGCTGACCGTCAAGAACGAAGGCGTGCAGTACTACACGGTCGAGATCGACCGGCTGGCGGCGGGCCGCTTCGGCTTCCGCGTCGAGGACATCGCCGCGGCGCTGCGCGCCCAGCTCGAGGGGCAGCCGGCGGGCCTCGTCATCGAGGGCACGCGGCGCACGCCGCTGATGATCCGGGGCGGAGAGGACATGCGCCGCTCGCCGGCGCTGTTCGCCGGCATGCAGCTGGCGCTGCCCGGGGGCGGATCGGTGCCGTTATCGGCGGTCGCCGCCCTCAAGCGCGTCGCCGGACCGGTGAAGATCGAGCACCAGGACGCCGCGCGGCTCGCCGTGATCCAGGCCAACGTCCAGGGACGCGACCTGGTCGGCTTCGTCGAAGAGGCGAAGCGCCGCGTGGCGGCGGACGTCAAGCTGCCGGGCGGCTACCACCTCGCCTGGGGCGGCCAGTTCGAAAACCAGCAGCGCGCGGCGAAGCGCCTCATGCTGGTCGTTCCGGTCGCGCTCGGCCTGATCTTCCACCTTCTGTTCACCACCTTCGGCTCGGCGCGCCAGGCGGCGCTGGTCTTCCTCAACATCCCCTTCGCGCTCGTGGGCGGCGTCTTCGCCCTGCTCGTCTCCGGCCAGTATCTGTCCGTGCCGGCCTCGGTCGGCTTCATCGCGCTTTTCGGCATCGCCGTGCTCAACGGCCTCGTGCTCGTGAACCACTTCAACCAGCTCGCGGCGACGGGGCTGCCCGTCGAGCACGTCGTCGTCGAAGGGGCGAAGCGCCGCCTGCGGCCGGTGCTGATGACCGCGACGATCGCCGCCTTCGGTCTGGTGCCGATGCTCTTCGCCACCGGCCCCGGCTCGGAGATCCAGAAGCCGCTCGCCATCGTCGTCATCGGCGGGCTGATCACCTCGACCCTGCTCACGCTCGTCATGCTGCCCATCCTCTACCGCCGCTTCGGCCAGCCGACATGAAGACCGACGCCTGCCTTACCCTCGTCCTGCCGAAATCGCTCGAGGAGCAGGTGATCGACCATCTGCTCGCCCATCCGGAATGGGTCGGCCCGTTCACGGCCCACGTGGCCGACGGCCACGGCGCCCCGGGCGCGTTCGGGAGCGTCGAGGAGGAAGTGCGCGGCCGCGCCCACCGCGTGCGCATCGAAATCCTGATCGAGGCGGCGCACGCCCGCGACCTCGTCGCCCACCTGCGCGAAGACCTCGGCGGCGCCGAACTCTTCTGGTGGCTGTCGCCGGTGATCGAATCCGGGAGCTTTTCATGAAGCGCTGGCTTCTGCTCGCCCTCTGGCCGCTCGCCGCCCACGCGGGCGACACGCCCGATCTGCCGCCCGCCGAGGCCGTGATGCGTGCCCTCCACGCCCATCCGGCCGTGCGTGCCGCCGAGGCCGGCATCGCCGTCGGCGAAGCCCGGCGGGAAGCGATCGTCGCCGGCCCGCACGAGTTTTCGCTCAAGCTCGAAGGCCAGCGCCGCCGCGACCTTCCCGGAGAAACCAGCTACCGCGAGACGGCCGTCGGCATCGAACGGCCGTTCCGCCTGCCCGGCAAGGCCGCGCGCGACGAGGCGCTCGGTACCGCGACCGCCGAAGAGGCGCGCCACGCCCATGGCGAAGCCCTGCACGAGACTGCGCGCCGGCTGCTCAAGGCCTGGTTCGACTGGCGGCGCGAGGCCGCCGCCGTCGCCGACTGGCGGGCCCAGACCGACACGCTGCGCGCCCAGCACCAGGCCGTCGGCAAGCGCGTCGCGCTGGGGGACGCCGCACGGATCGAGGCACAGCTCGCCGAAGCGCAGCTCGTCCAGGCCGAGGCCCAGCTCGCGCAGGCGCGCCTGCGCGAGGCCCAGGCCGCCGACGCCCTGCGGCGCGAATTCCCCGGGCTGCCGCTGCCGGCGCAGCCGCCGGCCGCCGCCGAGCCGCCGCGCCTCACGCCGCCCCTCGATGCCTGGCGCGAGAAGATGCTCGAGCACAACCACGAGCTCGCCCTCGCCCGGGCCGCCAGCCGCCGCCAGCAGATCGCCGCGGGACGGGCCGACGACGAGCGGATCCCCGACCCCGCGCTGGGGCTGCGCCTCGGCCGCGAGCGCGACGGGCAGGAACGGCTCGTCGGCGTGCAGCTGTCGGTTCCGCTCCCCGGCGCCGCGCGCGGCGCCTCGGCCCGGGCCGCGCACGGCGAGGCGGCCATCGCCGCCGCGCAGGAGGCGCAGACACGGATCAAGGTCGAAACGGAGATCGGCCGGACCCTGTCCCAGGCGGAAGCCGCCTTCGAGCACTGGCAGCGTCTCGACGCCGTCGCCGGCCGGATGGAGGAAAACGCCCGGCTGCTGGAACGCGCCTACCGTCTCGGCGAAGGCCAGTTCGCGGAGCTGCAGATCGCCCGCCGGCAGGCGATCGAGGCCCGCCTCGCCGCGACGCAGGCGCGGCTCGATGCCGGCGAGGCCTATTACCGGGTCCTGCTCGACGCCCACGAGCTCTGGCCGTTCCACGCCGGGCACAGCGACTGAAGACGCGCGCCCGCCGACGCCATCCGCTCACGTCTGCTGCGCCGACGCCGCGCCGGCCGCCGGCAACGTCAGCCACGCCTCCAGGCCGCCGCCCTCGCGGGGCTTGAGTTCCACGGTCCAGCCGTTCATCTGCGCCAGCTGGCGGACGATGGCAAGGCCCAGCCCCGCGCCGCCCTTCGCCGGACTGCGTGCGGCGTCGAGCCGGACGAAGGGTTCGAAGACCGTCTCCAGCCGATCGTCCGGAATGCCCGGGCCACGGTCGAGCACGCCGATGCGGACGTCATCGCCGGCACGCTCGGCGACGAGCTCGACCGGCGCTTCGCCCGCGTGGCGCAACGCGTTGTCGAGCAGGTTGCCGAGCGCGCGGCGCAGGGCCATCGGCGGGGCGCACAGGCGGATGTCCGGCTGGCGTATTACGACGGCTGACAAGCCCGAAGGGCGCAGGACGCCACGAAGTGGCGGTCCCGAGCCCAGCGAGGGATGAGGCAAAGCCTCACAATTTGCGCCGGCGATCTCGTCGAACACGTCGGCGAGCGCGATCTCCACCCCCGGTTCCGGGTTGAGGCCGCGCGCCAGATCGAGGACGTCGCCGATCAGGCGATCCATTTCCTCGACGTCGCGCTCGAGCTGCGCGAGCACCTTCGGCGAGGGACGCTCCTCGAGCAGCGCGAGCGCCACGCGCATGCGCGCGAGCGGCGTGCGCAGGTCGTGCGAGACGCCGGCGAAGAGCGTCGTGCGCGCGGCGAGGAGTTCCTGGACCTGCCGGGCCATCGCGTTGAAGCGGCGCGCGAGCGCTGCGAGCTCGCGCGGCCCGGTCTCGGGCAGCAGCTCCGGTACGCGCCCCTGACCGACCTGGGCCGCGGCGGCCTCGAATCTCGCCAGCGGCTCGGCGGCCCGGCGCGCGAGCCAGAACGCGAGCGCCAGCCCAAGCGCCAGGCCGCCGGAAAGCGCGATGAGCATGGCGCTGAGCGGCTGGGTGCCGACGCGGTCGTGCGGCAGGCCCACCGAGATCGTGCCGCCGCCCGAAGGCAGTGCCGCCCAGTACCAGGTCCGGCCACCGATCGTCTCGGCGGCCAGATGGTGGCGGGCGCCCGTCTTTTCCGCGAGCGCGCGCTCCAGGAAATAAACGTAGGGCCCGTGCAACGGATCCTGCCCGATCGCGGGCGGCTCGGCGCGCAGGGCCAGCAGATGATTGCGGTAGAGCTCGATCTCGAAGGCGGGCCGCGTCTGCGGCGGCAGCTCGCTCCAGGTCTGCGCCGAGAGCACCATCAGGCCCGCGAGGTCGGCGGCGGCGCGCCGTGCCATCGGCAGCATGAGCAACTGCACCACCACCGCGGCCATCAGCAGCTCGAAGGCGATGAAGGCGACGGCGAGCAGGATCGCGTACTGGCGCGCAAGCCCCGGCGCCTCCCGCTGGCCCGTCATTCGCTCTTCTCGCCGCGCGGATTGAAGAGATAGCCCTCGCCGCGCACGGTGCGGACATAGACGGGCGCCGCCGGATCGGGCTCGATCTTGCGCCGCAGGCGGGTGACGCGGATGTCGATGCTGCGATCGAACGGGTCGCGGTCGTAGCCCTTGAGCGCATCGACGAGAAAGTCGCGCGAGAGCACACGGTTCGGCCGCTCGACGAAGAGCCGGAGCAGATCGAACTCGGCGCCGGTGAGCTTCACCTCGACGCCGTCGCGAAGCAGCCGGCGTGCCTCGGTATCGAGCACGTAGGGACCAAAGGCGGGCATCGGCGCCGCCTGCCCGGCCGGCGCGGCCGGCTGCGCCCGGCGCAGGAGCGCGCGCAGGCGGGCGAGCAGCTCGCGTGGGCTGAACGGCTTGGCCAGATAATCGTCGGCACCCACCTCGAGGCCGACGACGCGATCGATCTCCTCGCCGCGCGCGGAGAGCATGAGGATCGGCACGTTCGAGCGGGCGCGCAGCTCGCGGGCGAGCGTGAGTCCGTCCTCCCCGGGCAGCATCAGGTCGAGCACGATCGCATCCGGCATGCCGCGCGCGAGTTCCCGCCGCATCGCCGCGCCATCGCCGGCCGTCGTCACGGCGAAGCCGTTGCCGCCGAGATAATCCGACAACAACTCGCACAACGCGGGATCGTCATCGACGACGAGAACCTTGGGAGAATGCAGACTGTCCATGCAGCAAGTCTAGCGCTTCGGAAACGCGGGACGTCGCCACCGATACAAACGGAAACGGACGGAGTCCCTCCGGACATGGCATGGTTACCCGGAGCACCGAAGATGGCAACACCCGACAACGAAAGGTTTTGAACGTCATCATGAAACGCCGCACCTGCTTCACCCTCCTCGCTGGCTGTTTCGCCCTCTGCGCGCCGGTCGCGGCGCAGACGGAGGGGCGGCCGGCGGGCGAAGAGGCCGGGCGGCGTCCTCTCAATCTTTCGTTGCCGCGCGAAGCCATCGCGCCCTCCAGGCCCCTGCCCGGAACCGATCCGCAGCTGGAACGGAATCTCCGCAAGCAGGCGCCGGCGGACGACCCCGGGGACGCCCGGCGCGATGCCTCTGAAGGCCCTTCGCGTCCGGAAACCCTGGCGCCCTACGGAACCGGTTTCGAAGCCCGCCAAGGCGGCATGTCCGCTCCGGGCGGCTTCGGCGGCCCCGGGGGCGGCTACGGGGGCGGATTCGGAGGTGGTTTCGGCGGCCGGTCGGGCGGTGGCGCCGGCGGTGGTCGCGGGCGCTGAGTCGTCACGTTCCCTTTCAAAGGAGTCGATCATGAAAAGTTCCAGGATCCTCGCCCTGATGGTTTCCGCGATCTTCGCTGCCGGTAGCGCCCTGGCCGCCGGTGGTGGCGGCGGCCAGGGCGCTAC
>CAZGYD010000079.1:0-18449 GCA_964530115.1 uncultured Rhodocyclaceae bacterium | reverse complement strand
ATATGGATGAATTCAAGGAGTGGGCGGCTTCCCGCGCCGCCGCTGGCGAGGGCAACAACGTTGTTGCCCTCGCCAGCTGAAAACCGTTCGTCATTGACTGGATCGAAGAGAATTTACAGCAGATTTTGGACTTGACCCCCCAATGCTGATTGTAGCTATCCGGGGTGAGAGAGGGAGCTACAACCTCGCACAGCAGGGCACCAGCCAGCTCGTTGATTGTAGCTATCCGGGGTGAGAGAGGGAGCTACAACCCTCCAGCCGTTCCAGCGCCGCTTCCTCCCGATTGTAGCTATCCGGGGTGAGAGAGGGAGCTACAACCACTACGGCGTGCCGCAGGAGCGGTGGCGTGATTGTAGCTATCCGGGGTGAGAGAGGGAGCGACAACCGATGCCGAGCTTCTCGAAATCCTTCGCGGGATTGTAGCTATCCGGGGTGAGAGAGGGAGCTACAACCGCCGCGACCGTCGCGCGCACCACGTGCGGGATTGTAGCTATCCGGGGTGAGAGAGGGAGCTACAACGAGTCATTGCGGGCCACACAGGCCCACATTGACTCGTGCCGCTTCGCGGCCAATCTGTAAAAGTCGGCGCTGGCGGGACGGTACCCCTTAGTAGTGCGGTGGAATTTCGTCGCGCAGGCTGCGCTGCTCGACTGGAATCGCCTGCAGGACGAGCTGGCGCAGCTCACGTACTTGGCGTTCGAGCTGATCGATGCGTTCCTGCTGGCGGAACACGGTGGTGTTGAGCGTTTCGAGCAGGTCTTCGGCGAAGGCGAGCTTGACTTCGAGTTCGGTGATGCGGTCTTCCATCAGGCGGTCTCCTTGGCGGCGGCGAGCATCGCGGCGCGACTTTCCGGCGTTTCGAGGCTGATTCGTCCCAAAGCACCCGATCGGAAATCGGTGAGCAAGACCATCGCGGCTTTTTCCAGATCGAGCGCACCGCCGCGCAGACAGCCGCGTTTCTTGCCGACCGCCTCGACGAGGCCGACTGCATCCATGCCGGCGATGTCGATGCCATAGCGAGCGGCGAGCAGCGCCGGATAGCGCGCCAGCAGGATGCCGGCGAGGAATTCGGCCACTTCTTCTTCGATCACCGCGTTGCGGCCGATCGCATGGCAGGCGGCGAGCATGAAGCCATCGCTGTCGTGCTCGATCTTCGGCCACATCAGGCCCGGCGTATCGGTGATCGTCATGCCGGGGCCGAGATCGAAGCTCTGCTGCTGCTTGGTCACCGCCGGTTCGTCGCCGACCGCGGCGATACGGCGTTTGAGGAGCGCGTTCATCAGCGTCGATTTGCCGACATTGGGAATGCCCATGATCAGCATGCGCAGCGGCTTGGTGAAGTCGTTGCGATGCGGAGCGAGCCGGCGGCACAAGGAAGGCACCCTCGCGGCATCGCCCGGCTTCTTGCAGGAAATGGCGACGGCCTTCACGCCCGGCTGCTGCTCGTAATGGGCGAGCCAGGCCGCCGTCACGGCAGGGTCGGCGAGGTCGGCCTTGTTGAGCAGCTTGAGACAGGGGCGCTGTCGCGCGAGCCGCAGTTCTCGGATCATCGGGTTGCTGCTCGCTTCGGGGCAGCGCGCATCACACACCTCGATGACGACGTCGATGCGCGCCATGGTCTCGGCGGCTTTCTTGCGCGCCGAATTCATATGGCCGGGAAACCACTGGATGGTCATTGCATTTCACTGACGGAATGGGGCCGCGATTATCGCCTACGGGCCACTCCGAAGAAAGTCGGCGCTGACGGAACGGCACTGCAGCTACGGTTGCACGGCTATCATGCGCACATGAACCGCACACCGATGACTCTCTTCGATGGGTGGCTGCGCTGGATCAACGTGATCCTGCGCGGGCTGCATCTGTGCGCCGTGATCCTGCTCGGCGCCGCATTGCTGGGTGCTCCGCGGGCGAGCATGGAGGCCGCCTTTGCCGTGGCGGCCACCGGCTTCGCGATGTTCGCACTCGACATCTGGCGTAAACCGCAGCATCTGCGCGAGGCCTCCGGCATCGCCGTGCTGTTCAAGCTCGTCCTCGTCGCCTGGATGGCCGCCGATGCGGCAATGCAGCCGATCCTGTTCTGGCTGATCGTCGCCGGCTCTGCCGTTTCGGCCCACGCGCCGGCGCGCTTCCGGCACACTATTTTATTTGGACGCGGGTCGCATTGAAGCCGACATTTACCTGTGCTAGGCTGATCCGCATCACAACAACAAACAGAGGAGAAGTCACATGCAGAAATCGCTGCACATCGACGCCAACAAATGCACCGGCTGCCTGCAGTGCGAAATGGCGTGTTCCTATGAAAACTACGGGGTGTTCAATCCTTCCCGCTCGCGCATCAAGGTATTCAACTTCGAGCACGAAGGCCGCAAGGTGCCCTACACCTGCACGCAGTGTGCGGACGCCTGGTGCATGAACGCCTGCCCGGTCGATGCGATCCGCATCGACGCCGCCACCGGCGCCAAGGTGGTGAATGAGGCCACCTGCGTCGGCTGCAAGGTGTGCACGATCGCCTGCCCGTTCGGCACGATCAATTACGTCGCCGAGACCGGCAAGGTGCAGAAATGCGACCTGTGCGGGGGCGAGCCCGCCTGCGCCGCCGCCTGCCCCACCGGCGCGATCACCTACGTCGATGCCGACTGGACCGGTCTCGACAAGATGCGCGCCTGGGCCGGCCGCACCGACACCGCGGCGCGCGTTGCCGCCTGAGCGAAGGAGGAAGACACCATGGCATGGACCCGCAAGATCCTGCGCGTCGATCTCACCCGTGGCACCTGCAAGGCCGAGCCGCTCAACATGGACTGGGCGCAACAGTATCTCGGCCAGCGCGGGCTGGCGACCAAGTATTTCGTCTCGGAAGTCGATCCGAAGGTCGACCCGCTGTCGCCGGAAAACAAGCTGATCATGACCACCGGGCCGCTCACCGGCACGCCGGCCTCGACCGGCGGCCGCTATTCGGTCGTGACCAAGGGCGCGCTCACCGGCGCGATCGCCTGTTCGAACTCGGGCGGCTTCTTCGGCGCCGAGCTCAAGTTCGCCGGCTGGGACATGATCATCTTCGAAGGCAAATCGCCGAAGCCCGTCTACCTCTGGATCGAGAACGGGAAGGCCGAGCTGCGCGACGCCGCCCACCTCTGGGGCAAGACCACCTGGCAGACCGAGGAGATCATCAAGAAGACGCACCAGGATCCGCAGATCCGCGTCTCCTCGATCGGCCGCGCCGGCGAGAACGGCGTGCTCTACGCCTGCATCGTCAACGACCTGCACCGCGCCGCCGGCCGGTCCGGCGTGGGCACCGTGATGGGCTCCAAGAACCTCAAGGCCGTCGCGGTGCGCGGCACCCTCGGTGTGGGCGGAATCAAGGATCCCAAGGCCTTTCTCGCCGCCACCGCCGCGGGCAAGAAGGTGCTTGCCGAGAACGCGGTCACCGGTCAGGGCCTGCCGACCTACGGCACCCAGGTGCTGATGAACGTGATCAACGAGATCGGCGCGCTGCCCACGCGCAACCACCGCGACGTGCAGTTCGAGGATGCGCGCAAGATCTCGGCTGAGGCCATGCGCGAGAAGCGCGCGAGCGACGGCAAGCCGCACCTCATCGCCAACGCCGCCTGCTTCGGCTGCACCATCGCCTGCGGCCGCGTCTCGAAGATCGACGAGACGCACTTCTCCGTGGTGAACAAGCCCGAGTACTGGGGCGCCTCCGGCGGTCTCGAGTACGAGGCGGCCTGGGCGCTCGGCGCCGCCAACGGCGTCGGCGACCTCGAAGCCCTGCAGTTCGCCAACATGATCTGCAACGAGGACGGCATGGATCCGATCTCCTTCGGCGCCACCGTCGGCGCGGCGATGGAGCTCTTCGAGCTCGGCATCCTCAAGAAGGAGGACATCGGCATGGAGGCGCCCTTCGGCTCGGCGAAGGCGCTTTGCGATCTCGCCGTGATGACCGCCAAGGGTGAAGGGTTCGGCAAGGAACTCGGCCAGGGCTCGGCGCGGCTGTGCGCGAAGTACGGCCGGCCGGAACTGTCGATGTCGGTGAAGAAGCAGGAGTTCCCGGCCTACGATTCGCGCGGCATCCAGGGCATGGGCCTCACCTACGCGACCTCGAACCGCGGAGCCTGCCACCTCCGGAGCTACACGGTCGCCTCCGAGGTGCTCGGCATCCCGGTCAAGACCGATCCGCTGGTCACCGACGGCAAGGCGGAACTCGTCAAGGCCTTCCAGGACGCCACCGCGGTGTTCGATTCGTCGGGACTGTGCATCTTCACCTCCTTCGCCTGGACCCTTGCCGACATCCAGCCGCAGATCGCCGCGGCCTGCGAGGGCGACTGGAGCCTCGAAAAGCTCAACGAGGTCGGCGAGCGGATCTGGAACATGGAGCGCCAGTTCAATCTCGCGGCCGGCTTCACGGCCAGGGACGACGACCTGCCGCCGCGGCTGAAGACCGAACCGGCGAAGACGGGCCCGGCCAAGGGGCTGGTCAACGGCATCGACAAGATGCGGCCCGAGTACTACCAGGTCCGCGGCTGGGACGCCGAGGGCCGGCCGACGAGGGAAACGCTCGCGCGGCTGGGGCTGTAGCCTGCACGCGGGGACTGGCGGCGCCAGTCCCCGTTTTCGTTTCGAGGTGGCCCATGAGACACGTCATCATCGGCAACGGCCCGGCGGGGGTCGTCGCCGCCGAGACACTGCGCCGGCTGCAACCGCAGGCCGGGATCGTCCTGATCGGCGAGGAGCCGGAACCGCCGTACTCGCGCATGGCGATTCCCTATTTCCTCCAGGGCAGGATCGCCGAAGAGGGCACCTGGTTGCGTAAGGACACGGACCACTGGACGAGACAGCGCATCGAGCTCGTGGAGGGCCGCGTGACGCGCATCGATTCCGCGGCGAAGGAGATCCTGCTCGCCGATGGCAGCCGTCGAGCTTACGGCCGGCTGCTCGTCGCCACCGGCTCGCGGCCGGTCCGGCCCGACGTGCCGGGCATGGATCTGCCCGAGGTGCGCACCTGTTGGACACTCGAAGATGCGCGCGCCATCGCTGCAAAGGTGGGGCCGGGCGCCCGGGTGCTCCAGCTCGGTGCCGGCTTCATCGGCTGCATCATCATGGAGGCGCTGGCCGCGCGGGGAGCGAAGATCACCGTCGTCGAGATGGGTGACCGCATGGTCCCGCGCATGATGACGAAGCGGGCCGGCGACATGATCCGGCGCTGGGTCGAGGCGCAGGGCGTCCGCGTGCATCTGGGCTCGGCGGTGACCGCGATCGAGCACCGGGGCGGCGCGCTCTCGGTGAAACTCAGCCGTGGTAACACGCCGGAAGAAGTCGACTTCGTCATCTGCGCCGCCGGCGTGCGGCCGAACATCGGCTTCCTCGAAGGCAGTGGCATCGAGACGGGGCGTGGCATCCGCGTCGACGCGCACATGCGAACCTCGGTCGCCGACGTCTATGCCGCCGGGGATGTCACCGAGGCCGCCGGCTTCCACTCGGGAATGCCGGAACTCAATGCCATCCAGCCCAACGCGGCGGACCAGGCCCGCATCGCCGCGCACAACATGGCAGGCGATACGGCCGTTTCGCAGGGCAGCCTGGCGATCAACGTGCTCGACACGCTCGGCCTCATCTCGACCTCGTTCGGTCAGTGGTGGGGGGCGAAGGCGGAAGAGGGCGGCAGCGGCGTGGAGCTCGCCGATGAGACGACCTGGCGTTACCTCTCGCTCCAGTTCAAGGACGACGTGCTGATCGGCGCGACCGCCATTGGCTGGGCCGAACACGTCGGTGCGCTGCGCGGCCTGATCCAGACCCGCGCCCGGCTGGGGTTATGGAAGGATCGCCTGCTCGCCGATCCGACGGCCTTCGTGGCGGCCTATCTCGCCACCGCGCAGAAGGCGGCGTGAGGACGGGCGGAGCGGCAGCGTGAAGGTGACGCTGAAACTCTTCGCCTCGCTCGCCGACCATCTGCCGGCCGAGGCGCGGATAACCAACGCGCTCGTGCTCGACCTCGACGAGGGCACCACGGTCCAGGATGTGATCGAACGCTTCGCGCTGCCGCGGGCGTCGTGCAAGCTGGTGCTGATCGACGGCAACTTCGTCCCGGCCGAAGCGCGCGCCACACGCGCGCTCCGGGACGGCGAAACGCTCGCGATCTGGCCGCCCGTGGCGGGGGGGTGATGGTCATGCCGGCCGAGGCCGGCTGGCCCGCTTGAACAGTTTGAACAGCTCGAACCAGGCGATGCCGGCAAGACCGGCGGCGATGGCGACGAGCAGATCCATGCCGCCCACCGGTGCGAAGTGGAAAAGATCGCGCAGCGGTGGCACGGTGAGCACCAGCGCGAGGCACAGTGCGGCGCCGCCACTGATCCACCACAGCGAGCGATTCGGGCTGCCGAGCGACGCGAGGATGGTGCGCTCCCAGCTACGGTTGGCGAAGATCAGTGCGATGTTGGCCACGACCAGGGTCGTGAAAGTCAGTGCCCGTGCTGCGCCTTCGTCGAGGCCCCGGTCGAGCGCGATGGCGAACATGGCGATGGAGAGAACCAGGACGCCGAGTCCCTGAAGCAGACTCAGGCCGACGTTCCAGCCCGTGTAGAGCGGCTCGTCCGGACGGCGCGGCGGACGACGCATGGCATCGGGCTCTGCACCCTCCGCCTCGAAGACGATCGAACAGGCCGGATCGATGATGAACTCGAGAAAGGCGATGTGCACCGGGAAGAAGATCAGCGGCCAGCCGAAGAACACTGGCAGCAGCGACATGCCGACGATCGGCACGTGGATCGCCAGGATGTAGGCCAGCGCCTTCTTGAGGTTGTCGTAGATGCGGCGGCCCAGATGCACGGCATGGACGATGGAGGCGAAGTCGTCGTCGAGCAGCACCAGCGAGGCCGCCTCGCGGGCGACGTCGGTGCCGCGCCCGCCCATGGCGATGCCGATGTGCGCCGCCTTGAGTGCGGGCGCGTCGTTGACGCCGTCGCCGGTCATCGCGACCACCTCGCCGTTGGCTTTCAGGGCGTTGACGAGCTTGAGCTTCTGGTCGGGAACCACCCGGGCGAAGACGTTGGTTCGCCTGATCCGGTCGCGCAGCTCCGCTTCGCCCAGTCTTTCCAGCTCCGCGCCGGTCATCACTTCGCCGGGCTCGAGCCCCGCTTCCCGCGCGATGGCGAGGGCGGTGCCCGGGTAATCGCCGGTGATCATCACCACGCGGATTCCCGCGGACTTGCACTCGGCGATGGCGGCCGGAACTGCCGGCCGCAGCGGGTCGGCGAGTGCGATGAGCCCGAGCAGGCGGAAGTCGAAATCGTGTTGGATGACCGGCCACTCGCGCCCGCGGAAGCGTGCGGCTGCGACGCCGAGCACGCGCAAGCCTTGCGCCGAGAGTTCCTCGACCTGCCGGGCCAGGGCTTCGGATCGTTCGGCATCCAGGTGGCAGAGGTCGGCGATGGCCTCGGGGGCGCCTTTTGCCGCGACGATGAATTCGTCGCTGCGCGTGGAGCGCCAGGCGTGGGTGACGGCGCGCATGTCGCGGGTGACGGGGTAGTCGTGGGCGAGCGCCCAGTCGGCGTGCAGATGCTCGGTGTCGGCGAGATAGCGCTGTCCGAGCGCGCGCATCGCCCGCTCCATCGGGTCGAATGGATCGACCTCGCTGGCGAGGATGCCGAATTCGAGCAGTTCGTGGAAGGCCTCCGGCAGCGGTTCGGCATCGCCTTCAGGGGGGACGCGAAACACCTCGCCGCCGGCAACGAGGGTATGCACCGCCATCCGGTTCTCGGTCAGCGTGCCCGTCTTGTCGACGCAAAGCACGGTGGCCGCACCGAGCGTTTCGATGGCCGGCATGCGCCGGGTCAAGACGCGTCGTCTGGAGATGCGCCAGGCCCCGAGCGCCATGAACACCGTCAGCACGACCGGGATCTCCTCCGGCAGCGCTGACATGGCCAGGGTGATGCCCGCGAGCGCCGCGGCGACCCAGTCACCGCGCCAGAGGCCGAAGAGCATGAACAGCAGGGCGCACAGCCCCAGGCCGAGAGCGGCCATGATCCGCACCAGTCGCCGGGACTGGCGCTGCAAGGGTGTCGCCTCCGGCGCGAGCTGCTGCAACACGCGGCCGATGCGGCCGATCTCGCTGTCTGCGCCGGTGGCAACCGCTTCGACGATCGCCACTCCTTGAACCACCAAGGTGCCCGAAAACACCCAAGGTGTCCCTTCGCCGCCCCGTCGGCCGCGTAAATCGCTTCCATTCCGGACCGTTTTGCTGACCGGAGCCGATTCGCCGGTGAGCAGCGATTCGTCGACCTGCAGGTTGCGCTGGGACAGCACTGCGGCGTCGGCCGGCACCCGGTCGCCCTCGGCGAGGACGATGATGTCGCCGCGCACGACTTCGCGGCCGGGGATGCGCCGCTGTTCTCCGTCGCGGACGACGAGGGCGCGCGGGCTGGTCAGGTCGCGCAAGGCCTCGAGCACCCGCTCGGTGCGCTGTTCCTGGTAAACCGTGATCGCGATCATCACCAGCACGGAACACAGCAGGATCCCCGCTTCGCCGAGATCTCCGAGCAGGAAATAGATTGCAGCCGCGGCAATCAGGAGCAAAAACATCGGCTCGCGGACGACCCCGAGCGCGATGGCGGCCAGAGACCGATGTCGGCTGCCCGGAAGTTCGTTATAGCCCTCCGTGCGTAGCCGGGTCTCCGCCTCGGCCTGCGAAAGCCCCCGTGCGTCGCGCCAGTCTGGGTAGTCGGGTCGTATCGCCATGAGTCGGCGGGACCTACTCGCGCGGCTTCACGCGCCGGCCGTCATCGATCCGGTCGTCTGGGCGGACGATGATCATCTCGCCGGCATCGAGCCCCGAGATCACCTGGACCGCCAGGCCGGAGCGCTGGCCCGTCCGGATGGGCCGCAGCCGGGCGCGGCCCCCTTCGACGACGAACACCGCCCAGCCGTGGTTGTGGCGGAACAGCGCGCTCGCCGGAACCTGCAGCACATCGGCGCCTTCCCAGACGACGAAGCGCGCCTCGACACGGTAGCCGTCGCCGATGCGCCGCCACTCTTCCGGGGGTGAAACGAAGTCGGCGATCACGCGCACACGCTGCTCTTCGACGCCGAGCGCGGAGATCTTGGTGAACGCGGTCGGCTCGACGATGCGGACCTTGCCTTCGAGCGTCCTCTCGCCGCCCCAGCGGTCGAAGACGACGCGGGCGCCCGGCGCGATCTTCACCGCCTGGGTCGAGAGGACTTCGACCTCGACTTCCAGCGACTGCGGATCGCCGACCTCGACGAGCGGCGTGCCGGGCTGGACGGTGCCTTCGCTCTCGCGCAGGACCTTGAGCACGCGGGCGGCGACCGGCGCGCGCACGGCGAGCGTCCCGCCGCCGCCGGCCGCGGCGGCGAAAGAGAGCGCGGCCCGCGCGCGCTCGAGCTCGAACTTCGCCGCGACGACCTCGTGCCCGGCCGCGGCCTTGGCCGCGCGGCTGCGCTCGAACTCGGCCCGCGCCTTGTCGAGCGCCTGTCCGGAAACGAAGTTCGACGTGCGCAGCGCCTCGGCGCGCTCGAGCTCCTGCCGGGCGACGTCGAACGCCGCTGCGGCCGCCCGCGCCTTTTCCAGAGCGGCGGCGGCGACGGCCTCGGCCGC
Source organism: uncultured Rhodocyclaceae bacterium (assembly GCA_964530115.1). Classification (GTDB taxonomy): domain Bacteria; phylum Pseudomonadota; class Gammaproteobacteria; order Burkholderiales; family Rhodocyclaceae; genus Fen-999. The sequence continues at coordinate 8,845 of CAZGYD010000079.1, read as the reverse complement.
GCGCAGCGCGGCCTCGGCCTGCGCCCGCGCGCGGGCATCCAGCGCGCTCGCGCGCGCGGGCTCGATCACGGCGACCGTCTGCCCGGCCTCGAGCGCGTCGCCGACCTTGTGGCCGATGCGGCGGACATGGCCCGCCACCGGCGCGGAGATCACGTAGCGCTCGCGCACGCGCGTCCGGCCTTCCTCCTCGACGGTCACCTGCAACGGCCCCCGGGCCACGGCGACGGTGTCGACCGGCACCGCGCGGGGCAGGAAACCCAGCACGAGACCACCGGCGATGAGGATGGCGAGGAGGATGAAGCCGATGCGTGCGCGCGTGCGCATGATGTCCGTCCTTTGCTATTCCCGGGTCTTCAGCACCGCGATCAGGTCCAGCCTGCCGAGCTTGCGCCAGACCAGCAGGCCGGTGAGCAGCGCGGAGACGACCACCACCAGCGCGCCGCCGGCGTAGTTGGCCGGCTCGAGCGTCAGCGGCAGGCGGTAGAGCTCGCTCTTGAACGCCTGCACGAGGATGCCAACCAGCCCCACGCCGACCGCCATACCCACCGGAATCGCCGCGAGCGTCAGCGCCCCCAGTTCGCCGAGCAGGATATAGGCGATCTCGCCGCGCGTGAAGCCGAGCACGCGCAGGCTGGCGAGTTCGCGGCTGTTTTCCGAGAGGGCGATGCGGGCGCTGTTGTAGACCACGCCGAAGCCGATCGCGCCGGCCAGGAGCGTCGCCACCATGTTGTAGAAGAGCACGAACTCGCCGATCGTCGCGTAGAAGCTGCGGATCGCCGCGGCATTGGCGACCATGCCGAGCACGCGCGGCCGCTCGTGCAGTTCGGCATAGACGGCCTGCTCGGCGCCCGGCTCGATGGACAGGTAGGCGCCGGTGACCACGTCGCCCTCGCGCAGCAGTTCGTTGAGCGATTCCTGCTGCATGTAGGCCGAGACGCCGAGGTACTGCTGGGTGATGCCGAGCACGGGCACCTCGACGGTGCGCCGCCGTCCCTGGAGGATCTCCACGGTGAGCAGGTCGCCCGGCTTGACGTGCAGGATCTCGTTGGCGAGGTGGTCGGTCAGCACCACGCCGCCGGCCGGCACGCGCACGGGCTTGAGGCTGCGGTCGAGCGAGCGGTGGAGCGTCCCTTCGGGCTGGATGCCGTAGACGGCGTGGCGGTGGCTGCGGTTCTCGAAGCGCAGGATCGCCGGCACGTCGCGGAAACCCTCGACGTGCATCACGCCGGGCAGGGCGGCGATTTCGTGGAGCACGCGGGCCGAGGTCGGCTCGATGAAGGTGAGCGCGAGGTCCTCGCGCGCGGCCTGGCGGAACTGCACGTCGACCATGAAGTCGATCGCGCCCTTCTGGTAGTTGCCGACCATCACCAGGCCGCAGGCGCAGGCGATACCGAGCACCGTCAGCAGCGACTTGAGCGGCCGCCGGTCGATGTGGCGGACGATCATGCGCGTCGGCGCGGCGAGCCAGCGCTGCAGGCCGAGACGCTCGACGACGGTGGCGCGATAGACGGCCGGCGTCTCCGGGCGCATGCCTTCCGCCGGCGCCAGGCGCACGGCGCGGGCCACCGCGAACAGCGTGCCGCCGACCGCGGCCGCCGCGCTGACCGCGAGCGAGACCATCACCGTGCCGGGCCGGAGCACGTAATCGAGGTAGGGGAAGCGGAAGGTGGTCTCCTGATAGACGTCGGCGAGCCAGCGGCCGAACCAGGCGCCGAGCCCCGTGCCGGCGGCGACGCCGAGGGCGACGACGACGAGCACGAACTTGACGAAGTGCGCGCCGACGGCCGCGTCGGTGTAGCCGAAGGCCTTGAGGATGGCGATCTGGTCGCGCTGCAGCGCGACGAGGCGCGTGATGACGACGTTGAGCAGGAAGGCGGCGACGCCGAGGAAAATTGCCGGGAAGATCGTCGCCGTGGTCTGGAGCTGCTTGAGTTCCTCGGAGAGGAAGCGGTTCGAGAACTGGTCGCGGCGCGCGTAGGCGCCGGTGCCGCCCCAGGTGCCGAGCACGGCGTCTACGCGGTCGATGACCGCCTGCGCGTCGGCGCCGCGCTCGAGCGTCATGCTCACGCTGTTGAAGGCGCCCTCCATGTCGTAGGCGGCGGCGAGCGCGTGGCGCCCCATCCAGAGCACGCCGTAGCGCTTGAAGTCCGGGAACATCGCGCCCGGCGCGATCTGGTAGACGTATTCGGGCGACACGGCGACACCGGCCACGACGAGCGACTTGCGCTTGCCATTGACGATCGCGGCGATGCGGTCGCCGGGTTCCAGCCGGTGGGCGTCGGCGAGCGTGTCGGAGACGACCACCTCGTCGCCGCTGTAGGGCTCGACCATGCGGCCGCGCTTGAGGTGCAGGGCATTGAGCCGGGGCTCGCCGCCGTCGGGCACTGAGAGCAGCAGGCCGGTGACCGGATCGCCGAAGCCTTCGATTTCGAGCTTGACGCCGGCGCGGACGCGGGTTTCCAGCACGTCGATGCCGGGGATCTCGCGCAGCCGGTCGGCGACCGGCTCGGGCGCGCGCTTCACGAGCGCGAAGACCTCGGCGAAGCGGTAGTCGGCATAGAAGCGGTCGCGCGTGACCGTCAGCGAGTCGTAGGTCGACAGCGACATCACCAACGTGGCGACGCCGCCCATGATCACCGCGGCGATCGCCAGCACCTGCCCGCGCATGTGCCAGAGGTCGCGCAAGAGTTTGCGGTCGAGCGGGGCGAGCGCGGTGATCATCGTCCGGCGCCCCTCACCAGCTCAGCTCGCGTGCCGGCCTTTTGAGCGGGTTGGCGCGCGTCTCGGCGATGTGGCCGTCGGAAAGGCGCACGATCCGGTCGGCCATGCCGGCGATGCCGACGTTATGGGTGATCAGCACGGTCAGCGTGCCGAGTTCGCGATTGACCTTCTCCAGCGCTTCGAGCACGACGACGCCGGTCTGCGAGTCGAGCGCGCCGGTCGGCTCGTCGCAGAGCAGCACCGCCGGGTTCTTGGCGATGGCGCGGGCGATGGCGACGCGCTGCTGCTCGCCGCCCGACAGTTGCGCCGGGAAGTGGTCGAGCCGCTCGCCGAGACCGACGAGCGCCAGCGCCTCCTCGGGGCGCATCGGCGCCCTGGCGATCTCGGTGACCACGGCGACGTTCTCGCGCGCCGTCAGGCTCGGGATCAGGTTGTAGAACTGGAAGACGAAGCCGACGTGGTCGCGGCGGAAACGGGTCAGCTCCCGTTCGTCTGCCTCGGTGAGCTTGCGGTCGAGATAGAAGACCTCGCCCGAGGTCGGCGTGTCGAGCCCGCCGAGGATGTTGAGCAAAGTCGATTTGCCGCTGCCCGATGGGCCGAGCAGGACGACCAGCTCGCCCGCGAAGAGGTCGAGATCGATGCCGCGCAGGGCCGGCACCTCGACCTCGCCCATGCGGTAGACCTTGGTCAGGCCGCGCGCGCGGAAAACCAGCCGTTCGCCATCGGTCATGCCGTGCAGTATGGGGCAGGGCAGGGAAATTGGCCACCGGCGTCGCCCGCCGGCGTGTTACGACGGCTGAGTTTGGGGGACGTGAGGCCCGTCCGGCCGCTGCGGCCACGTTATCATCCGCCGCTGGACCGATTTTCCGGAGACTCCCATGGACATCGCCCGACTCGCGCTTTCCCGCCGCACCTGCAAAGCCTACGATCCGGCGCGCAGGATCCCCGAGGAGAAGATCGAGCAGATCAGGACCCTGCTCCGCTATGCGCCGTCCTCGGTCAATTCGCAGCCCTGGCATTTCATCCTCGTCTCGTCGGCCGAAGGCAAGCAGCGCGTCGCCAGGGCCGCGAGCCAGGGCGTGTATGCCGCCAACCAGGCGAAGATACTCAACGCCTCCCACGTCGTCGTCTTCTGTGCCCGCACCTCGCTCGACGAGGCCCACCTGGCGGCGTTGCTCCGGGAGGAGGAACGCGCAGGCCGCTTTCCGACGCCGGAAGCGAAGGAGATGCAGAACCGCGGCCGCAACTACTACGTGAATCTCCACCGCTTCGACGCCCGGGACAGCCAGCACTGGATGGAAAAACAGGTCTATCTCGCGCTCGGCACGCTGCTTTTCGGCGCCGCGGCGCTGGAGATCGACGCCACGCCGATCGAGGGCTTCGACTCCAGAGCCTTGAACGACGAGCTCGATCTGCGCAGCCGAGGATTGACGAGCGTGGTGCTCGCGGCGCTGGGCTACCGGAGCGGCGAGGATTTCAATGCCGGGCTGCCCAAGGCACGGCTGCCGGCGGACGTGGTGATGTCGGAGTTGTAGGCCTTTCGCGAAGAGGCGCCACCTTTCCCGGGGACGGCCCCGGCGTTCTCAGGCGACCTTCCTCAGACCGCTTAAACGGAAGGCGAGCCGCGCCGGCGAGATGTCGCCCTTCGTGTCCGTCAGATAGGCCGATTCCATGTCGAAGCGATTCAACTGGAACAGGTCCGTCGAACGGTCGTTGTGTCCCCAGCGGGTCGTGACCGCGCGCCGGTAGCCCGCCGCCGCCACGGCGCGCGCGGTTCTCTCGTCGCAGTTGCCGTTCGGATAGCAGAACGAGCTGACGGGCCGGTCGAGCGCAGTTTCGAGGCGGCGGCGCGATTCGGCCAGTTCCCAGTGCAGGCTTTCGTCATCGCATTCCGTCATCAGGCAATGCGTCATGCTGTGCGACCCGACCTCGTGGCCTTCGTCGGCAAGCGCGGCGAGCTCTTCGACGGTCATCATGCGCGCGTATGCGGGGACGCTCCGCTGCCCGGCCGCCTCGGCGAGGCGGGAGACGAAGCGCAAGCGCTCGTCCAAGGTCAGGTGCTTGGACGCCTGGGCGACCTCATGGATCGGCTCTTTGCCTGCGAGGGCGGCAGGCAGGCCGGCATCGGCGAGGATCTGCGTGAGCCTGCGGGGTCCTCCGGCTTCGTCGGCGAGGAGGGCCTGAACCGCGAAGCCCAGCCGGTCGTGCCAGAGCGGCTCCCGGCTTTCGACGGCGACGACCGGGGCGAAGAAGGAAGCGAGCACACCGTGTCTGGCCAGAACCGGCCGGGCATGGGCGAAGTTGTCGTGCTGCGCATCGTCGAAGGTCACGGCGAGCAGCGGCTTGGCGGCGGGTTCGCCGACGGCATAGCGGTCCGCCTGTCGCGCCAGCGTGCCGCAATCGAAGTGACGGACCAGAAAGGCGAGGATCGCGTCGAGTTCCGCCGGCGTGACCGCGAGGCCGGGAAAAGGATAGCGACTGCGGTCGGCGGCGGGCAGCACCCGGTGAAACGTGACGACCGTGAAGAGCCCTTCGCTCCGCGCCCGAGGATCCGTCAATCCCAGGGCGTGGATCAACCGGGCGATGGCGAGGTGGAGCGTGGTCTTCAGGCTCACGCGGGCGACGGGGAAGAGGATGGATGCTCGTTCGGACGGCCGTCGGGCGCGTCCGGCCATGATTGTCGTCGCGATTATCACATGCCATGCCCCGGACCACATTCGGGTTCCTTCGGGCTATTGCATCCCGGCCGGCAAATCACGATCATCGCGGATCGGTCCGGACAGGGCCGCCGACATCGTTCATATTCGGGGAAACGGAAAGGTGACCATCGGCGTCGTCATCATCGGACGCAACGAGGGTGAGCGGCTGAAGCAGTGCATCGGTTCGCTCGCGGGATTTCGGGGTGTCATCGTCTATGTCGATTCGGGCTCTACGGACGGCTCGGTCGACTACGCCCGCTCGCGTGGCGTCGAGACCGTTCAGCTTGACATGAGCACGCCGTTTACTGCGGCCCGGGCGCGCAATGCCGGTCACGCGCGCCTCAAGGAACTTTCGCCCGAATTGGAATTCGTCCAGTTCGTGGACGGTGATTGCACGATCGATCCCGGCTGGCCGGATGCGGCGGCAGCCTTCCTGCGCGAGCGAACCGACGTCGCCGTGGTTTGCGGTCGTCTGCGCGAGCGGTTTCCGGAACGATCGGTGTATAACCGTCTGTGCGACATGGAATGGGACATTCCGCCAGGGGAGACCGATGCGTGCGGCGGCATCGCCATGATGCGGTCTTCGGCCTTCGAGGCGATGGGCGGCTTCCGGGCCGGCCTGGTCGCCGGCGAGGAGCCGGACCTCTGCGCCCGCCTCCGGGCAGGTGGCTGGCGCATCTGGCGTCTCGACCGGGAAATGGGCACGCACGATGCGGCCATGTTCAGATTCCGGCAATGGTGGACCCGGACGATGCGCGGAGGACATTCCTACGCGGAGGGGGCCATGCTGCGCCGGTTGTTGCCGGGACAACAGTATCGGCGGGAGACGCAGAGCATCTGGTTCTGGGGACTGTTCCTGCCGCTGTCGGCGCTGGTGCTCGCCGCCTGGTTCGGTCCCGTCGCCCTGTTGCTCCTTCTCGCGTACCCCCTCCAGATCGTGCGCATCGCCTTGCAGGGAACCCGCTCCCCCCGGGACAACTGGCTGCGGGCCGTGTTCCTCGTGCTTGGCAAGTTTCCCGAGATGCTCGGCCAGCTCAAGTTCCTTGCCAATCATTATTCGCGGCGGCAAAGCCGGCTGATCGAATACAAATAGCCATTCCGGAACCCATGCCGCGGCGCATCGCCTATCTCGTCAATCAGTATCCGATGGTCAGTCACAGCTTCATCCGGCGCGAAATCCAGGCGTTGGAGCGGCGAGGCTTCGAGATCATGCGGATCGCGCTTCGGGGATGGGGTGCGAGTCTCGTCGACGAAGCGGATACCGTCGAGAAGGTGCGCACCCGCTATGTGCTTGCGGAAGGCGTGCTGCCGCTACTCGTCGCCTTGTTGCGGGTGTTCGTCCGTTCTCCGGGGCGGCTGTTGCGCGCATTCATGCTTGCGGCAAGGGTCGGTTGCAGATCACGACGCTCCTTGCCGTATCATTTTTCCTATGTGGCCGAGGCCTGCCATATCCTGCTGATGATGAGGGACGCCGGTATCGACCACCTTCATGCCCATTTCGCGACCAATCCGGCGGAGATCGCGATGCTCGTCCGGGAACTCGGCGGGCCTTCCTACAGCTTTACGGTGCACGGCCAGGACGAGCTGTTCTTCGGCGGACTGTGCGAAAAGGTCGAGCGTGCCGACTTCGTCGCAGCCGTGAGTTCGTTCGGCCGCGGTATGCTCTGGCGAACGCTGCCGTTGCGGGAATGGCCGAAGGTCAATATCGTTCATTGTGGTCTGGACGATTCGTCGTTCGCCGGCGAGGGCGAGCCGTTTCCGGACACGGTCCGCTTGGTCTGCGTTGGGCGGCTCAGCGCTGAGAAGGGGCAGTTGCTGCTCGTCGAAGCGGCAGCGATCCTTGCCCGGAAGGGGATCCGCTTCGAACTCGTGCTCGCGGGGGATGGCCCGATGCGGCATGAAATCGAAGCACTCATCGAGCGGCATGCCCTGGCGGACCGGGTGACGATCACCGGCTGGCTGAGCGGCGATCAGGTCCGCGAGCAGATCCGTGCCGCCCGTGCATTGGTATTGCCAAGTTTTTCGGAGGGTCTGCCGGTCGTGATCATGGAGGCAATGGCCCTGTATAGGCCAGTCATCGCAACCTATGTCGGAGGCATACCGGAGCTGGTCAAGGACGGGCAACACGGCTGGCTCGTGCCCGCGGGTTCGGCCGAAGAGCTTGCCGAGGCCATGGCCGTCTGTCTTGGCACTGCGCGTGATCGCTTGATCCAGATGGGTACCATGGCGCATCATCGGGTCAAGGCGCGACACGCCATCGATGTCGGGGCGGCGAAACTCGCGGGCTTATTCGAACGTGGGACACACCCATGACGAAGGCTGAACCAACTCAGACGAATCCGTCGAACATGAGCAGGCGCTACGTCATCATTTCGCCCTGTCGCAATGAGGCGGCCTACATGCGCGAGACGCTGGAATCCGTCATCGCGCAGTCGGTGCGCCCGGCCCTTTGGGTCATCGTCGATGACGGGTCGAGCGACGAGACGCCTTCGATCCTCGCCGACTATGCGTCCCGCCACGACTGGATTCGTGTGGTGACGAGGGCCGACCGCGGCCGCCGGTCGGTAGGGCCGGGTGTCATCGAAGCGTTCTACGCCGGCTATGAGACCATCGATCCCGATCAGTACGACTATCTGTGCAAGCTGGACCTCGACCTGCGTCTGCCGCCGAGATACTTCGAAGGCCTGATGGCGAGGATGGAGGCCGATCCGCGCATTGCCACCTGCAGCGGCAAGGCTTACATCGAGCAGGACGGAAAACTGGTGAATGAACGCCACGGCGACGAAACCTCGATCGGGGCGTCCAAGTTTTACCGGGTGGACCGGTTCAAGCAGATCGGTGGATTCGTGCGGGAGGTGATGTGGGACGGCATCGACTGCCACATGTGCCGGATGAACGGCTGGATCGCATGCAGCTGGGATGATCCCGATCTACGCTTCGTACATCTCCGGCCGGAAGGAACGAGCCAGAAGAACGTCATCGCGGGCCGTATCCGTCACGGCTACGGCCAGTATTTCATGGGCACGAGTTTCCCTTACATGCTCGCCAGTGCCATCTATCGGCTGAATGAGAAGCCTTGGGTCGTCGGCAGCCTGGCGATGCTCTGGGGCTGGATCTCGAGCGCGTTGCAGCAAAAGCCCCGGTTCGGGACGCCCGAGTTCCGCAGGTTCCTCAGGCGGTATCAATGGCGGGCGCTCATCGTCGGCAAGGCGCGGGCCATCGAGGAAATCCACATGCGGATTCCGCCCGTGCTGACGTCGCCACGCGCGCGCCCTTCGCCGGACTCCTGACCGCTCACAACCTCCAGACCCGCAGGCCGGCATTGACGAGCGCCTGGCGGTCGAACTTCGCCTTGACGTCGATGAACACGCCCTGGCGGATGACCTTCGAGAGCAGGCGCTTGAGATCCATCTCCACGAACGCCT
>CAZGYD010000078.1:0-24945 GCA_964530115.1 uncultured Rhodocyclaceae bacterium | reverse complement strand
GACAGCTCGCGCGAGGTGTACGGCGGGTCGGTGTGCGAAGGAGTGGAAGGAGGGATGGCGAACGCGCGACGAGAGCGGTGGGGGGGCCGGAGGACACGCCATGGAGCTGAGCGCCGTGGAGGCGGGGGGGGCGGCGGAGCGGGCCAGGACGGGGGCCGGCGGCGTCGGGGGGCGCGTGCGGGCGGCGAGGGCGGGGGTGCCGGGCGACTGTGTCGTGCCCGGAACGTACGGGGTATGCGCCTTCGCGAAGGGCCCGGTGCCGATCGGCCACGGCCAGACGATCTCGCAGCCTTACATCGTCGCGCTGATGACGGCCCTGCTGCGGCCGCGGCGCGACGCGGTGATCCTCGAGATCGGCACCGGCTCGGGCTATCAGGCTGCGGTGCTGGCGAGGCTCGTGCGCCATGTCTATACGATCGAGATCGTTCCGGCGCTCGCCGAAGCCGCGGCGAAGCGCCTGAGCGAGCTGGGCTACGCCAACGTCACGGTCCGTCACGGCGACGGCTGGCACGGCTGGCCCGAGCACGCGCCCTTCGACGGCATCGTCGTCACGGCGGCATCGCCCGCCGTGCCGCCGGCGCTCGTCGCCCAGCTCAAGCCCGGCGCGCGGCTGGTGATCCCGGTCGGCAAGCCCGGCTGCATCCAGGACCTCCGGGTGGTCGAAAAGGCCGCAGACGGTGCCTGCCGCAGCCGCAGCGTGCTGCCGGTCGCCTTCGTGCCGCTCACACGGCAGAGGGAAGACGGCCGGGCGAGCACGCCGGATTGACGCGGAGTAACATGTTCGCGAGGAGGGCCGGACACATGCGCAAGAGCGAAAACGTTTTCGACTATCCGCAGGGGCAGGTCTTCGAACGGCCGGATGGCTTCTGGTGGCGCGATCCGGCGGACGGCAGGGAGTACGGCCCGTTCGCCAGCCTGCTCGAGGCGATCGAGGACATGGAGGGCACCGGCGGCGACATCGACGGCATCGACACCGAGTCGCCCGAAGAGGCCGAGAGCGAGATCGGCATCGCCGACTGGATCGATCCCGAGACCGGCGAGCTGGCCGAGGAATCGGTACCCAGGCTCGAGGAGCACTGAGGGAGGCGGTGAATCCGCGACCGACCGCCAAACTCAGCCGTGGTAACACGCCAGCCGGAAACGGCAACGGCGTCAGTCTTGCCGCTCCAGCGCTCCGGCGAGGAGCGCCTGCAGCCGCTGCCAGTGCGAACCCTGCCAGTAGATCCGCCGGCAGCGCGGACAGGTGGTGAACCGGTCGTGGGCGGCCCGCACCGACGGCGGCAGACGGTCGAAGACCACGGCCTTGTCGACGGCCTGCAGCGGCTGGTTGCATTCGAGGCAGCGCGAAAACGGCCTGACGCTGCCCGCGAGGTCGAGGCGCCGGACGAGCTCGCGGAACTGCGCTTCGGGCTTCAGGGCATGGACGAAGCAGCCATGCGTCAGCTCGCGCAGCTTGAGCAGCTCGCGGTCGCGGGTGAGCACGATCCGGTGCTCGGCGAGCGACAGGCCGACGATCTCGCGGTCGCTGAAGTCGTTGCGATACAAGGTGTCGAAGCCGGCGAGACGCAAAAGCCGCGCGAGCCCGCCGAGATGGGCGTCGGCGATGAAGCGCAGGCCCGGCGGCGATTCGCGCAGCGGCCGGTCGCGCACGCGCAGAAGCGCCGAAACGTCGAGCGCCTCGAAGCGCGGATAGACGGCGACGCGGTCGCCGTCGCGCAGGACGCGATCGAAGCCCGCCGACTCGCCATTGACGAGGATGAGCTCGACCTCGGTGTGCGGCACGCCGAGCGCCTCGATCATGTGCTTGGTCGTCGCCGCGCGTGCGCAGGACACGGCGAACTCGCGCTTGCGCCGCTCGGGCGGCAGGAAGTCGTTGAGCTCCTCGTAGAAGCGGAAGGTCGCGCTGACCATGGACCTCATTATGCGCGCCGACCGATCATCGGACCGCCATGAACACGGTCACGCGCGTCCTCATCGCCGGCGCCGCCGGCCGCGACTTCCACGACTTCAACGTCCTCTTCCGCGAGGATCCGCGCTACGAGGTCGTCGCCTTCACCGCCGCGCAGATCCCGGGCATCGCCGGCCGGCGCTATCCGTCCACGCTCGCCGGCCCCCGCTATCCCGAAGGCATCCCGATCCTCGACGAGGCGGAACTCGAAGACGCCTGCCGCCGGCTCGCGGTCGATCTCGTCGTGTTCGCCTACAGCGACGTCTCGCACGCCCATGTGATGCACCTGGCCTCGCGCGCGCTCGCCGCCGGGGCCGACTTCATGCTGCCCGGCCCGCGGCGGACCATGCTCGATGCCGCCGTGCCGGTGATCGCCGTGGCTGCCGTGCGCACCGGCTGCGGCAAGTCGCAGACGACGCGCTGGATCGCGCGCCGGCTGCGCGGGTGCGGGCTGCGCGTCGCCGTGATCCGCCATCCGATGCCCTACGGCGATCTGGCCCGCCAGGCGGTGCAGCGCTTCGCCAGCCGCGCCGACCTCGATGCCCACCGGTGCACCATCGAGGAACGCGAGGAATACGAGCCTCATCTGGCCGCCGGCAACGTGGTGTTCGCGGGCATCGACTATGCGCGCATCGTCGCCGCTGCACAGGCCGAGGCCGACATCATCGTCTGGGACGGCGGCAACAACGACTTCCCGTTCGTCCGCCCCGGTCTCCTCGTCGTCCTCGTCGATCCGCTGCGGCCCGAAGACCTCGCCAGCCACCACCCGGGCGAGGCCGTGCTGCGCATGGCCGACGCGATCCTGGTCGCCAAGAGCGACGCCGCACCCGAGGCCGACGTCGCGCGGGTGATCGCGCAGGCGCGCCGGATCAACCCGCGGGCCCGGCTGGTGCGAGGCGCCTCGCCGGTGCGCCTCGCCGATGCCGATGCCGTGCGCGGCCGCCGCGTGCTGGTGGTGGAGGACGGGCCGACGACCACGCACGGCGGCATGCCCTGGGGTGCGGGCTACGTCGCCGCCCGCGAGGCCGGCGCCACCGAGATCGTCGATCCGCGCGGCCACGCCGACCCCGCGATCGCGGCGGTCTACGAGGCCTGGCCGCACCTCGGCCCGGTGTTGCCGGCGATGGGCTATTCGCCGGCGCAGCTCTATGCCCTGGCCCGCACCATCGCGGCGGTACCGGCCGATGTCGTCGTCTCCGGCACGCCCGCCGACCTCGCTTCGCTGATCGCCACGGACAAGCCGATCGTGCGCGCGAGCTACGACTACGCGGAAGCGGAGACGCCGGGGCTTTCCGGCATCGTCGACGAATTCCTCGTCCGCGCCGGTCTCGCCCGCTGAAACCGTGGCGCTTCGCCCCATCCCTCGCTTGCGGGCTGCACCCCGACCGGCCGCACGCCGGCGGGATCAATACTCCTCGGGCACCATCCGGATCGCGCCGCAGGGGCACTCGGCGGCACAAAGGCCGCAGCCCTTGCAGTAGTCGTAGTTGAAGCGGAAGCGGCTGCCCGGCCCGAGCTTGATCACCGCGTTGTCCGGGCAGACGCCGTAGCAGTTGTCGCACTCGAAGCAGTTGCCGCAGGACATGCAGCGGCGCGCCTCGAAGAGGGCGTTCGACTCGTCGAGGCCCTGGACGACCTCGTCGAAACTCGACTGGCGGCGCAGGATGTCGAGCGTTGGCCGCACCTGGTGCGGCGCCTCGGAGTAGTACCAGGGATTGAGCTTGTCGAAGGTGGCGAGCTCGTGCTTCGGCGGCGGCATGTACGTCTCACCCCTGAGCCAGGCGTCGATGTGGCGCGCGGCCTTCTTGCCGTGGCCGACCGCGACCGTCACGGTGCGCTCCGAGGGCACCATGTCGCCGCCGGCGAAGATGCCGGGGCGGCCGGTCATCATGTTCGGGCCGACCTGCACGACACCATCCTTCACTTCCAGCCCCGGCACGTGTTCCAGTAGCGAAAGATCGACGTCCTGGCCGAGCGCCAGCACCACCGAGTCGGCAGCGAGCGTCTCGTATTCGCCGGTCGGCTGCGGAAAGCCCTTGTCGTCGAGCACCATCTTCTCGATGGTGATCTCGCCGGCGTCGGCGTGCTTGATCGTCGACAGCCACTTGATCATCACGCCTTCCTCGAGCGCCTCCTCGATCTCGGAATCGTGCGCCGGCGCCTTGTCGCGCGTGCGGCGATAGACGATCACCGGCTCGGCGCCCAGCCGCTTCACCGAGCGGGCGACGTCCATCGCCGTGTTGCCGCCGCCATAGACGACCACGCGGCGGCCGAGCCGGGGCTTCTCGCCGCCCGCGAGCGAGCGCAGCACCGAGACGGCGTCGAGCATCTTTGCCGCGGTGCCGGCGGGGATGAAGGCGCGCTTGCCGATGTGCGCGCCGACGGCGAGAAACGCGGCGTCGAAGCCTTCGCCCATCGCCGCTTCGAGATCGGCGACCTTCGTGTCGAGCTTCAGAACGACGCCCAGTTCGAGGATGCGGGCGACCTCGGCATCGATCACGTCGCGCGGCAGCCGGTATTTCGGGATGCCGAAGCGCATCATGCCGCCGGGGTGGGGGCCGGCCTCGCGGATTTCCACCGCATGGCCGAGTCGGGCGAGATGATAGGCCGCCGAGAGGCCAGAGGGCCCGGCCCCGACCACCAGCACCTTCTTGCCGCTCGACGTTTCGGGCTTGGGGAAACGCCAGCCACGACGGATCGCCTCGTCGCCCAAGAAGCGCTCGACGGCGTTGATGCCGACCGCCTCGTCCACATGCTGGCGGTTGCACGCGCCCTGGCACGGGTGGTAGCAGACGCGGCCCATGATCGCGGGTAGCGGATTGTCTTCCGTGAGCGCGCGCCAGGCGGTCTCGTAGTCGCCAGCCTCGGCGTGATAGAGCCAGCCCTGGATGTTCTCGCCGGCCGGGCAGGCGGCGTTGCACGGCGGCAGCCGGTCGACATAGACCGGCCGGAAGGTGCGCCAGGAGCCGGTCTTGTTCGCGAGCGAGGAGCCGGGATCGAGGGTGATGGCGAACGGTTTTTCCATGGAACTTCCTTCTTCACCACGAAGTACGCAGAGAACACCAAGAGGGCCCGAGCCTCCGCTCGCCCCTTGTCTTCGCCTCCTCCGCGGTCAATTGCCTTTCTCCAGCAGTCCGTATTTCCGGATGTTGCGGTCGGCGAGCGCCTGGAGCCGGGCGATCACGTCATGACGCAGGGTCGGCACGAACAGATGGGCATAGCGCTTCTGCGGCCGCAGATACTCCTCGACCGGCAGCGGCCGGCGAATCGGCAGCACCGAGGTGATCTCGCCGCTCTCGGCCTCGAAGACCGGAAAGATGCCGGTTTCTTTGGCGAGCCGGGCCATCCTGATCGTCTCGTGCGACGCCGTGCCCCAGCCGAGCGGACAGGGCACCAGAATGTGCAGATAGCGGGCGCCCTGGAACGCCATGGCCCGGCGCACCTTGGCCTCGAGATCGTGCAGGTCGGCGACGGTGGCCGTGGCGACGTAGGGGATCTCGTGCGCCATCGCGATCGCCGGCACGAACTTGCCCTGGCCGAACGGATTGCCCGGCTCGGGTCCGACCGCCATCGTCGTCGCCGTGCGCGCGGCCGGCGGTGTCGCCGACGAGCGCTGGATGCCGGTATTCATGTAGCCGCCGTTGTCGTAGCAGATGTAGAGCACGTCGTCGTTGCGCTCGAACATGCCCGAGAGGCAGCCGAAGCCGATGTCGGTAGTGCCGCCGTCGCCGCCCTGGGCGACGACGCGGATGTTGCGCCGTTCGCCTTTCTGCCGCTTGACCTTGAGCGCCGCGGCGATGCCGGTCGCCACCGCGGCCGTGTTGCCGAACAGCGAATGGATCCAGGGCACCTGCCACGAGGTCTCGGGATATGGCGTCGAGAACACCTCGAGGCAACCGGTGGCGTTGGCACAGATCAGCCGGCCATTGGCCGCCTCCATCGCCGCGTCGATGGCATATCGCGCGCCCAGCGCCTCGCCGCAGCCCTGGCAGGCGCGGTGCCCGGAATTGAGCGCGTTGTAGCGCTTGACGCGCGCCTGGACGGTGCGCTCCTCGGGTGGCAACAGCCGGTTGCCGACCGTGAAAGTGCCGGTCTGGTAGAACTTGACGGGCTGGTACGACACGGGAAATCCTCCTTACGGCAAAGCACGCAAAGCGCGCAAAGGAGATCGATCCGGGGAGTGCCGCGCCTCCTGCGCGCCGACGGCGACTCCCATTTCAGACCACCTTCGCGGCGACGACGCCGATGTCGCGGAGCATCGCCTCGGCCGCGGGGCCGGAACGGCGCGCGGCGCGCTCGCGCGCGAGCTGTTTGTCGACGAGCTCGCGGTTGAGGTCGAGGAAGGTCACCGGATCGAGGTCGTTCTTCTCCGCCCTGCGGAACAGCGCGTGCAGCGAGCGCTTGGTGATCGGCCGGCCGCCCAGCCCCGCCACGACGGTGTAGAGATCGATCGGCAAGGTCGACAGCGCCATGCCGACGTTGGTCGCCAGAATGCCGCCGAGCCCCACGGCCATGCTCTTTTCGAGGACGACGACGCGCTTCGCCCGGCGCAGCGCCTCGCGCACCTCGAGGATCGGAAACGGCCGGAACAGCGTGATGCCGAGTACGCCGATGCGGTGGTCCGCCGCGCGCATCTCGTCGATCACGTCCTTGACGGTGCCGAGCACCGAGCCCATGGCGACGATGATGGTGTCGGCGCCCTCGGTCCGATAGGTGTGGATCAATCCCCCGGAGTCGCGGCCGAAGACTTCGCGGAACTCGGCGGCATAGGCCGGGATGAGCCTGAGCGCCTCCATCTGCTTGACGTGGGCGAGATAGCGCACCTCCATGAAGGCCTCGGGACCGACCATGGCGCCGATCGAGACCGGCTCGGCGGGGTCGAGCACCTGGCGCGGTTCGTATTTCGGCAGGTAGGCGTCGACCTGCGCCTGCGTCGGCATGTCCACACGCTCGTAGGCATGAGTCAGGATGAAGCCGTCCATGCAGACCATGACCGGCAGCGACAGCTCCTCGCCGAGGCGGAACGCCTGGATGTGAAGATCCAGCGCCTCCTGGTTGTTCTCGGCGAAGAGCTGGATCCAGCCCGCGTCGCGCAGCGCCAGGGCATCCGAATGGTCGTTCCAGATGTTGATCGGCGCGCCGATGGCGCGGTTGGCGACGGTCATGACCACCGGCAGGCCGAGGCCCGAGGCGTTGAACACTGCCTCGGCCATGAACAGCAGGCCTTGGGAAGCCGTGGCCGTGTAGGTGCGCGCACCGGCCGCCGAGGCACCGATGGCCACCGACATCGCCGCGAACTCCGACTCGACATTGATGAACTCGCAGGGTGAGAGGCCACCCGACTTGACCATCTCGCCAAGCGCTTCGACGATGTGGGTCTGCGGCGAGATCGGGTAGGCACAGATCACTTCGGGCCGGCACAACGCGACGGCCTCGGCGACGGCGCGCGAACCTTCGATCTGCTTAAGCATGGGCGACCTCCTTCATGGCCCTGCGGGCCGTCTCGAACGCCTCGGTCGCCGCAGCGACGTTGCCCGCCGCGACCTTGCCCGAGAACTTGTCCTCGATGGCCTTGATCACGGATTCGAGGCGGAGGATGCCGGTCACCGCGGCGAAGCCGCCGAGGAGCGGCACGTTGGGCATGGGCCGGCCGATGTGGCGCAGGGCGATCTCGGTGGCCGGCACCGTGCAAAGCCGCGCGGGATTTCGCTCGCGGACCAGATCGCCGAGCCCGAGCTCTTCGAAGCTCTTGCCCGTGTTGATGAGGATGTAGCCGTCTCGCTCGAGACCGGAAAAGACATCGACCTGATGGAGCAGGGTCGGATCCTGGATGATCAGCGCATCGGGCGCGACGATGGGTTCGCGCAGACGGATCTCGCGATCGTCGATGCGGCAGAAGGCCACCACCGGCGCGCCCGTGCGCTCGGAGCCAAAGCTGGGAAAGGCCTGGGCATGGCGGCCTTCGTCGAAGGCGGCGATCGAGAGCATCTCCGCCGCGGTGACGACGCCCTGGCCGCCCCGGCCGTGGATTCGTACCTGAAACATGAAGCGCTCCGCAAACAGGTTTGTTTGAAACATAGCACCGCGGCTGTTACGCCGTCATTGTTGCAGCGCATGATTGCGCATGGCGAATCGATTTTTTACCATGCGCAACAGCGCGGTTGACCGTCCCGACCGGGGAAGCGAAGCTGTGCGCAAAACGGCCCGCGCGCCCACCCGGCGCGACAGGGATTACGCAACCCCTCGACAGAGGAGACAGGCATGTCCGTCATGTCCGACACCGGACCATCGCCGGCCGACGGCGATCCCCAGGAAACCCGCGAATGGCTCGAAGCCATCGAGGCCGTGATCGAGAAGGAAGGCCCCGAGCGCGCCCATTACCTGATCGAGCAACTGATCGCGCTCGGCCACCGCGCCGGCATCAACCTGCCCTACTCGGCCAACACCGACTACGTCAACACCATTCCCGCCGACCGCCAGCCGCGCGCGCCCGGCGACTACGCGATCGAGAACCGCATCCGCGCCTACGTACGCTGGAATGCGATGGCCATGGTCCTGCGCGCGAACAAGGGCGATTCGAACCTCGGCGGCCACATCGCCAGCTTCGCCTCGGCGGCGACGCTCTACGACGTCGGCTTCCAGCACTTCTGGCACGCGCCCTCGGAAAACCACGGCGGCGACCTGATCTACTTCCAGGGCCACTCGGCGCCCGGCATCTACGCGCGGGCCTTCCTGCTCGGCCGCTTCGACGAGGAAAAGCTCGACGGCTTCCGGCGCGAGGTCTCGGGCAAGGGCATTCCCTCCTATCCGCATCCCTGGCTGCTGCCGGACTTCTGGCAGTTTCCGACCGTCTCGATGGGCCTGGGCCCGCTGCAGGCGATCTACCAGGCGCGCTTCATGCGCTATCTGCACGACCGCGGCCTGGCCGACACCGCAGGGCGCAAGGTCTGGGCCTTCCTCGGTGATGGCGAGGTGGACGAGATCGAATCGCTCGGCGCGATCGGCATGGCCGGCCGCGAGAAACTCGACAACCTGATCTTCGTCGTCAATTGCAACCTGCAACGGCTCGACGGCCCGGGGCGCGGCAACGGCAAGATCATCCAGGAACTGGAGGCCGATTTCCGCGGCGCCGGCTGGAACGTGATCAAGGTGATCTGGGGCTCGTACTGGGACCCGCTGCTCGCGCAGGACAAGAAGGGCCTCTTGCGCCGGCGGATGATGGAGTGTGTCGACGGCGACTACCAGACCTTCAAGTCGAAGGACGGCGCCTACGTGCGCGAGCACTTCTTCAACACGCCGGAACTGAAGGCGATGGTGGCGAGCTGGACCGACGACGACATCTGGCGCTTGAACCGCGGCGGCCACGACCCGCACAAGGTCTATGCCGCCTACAAGGCCGCCGTGGAGCACACCGGCCAGCCGACCGTGATCCTCGCCAAGACCATCAAGGGCTACGGCATGGGCGAATCGGGCGAAGCGCAGAACATCACCCATCAGCAGAAGAAGATGGGCACGACCTCCCTGCGCGCCTTCCGCGACCGCTTCAAGTTGCCGATCAAGGACGAGGATCTCGAAAAGCTGCCTTACCTGAAGTTCCCCGAAGGCTCGCCGGAGCTCAAATACATGCGCGAGCGCCGCGAGGCGCTCGGCGGCTACCTGCCGCAGCGCCGGCGCAAGGTCGCGCCGCAGCCCGTGCCACCCCTGTCGGCCTTCGATGCGCAGCTGAAGGCGACCGGCGCCGGCCGCGAGATCTCGACGACCATGGCCTTCGTGCGCATCCTCAGCACGCTGATGCGCGACAAGGCGCTCGGCCGCTTCATCGTCCCGATCGTGCCCGACGAATCGCGCACCTTCGGCATGGAGGGCATGTTCCGCCAGTTCGGCATCTGGAACCACGAAGGCCAGCGCTATGTGCCACAAGATGCCGACCAGCTGATGTTCTACAAGGAATCACGGGACGGCCAGATCCTCCAGGAGGGCATCAACGAGGCCGGTGCGATGGCCGACTGGATCGCCGCCGCGACGTCCTATTCGACCCACGGCGTGCAGACCATCCCCTTCTACATCTTCTACTCGATGTTCGGCCTGCAGCGGACCATGGACCTCGCCTGGGCCGCCGGCGATTCGCGCGCGCGCGGCTTCCTGATCGGCGGCACGGCCGGCCGCACAACGCTGAACGGCGAGGGCCTCCAGCACGAAGACGGCCACTCGCACGTGCTCGCGGCGACCATCCCCAACTGCATCGCCTACGATCCGACCTTCGCCTACGAACTCGCCGTGATCATCCAGGACGGCCTGCGGCGCATGGTCGCCGAGCAGGAGGACGTCTTCTACTACATCACGGTGATGAACGAGAACTACGAACATCCCGAGATGCCCGCAGGCGTCGAGGCCGACATCCTCAAGGGCATGTACCTGTTCCGCAGGGGCGCCGCATCGAACGGCCCGCGCGTGCAGCTCATGGGCTCGGGCACCATCTTCCGCGAGGCGATCGCGGCCGCGGACCTGCTCAGGAACGACTGGGGCGTCGAGGCCGACCTCTGGTCGTGCCCGAGCTTCAACGAGCTGGCGCGCGACGGCCACAACTGCACGCGCCACCAGATGCTCCATCCGGAAGAACCGAAGAAGCTCTGCCACGTGGCGAGCAAGCTCGCCGACACGCGCGGGCCGCTGATCGCAGCGACCGACTACGTGCGCATGGTCGCCGAGCAGATCCGGCCCTTTGTGACGCAGGACGGCCGCCGCTACAAGGTGCTCGGCACCGACGGCTTCGGCCGCTCCGACACGCGCGAGGCGCTGCGCCACTTCTTCGAGGTCGACCGCCGCTGGATCGCCGTCGCCGCCCTGACTGCGCTCGCCGAGGACGGGCAGGTCACGCCGGCCCGCGTCACCGAGGCACTGCAGAAGTATGGGCTCGATCCCGCCAAGCCCAACCCGCTTTACGTCTGAGGAGAGCGCCATGATCGAAGTGAAGGTGCCGGACATCGGCGACTTCAAGGACGTGCCGGTGATCGAGATCCACGTCAAGCCGGGCGACCGGGTCGAGGCCGAGGCGCCGCTCGTCACCCTCGAATCCGACAAGGCGACCATGGACGTGCCGAGTTCCGCCGCCGGCATGGTCCGCGAAGTGAAAGTGAACATCGGCGACAAGGTCTCCGAAGGCAGCGTGGTCGTCGTACTGGACGCGGCCGAAGCCGCGGCGAAGGGTGCGAAGGGTGCCGATGAAACGCCTCCCGAGCCCCGGAGGGCACCGGCCGCTGCACCCGCCGCGCCGGCCGTGGCTGCCCCGCCCGTTGCGGCCGAAGCCCCATCCGGCGAGCTCTGCGAGCTGCGCCCGACCGAGCCCGAGCCAACCACTGCGCCGCCGGCGATCAGCATGCCCACGCCCGCGGAGGTGCTCGCCGCCGAAGGCGGCCCCAAGGCTCATGCCAGTCCCTCGGTGCGAGCCTTCGCGCGCGAGCTGGGCGTGGACATCGCGAAAGTGCCGGGCAGCGGCCCCAAGGGCCGGATCACGCGCGAAGACGTCCAGGCCTTCGTCAAACGGGCCCTGACCTCGCCGGACGCGGCGCCGGCTGGCGCGATACCCGGGCGCAGTTTCGCCGGCCTGGATCTGCCGCCCTGGCCGCAGGTCGATTTCGCCAAGTTCGGCCCGATCGAAGTCAAGCCGCTCTCACGGATCAAGAAGATCAGCGGGCCGAACCTCGCGCGCAACTGGGTGATGATCCCTGCCGTCACCTACCACGAGGAGGCCGACATCACCGACCTCGAGGCGCTGCGCGTCGAGCTCAACCGGGAGAACGAGAAGAGCGGCATCAAGGTGACCATGCTCGCCTTCATCATCAAGGCCGTGGTCGCGGCGCTGAAAAAGTTCCCGGACCTCAATTCGTCGCTCGACGGTGAGCACCAGGTCTTCAAGCACTACTGGCACATCGGCTTCGCCGCCGACACGCCGAACGGGCTCGTCGTGCCGGTACTCCGGGACGCCGACCGCAAGGGCGTGCTGGAGATCGCCCGGGAGACCGCGGAGCTTGCGAACAAGGCGCGTGAAGGGAAACTGATGCCCGGCGAGATGCAGGGCGCGACCTTCACCATCTCCTCGGTCGGCGGCATCGGCGGTAC
The DNA here is from genome assembly GCA_964530115.1 of uncultured Rhodocyclaceae bacterium. Taxonomy (GTDB): domain Bacteria; phylum Pseudomonadota; class Gammaproteobacteria; order Burkholderiales; family Rhodocyclaceae; genus Fen-999. The sequence goes on along the minus strand of CAZGYD010000078.1, from coordinate 12,878 downwards.
GGCCTTCTCTCCCATCGTCAATGCGCCCGAGGTCGCCATCCTCGGCGTCAGCCGCTCGGCGATGAAGCCGGTCTGGAACGGGGCCGAGTTCGTGCCACGGCTGATCCTGCCGCTGTCGCTGTCGGCCGACCACCGCGTCATCGACGGCGCCCTGGCGACGCGCTTCAACGCCCATCTCGCGCGGCTGCTCGGCGACTTCCGGAGGGTGCTGCTGTGAGCGCGATCGAAGTGAAGGTACCCGACATCGGCGACTTCAAGGACGTGCCGGTGATCGAGATCCACGTCAAGCCGGGCGACCGGGTCGAGGCCGAGGCGCCGCTCGTCACCCTCGAATCCGACAAGGCGACCATGGACGTGCCGAGCTCCGCCGCCGGCGTGGTCCGCGAGGTGAAGGTCGCCATCGGCGACAAGGTTTCCGAAGGCAGCGTGGTCGTCCTCCTGGAGGCGGCCGAAGCCGGCACGGCGGCCGCAGGGGCGGCAAAGGAACACGAAGACGCGCCGTCCGCCCCTGCCGCCGGCGTGTTACCACGGCTGAGTTTCGCGGAGAGCCGGGCCGACCTCGAGACGGAACTGCTCGTGCTCGGCGCCGGCCCGGGCGGCTACTCCGCGGCCTTCCGCGCCGCCGACCTGGGCATGAAGGTCGTCCTCGTCGAGCGCTACGCGACGCTCGGCGGCGTTTGCCTCAACGTCGGCTGCATTCCCTCCAAGGCGCTGCTGCACGTCGCCGCCGTGCTCGAGGAGGCGGCACATGCCAAAGACCTTGGCGTCGATTTCGCCACGCCGAAAGTCGACATCGACCGGCTGCGCGCGCACAAGGCGAAGGTCGTCGGCAAGCTCACCACGGGGCTCGCCGGCATGGCCAAGGCGCGCAAGGTCGAGATCGTGCGCGGCTACGGCCATTTCCTCGACACCCATCACCTCGAGGTCGAGGAGACCGCCGGCAGCGGCCAGCAGAAGACCGGCGCGAAAAAGACGATCCGCTTCGAAAAGTGCATCATCGCCGCCGGCTCGGCGGCCGTGCATCTGCCCTTCCTGCCCGACGATCCGCGCATCGTCGATTCCACCGGCGCGCTCGAACTTCGCCAGGTGCCGGCACGCATGCTCGTGATCGGCGGCGGCATCATCGGTCTGGAGATGGCGACCGTCTACTCGGCGCTGGGCGCGCAAGTCGATGTCGTGGAGATGATGGACGGCCTGATGCAGGGCCCTGACCGCGATCTCGTCAAGGCCTGGGAGAAGCAGAATGCCCGGCGCTTCGGCCGGATCATGCTGCGGACGAAGACCGCCGCCGCGGAGCCAAAGCCGGACGGCATCTGGGTCCGCTTCGAGGGCGGCGACGCCCCCGCGGCAGCAGAGCGCTACGACCTCGTCCTGCAATCCGCCGGACGGACGCCCAACGGCCACAAGATCGGCGCCGACAAGGCCGGCGTGCGGGTGAATGAACGCGGCTTCATCGCCGTCGACAGCCAGATGCGCACCAACGTGCCGCACATCTTCGCCATCGGCGACATCGTCGGCCAGCCGATGCTCGCGCACAAGGCCGTGCACGAGGGCCACGTCGCCGCCGAGGCCGCCGCGGGCCGAAAGTCCCACTTCGATGCCGGGGTCATCCCCGGCGTCGCCTACACGCACCCCGAGGTCGCCTGGGTCGGCATCGGCGAGGACGAGGCGAGGAAGGCGGGCCGCGAGATCGAGGTGGCGAAGTTCCCCTGGGCCGCCTCGGGACGCGCGATCGCCATGGGCGCCGACGCCGGCTTCACCAAGCTCGTCTTCGATGCCGCCACGCACCGGATCATCGGCGGCGGCATCGTCGGCCCGGCCGCGGGCGACATGATCGGCGAGATCGCGCTGGCGATCGAGATGGGCGCCGATGCCGTTGACATCGGCCGGACGATCCACCCGCACCCGACGCTCGGCGAGACGATCGGTCTGGCCGCGGAAGTCGCGCACGGCAGCTGCACCGACCTGCCACCGCCGCGGAAGAAGTAGCCGCTCAAGCGCCGAAGCGCTCGCCGCACCACGCCTCGATGGCCTCACGCATGGCCTCCGGCCGCTCGGTTGGAATCCAGTGCCGGGCATCGAGGCGCTCGATGCGGCAATCCCGCAGCGCCGATAGCCGCTTTGCCGTCACCCGGGGGTCGGTGAACGAGGTGCCTTGGGAGAGCAAAGCCAGCACGGGCACGGTGATCGCCGAGAGATCGGGCAGCGGCCCGGTCACTGCGAGCAGGTCCTGGACATAGATCGACAGCGGCACTGAACGCAGGTCCTCGCGGACCGACGCGTAGCGCGATTCGGGAAAATCGCCGCCCGTCCGCGCCATCAGCGCGCGCGTTTCGCGATCGAGCGCTTCCAGATCGAGCCGTTCGAGCCGGCGCCGGTGAAGCCCCAGCGAGGCCACCGTGCGCAGGAGCGGCACCACGAAACGGAGCACGGGCCGCAGCCGTGCGGCGCGGGCGAGTTCGCCGGCGAGCGCCTCGCGGAACATCGGCTCGATCAGCACCAGCCCGGCGACCCGTTGGCGATGATGGTGGGCGAACCAGAGCGCGAGGTTGGCGCCGAGGCAATGGCCGACGAGCACCGCTTCCCCGATGCCTTCGGCGCAGAGCAACGCCTCGAGATCGGCGCACCAGACATCGAAGCCGACCCGGCCGCGGTAGAGGGAGTCGCCGTGGCCGCGCAGGTCCGGGGCGAGCAGGTCCCAGCTTCCCGCGAGCCGCGTCGTGGCAAAAAACTCCGACCAGCGGCTCAGATTGCTGGCCAGGCCGTGCAGGGCGACGAGGGTCCTCCCAGGTGCGCCCCGCCGCCGCAGTCGGTAGGCGATGACGGCGCCATCGGCGGCCGTGTATTTCCGTTGTTCATCCATTACCGCCACGCTATATACTCGCCGGCATGAAAGCAACAAGCCCGGCCCGACCGGGCGTTTTTTCGGAGACGGCAATGACCCAGGACGAACTCAAACAGGCCGTGGCGAGGGCCGCGGCGGACTATGTGGCGGCCAACGTGGCGCCGGGCAGCATCATCGGCGTGGGCACGGGCTCCACGGCCAATTTCTTCATCGACGAGCTGGCGAGGATCCGCCACCGCATCGCTGCCGCGGTGGCGAGCTCCGAGGCGACGAGGAAGCGGCTCGAGGGCCACGGCATCCGCGTCGTCGACCTCAACGAGGTGACCACCATGCCCGTCTATGTCGACGGCGCCGACGAGATCACCGCGAGGCTCGAGATGATCAAGGGCGGCGGCGGCGCGCTGACGCGCGAGAAGATCGTCGCCGCGGTGGCGGAAAAGTTCGTCTGCGTCTGCGACCAGAGCAAGCTGGTGGCCACGCTCGGCCGCTTTCCGCTGCCGGTCGAGGTGATTCCGATGGCCCGCGCCTACGTGGCGCGGGAACTGGAAAAGCTCGGCGGCCAGCCGCGGCTGCGCGAAGGCTTCGTCACCGACAACGGCAATCTCATCCTCGACGTCCACGGCCTGACCATCACCGAACCCGCCGAGCTCGAGACGCGCATCAACGGCATCGTCGGCGTCGTCACCAACGGCCTGTTCGCCCGGCGCGGTGCCGACCTCCTGCTCCTGGCGACGCCCGAGGGCGTGCGGACGATGACGGCGTAATCTGCAACAATTCCTTCACATTGCCTCCTTAGACTGTGGCGCCTGACCGCCGCAAGGAAACGCCCGCGATGAACCAGCACACCCAGAAGCAGTTCGACATCGACCTCGACAACATCCGCACCCGCGTGCTCCAGATGGGCGGCGAGGTCGAGCAGCAGATCGTCCGCGCGATGGCCGCGCTGGAGACCGAGGACGTCACCCTCGCCGACACGGTGATCGAGCACGACCACATGGTCAATCGTCACGAGGTCGAGCTCGACGAGGCCTGCACCCACATCATCGCCCGCCGCCAGCCGACCGCCTCGGACCTGCGCACGATCATGATGGTGATCAAGACCATCACCGATCTCGAACGCATCGGCGACGAAGCCAAAAAGATCGCCAAGAAGGTGCGCGCGCTGAACACCGCCGATACGCCCTTCAAGGTCCGCGTGCCCCTCCAGCACGCCGCGGCGCTGGCGCTCGACATACTGCGCAAGGCGCTCGACGCCTTCGCCCGCACCGACGATTCGGTGGCGGCGCAGATCGCGCGTCAGGACAAGGAGGTCGACGCCGAATTCCGGGCGATCATGCGCCAGCTGATCACCTTCATGATGGAGGATCCGCGCACCATCTCGTCATCGCTCGACGTCCTCTTCATCGCCAAGTCGATCGAGCGCATCGGCGATCACGCCAAGAACCTCACCGAATACGTCGTCTACATGGCCAGGGGCCGCGACGTGCGCCACATCGGCATCGAAGGCATCGAGCAGGAAACTTCGCAATAGGCCCGTCGCCTGAGGGGGCCGGAAGGCAGCACGGGCCGCGAACGCGGCCCGTGCCCGTTTTTGTGATGCTTGGAGCCGCGGGTCAGGACCTCGGAGGCACGTAGCCGGCGATGGGCGCGGCGCCTTCGCCGAAGAAGTGCTTTTCCACCTGCTCGGCCAGGTAGGCCCGTGCGCGCGGGTCGGCGAGGTTGAGGCGGTTCTCGTTGATCAGCATCGTCTGGTAGCGGAGCCACTGCTGCCAGGCTTCCTTCGAGACGTTGTCGAACAGGCGCTTGCCGAGCTCGCCGGGCATCGGCGGAAAGTCCATGCCTTCGGCTTCGCGGCCGAGCTTGACGCACTTCACCATGCGGGCCATAGAAATTCTCCGGAGTTCAAAGTTCCATTGTATCGCCGGCCGGCATGTCACCATGCCTGACCAGCCGACGCCGCGCAAGTGGCGGTCCCGAGCGCAGCGAGGGATGGGGCAACGCTCCTCAGTTTCACAGCGTCTTCACCAGCACCTTCGACCGCCGCTGCAGGTTGTAGAGCTCGCGCTTCGCCGCCGGCAGCGCGTCGACCGTGGTCTCCAGGAAGCCGCGCTCGATGAACCAGTGCGCGGTGCGCGTCGTCAGCACGTAGAGCCGGCGGATCTTCTGCCGCGCCGCCCGCGCCTCGATGTGCCGGCGCAGCTGGTCGCCGTAGCCGGCGCGCCGGTATTCGGGCATGACCGCGACACAGGCCATCTCGGCCGATTTCGGCTCACCGCGTGCCGCGGTGATCGGGTAGAGCGCCGCGCAGCCGACGATGACGCCGTCGAGTTCGAGCACCGAGAAGCGGTCGATCTCCATTTCCAGGCGCTCGCGGCCGCGCCGCACCAGCGTGCCGTCGGCCTCGAGCGGCGCGATCAACGCGAGGATGCCGCCGACGTCGTCGAGCGTCGCCTCGCGCAGGTGCGCGAGCGGTGCGCGGGTGAGCACGGTGCCGATGCCCTCGCGCGTGAAGAATTCCATGAGCATGGCGCCGTCGGCCCGGTAGTCGAGGAAATGCACGCGGCCGACGCCCGCGCGGCAGGCGCGCACCGCGCCCGGCAGCACACGGGCGACGTCCTCGGCCTGGGGCACCTTTTTCGTCATCAGCGCCTCGGCCTCTTCGACGGTCAAGGCATCGATCAACGCCTTCTTCCTGTCGACGAGGCCCGGCGCCTCGCAGAGGAAGATCAGTTTGTCGGCCCGGACCGCCGTCGCCACCGCCTCGGCCACCTCTTCCCAGGCGAGATTGAAGATCTCGCCGGTGGGCGAGGCGCCGATCGGCGTGATCAGCACGACATTCTCCTGGGCGAGGTCGGCCTGGATCTCCTCGGCGACGACCTTGCGCACCGCGCCCGTGTATTGCAGATCCACGCCGTCGAGCACGCCGACCGGCCGTGCGGTGATGAAATTGCCACCGGTGACGCGCAGGAAACCGCCCGCGAGCGGCGTGTTGGGCAGCCCCTGGGAGAGCATGGCCTCGATCTCGATGCGTGTCACGCCCATGGCCCGCTTGACGCACTCGAGCGCCTCGCCGTCGGTGACGCGCAGCCCCTTGTGGAAGCGCGGCGCGAGTCCGCGCGCCTTCATCTCGGCGTCGATCTGCGGCCGTGCGCCATGGACGATGACGAGCCGGATGCCCATGCTGTCCAAGAGCGCGATGTCGTGGATCAGCGCCTCGGCGAAACCGGAACGCAGCACCTCGCCGCCGAAGGCGATGACGAAGGTCTTGCCGCGGAAGGCATGGATGTAGGGCGCGGCCTGGCGAACCCAGGCGACCAGGTGGGCGTCGGTCGCCGTCTTTGGGGAAACGGCGGGCATTTCCGTGGGCTCGGACATGGTCTCAACGAAACGCGATCGTCAGGATGCGGCAATCATAGCGGCTTTTTCCGCCCGCCCGAGTCTGCGTCCGACTTCAATAATCGCCCCAGAGCGCCATCATCGCCGCGAGGACGGCCAGGCCGGCAGTCTCGGTACGCAGGGTGCGCGGACCGAGACGGACCCCCTGGAAACCGACCGACCTCGCCGCCGCGCATTCGCCTTCCTCGAAGCCGCCCTCGGGACCGACGAGCAGCGTCACCGGGCCGGCGGGCCGCGGCAGCGCGGACAGGCGTATCTCCGCCGCCGGATCGAGCATCAGCCGGACTTCACCGGCAACCGGCGGCTTGGCGAGGAAGTGCGGCAAATCGCCTAGCGGCGCGACCTCCGGCACGCGGTTGCGCCCGCACTGCTCGCAGGCGGCCACGGCAACGGCCTGCCAGTGCGCGATCCGCCGCTCCATGCGCTCGCCGGAAAGCCGCACGACGCTGCGCCGCGCGGCGAGCGGGCGGATACGCGCCACGCCGATCTCGACGGCCTTCTGCACGATCCAGTCCATCTTGTCGGCCGCCGGCAGCGCCTGGGCGAGTGTCACCGAAAGCGGCGGCTCGCGCTCGGCTTCGTCGAAGGATTCGAGTGCGACCGCGACGCTCCGGCCGGCCGGGCGGAGGCGGCCGAGCCACTCGCCGCCCCGGCCGTCGAAGAGCCGGACGGCGTCGCCCGGCTTCATGCGCAGCACCCGCAGCGCGTGATGGGCCGCCTCGGCCGGCAGTTCGACGATCGCCCCCGGCGCGAGCGGGAAAGGACAATGGAAGCGCGGTATCATCGGCCGATTATTCCACAACACCCCACGGAGACTGCCATGGTCAGCACCCCCACGCCCGTCTGCGATTTCGGCTGGAAGGCCGTCGATTTCGACCTGCCCGGCGTCGACGGCCGGCGCCACACCCTCGCCTCGGCGCGCGGCCCCAAGGGCCTCTTGGTGATGTTCATCTGCAATCACTGTCCGTACGTCAAGGCGGTGATCCACCGCATCGTCCGCGATGCGCGCGAGTTGAAGCCGCTGGGCATCCACGCCATCGCCATCATGAGCAACGACCCGACCGAGTACCCCGAGGACTCCTGGGACAACATGGTCCGCATCGCCAGGGAGATGGATTTCCCCTTCCCCTATGTCCTCGATGAAACCCAGGAGGTCGCCAAAGCGTACGGTGCCGTCTGCACACCCGACTTCTTCGGCTTCAACGCCGATCTCGAACTCCAGTACCGCGGCCGCCTCGACGAATCGCGCAAGGAAACGGCGCCGGAGGGCGTGCGCCGCGATCTCTTCGAGGCGATGAAAGAGATCGCGCTCACCGGCAGGGGCCCGCGCGAGCAGATCCCGAGCATCGGCTGCTCGATCAAATGGAAGGCGGCCTGACGGCTGAAACTCAGCCGTCGTAACACGCCAGCGGGAATGCGCTTTCACCACGGAGGCCGCAGAGAGCGCTGTGGAAAAGCAGGCTTCACCACCAAGGCCACGAAGAGCACCAAGGAAAACCACAAACCGGAAGGACACGTAATCCACGACTCCCGGAGCACGGGATTCACCGCCCGCTGAAACTCAGCCGTGGTAACACGCCGGGGGGAAGGCGTGCTCACCGCAAAGGCCGCGCCGGTTCTTCAGGGATTCCTTGGCCTTGCTTGCTGCTCTTGGTGGTGGATGGCCTCACCGTGGCGAGCAGAGGAACGGAGACGGCGCAGCCCCCGCTTCAAGTTTCCCCAGAAATGTGCCGATAACTCACGAAACTTTGCCGACACGCTACGCCGCATCGGCAACGAACGTTCAACCACGGGGGCTGAGCTTTCGTGAAACTCACACGGAAGATCTGGCTGTTGCTTGGACTGATGGTCGGCCTGCTGCTTGCGGTGGACCTCGCCTTCACGCGCCACCGGCTCGTCGAGGAAGCCCGCGTCGAATACGAAGAGCGGGCCCGCGTCCTCCAGACGGTGGTTGCCTCAATCCGGCGCGTCTATCAGGACGCCTTCGTCGCCAGCAAGGTGCCGATCAACGACGCCACGGTCGCCCTGCTGCCCGCACATGCGATTTCACGCATCGCCAAGGAGTTCGCCAACCGCAGCCGCAGCGGCATCCGCTTCAACAACGTCTCCGACCGGCCGCGCAATCCGGACAACCGGGCCGACCGCTTCGAACTGGAGGCCATGGACTGGTTCCGCGCCAACCCGACCGCCACGGAACGAACACGGCAGATCGTCGACGATGCCGGCACACCCTATCTGCTCTACACGACACCTGTCTGGGTCGAACCGTTCTGCCTGCGCTGCCACGGCGAGCGCAAGGACGCACCGCCGGGCCTCGCCGAGAAGTACGACACGGCCTTCGGCTACAGGGAGGGAGAACTGCGCGGCGTGGTCAGTGTCCGCATCCCCCAGTCCGACATCGAGGGGATGGTGGCCGCCGCGTGGCCCAGCATCATCGTCAAGAGTCTGATCGTCTATGCCGCGCTCTTCGCGAGTCTCGGTCTGCTGCTCCAGACCCTGGTCGTCCGGCGGCTGGCCCGCCTGCAGGCGGGTGCCGACACGCTCGCCGCCGGCCACTTTTCCGAGCGGCTCCACTGCAACGGCGACGACGAAATCACCGATCTGGCCGACAGCCTCAACCGGCTGGCCGAGGCGGTGGAAGCCCGCGACCGCGAACTGCTCAAGCTCTCGCATCACGACGCGCTGACCGGCCTGCCCAACCGCATGGAGCTGGAAACCCGGCTCGATCTCGCACTCGCGCTCGCCCACCGAAACGCCAACCGGAACGCCCTGCTCCTGCTCAACATCGACCGCTTCAAGACGTTCAACGACGCCCGCGGCCATGAGCTCGGCGACGCGCTGCTGATCGCACTGGGTGGCCGGCTGACCGCGCTCCTGCGCGAGGGCGACACGCTGGCACGGCTCGGCGGTGACGAGTTCGCCATCATGCTCCAGGGCCTGAGCCCGAACCGCGATGCGGCATCCAACGGCGTGCTCGCTGTCGTGGAGAAGATACGCGCCGATCTGCGGATCCCGTTCGCGCTGTCCGCGGAAGATGAAGTCCTCCTGACCGTGAGCATCGGCGTGACGCTCTTCCCGGACGGCGAAGGCGACACCGCGCGCGAAGTGTTGCGCCGGGCCAACACCGCGCTCCACCGCGCCAAGGATGCCGGAGGCCAGCACGCCGCCTTCTTCGAGGCCGGAATGGGCGAATCCGCCGAACACCGCTTCCGCGTCGAGCGCGAACTCCGGCGCGCCATCTCTGCCGGCGAGCTGCGCCTTTACCTGCAGCCGCAAGTCGACGAGAACGGCCACCGGGTCGGCGCCGAGGCGCTGGTCCGCTGGGAACACCCGGAACGTGGCCTCCTGCCTCCCGGCGCCTTCATCGGCATCGCCGAGGAATCCAGCCTGATCGTCGATCTCGGCAACTGGGTGATGACCGAGGCCTGCCGCCTCTTGGCGCGTGAAACCATGGCTGGGCGGCCCCTGCGCATCTCGGTCAATCTGAGCGCCCGGCAGTTCCGGCAGCCCGATTTCGTCGCCTGGCTGAAGAATGTGCTCGCCGCCACGGGTGCCGACCCGTCGCACCTGACCCTCGAGGTCACCGAGACCCTGATGATCGAGAACGTCGGCGAGGTCGTGGCCAAGATGAGCGAACTGACGGCCATCGGCGTTCATTTCTCGATCGACGATTTCGGCACCGGCTATTCCTCGCTCGCCTATCTCAAGCGGCTGCCCATCGACGAGCTCAAGATCGACAAGACCTTCATCCAGGATGCGCCGAACGACCCCGGTGATGCCGCCGTGGTCGAAACCATCCTCTCCGTCGCCCGCCACCTGCATCTGCGTGTGGTCGCCGAAGGTGTCGAAACCCGCGAGCAGCTGGACTTCCTGAAGAAGCTCGCCCACATGAGCTACCAAGGCTATTACTACGGCCGGCCCGAGCCCGCAGAGGTCTGGCTCGAGCACTGGGCGCAGGAATCCCCCGGACGCTACCGCGAGCGCCTGCGCGAAGCGGCCGGCTGAGGCGCGATCGGGGCGAGCACAGCTTGCGCCTCGATCAGCGCGAGGCCTTCCCGTTTCACGAACTCCAGGAAGGCGGACGTCATCGGCAGGAGCTGCTTGTCGGCGCGATGGACGACGTACCAATGGCGCATGACCGGCGTACCCGTAACCGGCAGGCGCACGAGGCGGCCGACGGCGAGCTCGAGGCCGATGGTGTGTTCGGAGATGAACGCGAGCCCCATGCCCGCCATCACCGCCTGCTTGATGGTCTCGTTGCTGCTCATCTCCGTCGTGTCGGCAAGCGCAACACCGTGCCCGGCGAAAAAGCGCTCCATGGCGCTGCGCGTCCCCGATCCCGGTTCGCGGATCAGGAAGGGCTCGCCGGCGAGTTCCTTCGGTTCGATGTGCTTGCTGCCGGCGAGCGGATGATCTGCCGCCGCGATGATGAAGTGGGGGTTTTCGGCGAACACCGCGGCGACGGTGTCGAGCTCCTTCGGCGGCGTGCCCATGATCGCCAGGTCGATGCGGTTGTCGGCGAGCTGGTTGACCAGCGTTTCGCGGTTGAAGACGCCCAAATGCAGTTCGGCTTCCGGCCGCAGCCTGCGGAAGGCCGCGAGCAGCCGCGGGGCGAAATACTTGGCGGTCGACACCACGCCCAGGGTCAGCCTGCCGCCGCGCGCGCCGCGGATCGCCCCAAGGGCCTCGGCGGCCTCGCGCAGCTGCTGGCTGATGCGTCGGGCATGGCGCAGGAGCTCCTCGCCGGCGGCGGTCAGATAGACCTTCTTGCCCATCTGCTCGAAGAGCGGCACACCGACCTGGTCGGCGAGCGCCTGGACCTGCATGGACACGGCCGGCTGGGTCAGATGCAGCTCTTCGGCCGCGCGCGAGAACGACAGATGCGTCGCCACGGCCTCGAACACCTTGAGCTGACGCAGGGTGATGTTCTTCATTGATATCCATGCTTATCGAAAGGATAAGAAATTGTGACTGTCGCTTATGGATTGTCAAGGCTAAGCTGCGCGCCATGATGCTTCGGGCACTCATCTTCGACGTCGATGGCACGCTCGCCGACACCGAGCGCGACGGCCACCGCCCGGCCTTCAACCAGGCCTTCAGGGAAGCCGGCCTGCCCTGGCACTGGGACGCGCCGCTCTACGGGGAACTGCTCGCCGTCACCGGCGGCAAGGAACGTATCCGTTTCTTCTGCGAACGCCACGATCCGGCGTTCCTCCGGCAGGCTGATGCGGACGAGCGCATCAAGGCGCTGCACGCGGCCAAGACGCGCCACTATCTGGCGCTACTGGCAAAGGGCGGCATCCCCTTGCGCCCCGGCGTGGCCCGCCTGATGCGCGAAGCGCGCGACGCCGGGCTCCGACTGGCGATCGCCACGACCACGACACCCGCAAACGTCACCGCCCTGTTGCGCACGAGCCTCGATCCCGCGGCCGAATCGTGGTTCGAGGTGATCGGCGCCGGCGACGTGGTTCCGGCCAAGAAGCCCGCACCGGACATTTACGAGTGGGTGCTGGAAAGGCTCGGACTGCCCGCCTCCGCCTGCCTCGCCTTCGAGGACTCCGCCAACGGCCTGAGGGCGAGCCTCTCGGCCGCTCTGCCGACGCTCGTGACCGAGAGCGAATACACGGCCGGCCAGGACTTCTCCGGCGCCTTCGCCGTGCTCTCCGACCTCGGCGAGCCCGACCGCCCCTGCGCCGTCCGTCGCGGCGACCTGCATGGCAGGCGCCATGTCGATATCGGACTGCTGCGCCTCTGGCACTCCATGCATCAAAATTGACTGATGATCAAGATAATAAAACCTGACTGTCGCTTATAAACCAGACTCATCACAATGTCTTTGTCGTTTCAACGCTGAACCCACCAACGCCAATCACGGAGGAGCATCCCACATGGCACTCGACCAATCCGCCCGCTACGCCGACCTGTCGCTCAAGGAAGAAGACCTGATCGCCGGCGGCAAGCACATTCTTTGCGCCTACAAGATGAAGCCCAAGGCGGGCTACGGCTATCTCGAAGCCGCCGCTCACTTCGCCGCCGAATCCTCGACCGGCACCAACGTCGAAGTCTGCACCACCGACGACTTCACCAAGGGTGTCGACGCGCTCGTCTATCACATCGATGAAGCCACCGAGGAGATGCGCATCGCCTACCCGATCGACCTGTTCGATCGCAACGTCATCGACGGCCGCATGATGCTGGTCTCGTTCCTGACGCTGACCATCGGCAACAACCAGGGCATGGGCGACGTCGAATACGCGAAGATGTATGACTTCTACATGCCCAAGCGCGCGATCGAACTCTTCGACGGCCCGTCGAAGAACATCGAGGATCTCTGGCGCGTGCTCGGCCGTCCGGTCAAGGACGGCGGCTACATCGCCGGCACCATCATCAAGCCCAAGCTCGGCCTGCGTCCCGAGCCCTTTGCCAAGGCGGCCTACCAGTTCTGGCCCGGCGGCGACTTCATCAAGAATGCCGAGCCGCAGGGCAACCAGGTCTTCTGCCCGATGAAGAATGTCATCCCGCCCGTCTATGCAGCGATGAAGCGCGCGATGGACGAGACCGGCGAAACCACGGACTTCTCCGCCAGCATCCCCGCCGACGACCACAGTGAAATGAATCCCCCCCGGGAATCCATCCT
>CAZGYD010000077.1:0-11920 GCA_964530115.1 uncultured Rhodocyclaceae bacterium | reverse complement strand
GCGCTGGTGCACCAGCGCCAGCGCCGTGACCAGGCGGGGATCCTGAAGATCGAGGAAGTATTCGCCGACCTGGTCGGCGAGCAGCATGCCCTTGTAGACCACGGTGCGCGCCGACATCGAGGGCACGTAGAACATCTTGCCGTCGGCGAGCTTGAGCGCCTGCACGCGGTGACCGGCCTCCTTGCGGATGATGTAGAGCTTGCGCTCGAGCGCATCGGTGTCGGCGACGTCGGCGCCGCGGCCGATGAACACCTGGCGGATCACCGGCTCGATGTCCTTCGCGGCCTTGGCCAGCCCCGCATTGTTGCAAGGCACGTCGCGCCAGCCGAGGAGCACCTGGCCCTCGTAGCGGATCGTGCGCTCGATGGCGGCCTCGCAGGCCCGGCGGCTTTCCGAGTTGCGCGGCAGGAAGATCATGCCGACGCCATATTCGCCCGCCGGCGGCAGGGTCACGCCCTGCCTGGCCATCTCCTCGCGGTAGAAGGCGTCCGGGATCTGGATCAGGATGCCGGCGCCGTCACCGAGCAGCGGATCGTAGCCGGTCGCGCCGCGGTGCTCGAGATTCCTGAGGATCTGCAGGCCCTGCTCGACGATGGCGTGGCTCTTGCGGTTCTTGATATGGACGACGAAGCCGACGCCACAGGCGTCACGCTCACGCGCGGGATCGTACAAACCCTGCTGTTCGGGCATGGTCATTGGCGTTTCCTTTACGAATGCAAGCCGCCCACCGCGACGGCAGGTGACGCGATGCCAACGGGAGCGGGCTCGGCACAGGGGCGCACCGGTCGTTCGGTCTGGCCGTTTCGGGCGAACCGCGGATTATAGTGGATCGACCGATGCCTTCAACCTAGAAACCGCGGTTGGATGCGCCCGATGGTGCGTTCGGACGGGCGGCCTGCGCGAAGCGACGACGCGGCAGGCTCGTGCCTGCAAGGAGGAGCGACAAAGCAGGGCGCCCGCCCGGGCGTGCCAGCGGGTGCGTAGCGGACTCACCCGTTCGCTGACCGGGCAACATACCGACAAACCTTGTTCGCGTCACGCGCCCAGGGATGCGATGAGCGGTCAGCCGCGGTTTCTAGGTTCAATGGCGATGGCGCGGCAGCGCCGCTCGGGCGAATCCCTGGGGTGTCGCCGCGAAACTCAGCCGTCGTAACACGCCAGCAGACGCCGGTGCTCGGCGAGTGCGTAGCGGTCGGTCATGCCGGCGATGTAGTCGGCGACCGTGCGCGCCCGGTCGGCGGCGGCCTGCTGCCGGTATTGCGCCGGCAGCAGCATCGGCTCGGCCGTGAACGTCCGGAACAGCTCGCGAACCACGCCGCGGGCGTGCTCGGTCATCTCCACCACGCGCGGATGGCGATACAGGTGGGCCATGAGAAAGCCCTTGAGCTGCCGGTTTTCCTCATGCATCGCGGCGGAGAAGGCGATCAGCGCCGGAGCGCGGCGCACGTCGTCGAGAGTCGCCACGCCCGAGGCGGCGATGCGGCGCGAAGACTCGGCGAGCACGTCCGCGACCTGGGCGCCGATCATCCGGCGCACCGTCTCGTGCACCAGCCGGCGTTCGGCGATCGCCGGAAACTCGCGCCGCGCCTCGTCCGCGTGGCGTGCGAACAGCCGGATCCCGGCCAGTTGCTCTAAGGTGATCAGGCCGTAGCGCAGACCGTCGTCGACGTCATGGTTGTTGTAGGCGATCTCGTCGGCGAGATTGCAGATCTGCGCCTCCAGCGACGGCCGCAGCCCTTCGACGAAGCGCCGGCCGAGCTCGCCGAGCTGCCGCGCCTTGGCCGGAGGGCAGTGCTTGAGGATGCCCTCGCGCGTTTCGAACATGAGGTTCAGGCCATCGAAGGCACCATAGCGCTCCTCCAGCCGGTCGACGATACGCAGACTCTGCAGGTTGTGCTCGAAACCGCCATGCTCGCGCATGCATTCGTCGAGCGCCTCCTGGCCCGCGTGGCCGAAGGGCGTATGGCCGAGGTCGTGGGCGAGTGCGATCGCCTCGGCGAGGTCCTCGTTGAGCCGCAGCGCCCGCGCCAGGGAACGCGCGATCTGGGCCACTTCCAGCGAGTGGGTCAGCCGCGTGCGAAACAGATCCCCTTCGTGATTGACGAAGACCTGCGTCTTGTACTCGAGCCGGCGGAAGGCCGTCGAATGGATGATGCGATCGCGGTCGCGCTGGAATTCGCCGCGCGCCTGCGGCGGCGGCTCGGGATGGACACGGCCGCGGGAGCAGGCCTCGCTGACCGCGTAGCTTGCCAGCTCAGGCACGCTTCGTTCCAGGAATGGCACCGCCCGCCCGGCTCCCTGCCGGACGCGATGGCAGGGCCTCTCGCGGCGCCGGCCCAGTTGCCGTGATCAGTTGATGCTCATCGGAATCACGGTGACCACGCCGTTGGGCGTCGTCGTGATCAGACTGAACGACCCGGTGACGGGCGCAGTGCAATTGTCCACAGACACGAGCAGCGCATGCTGGGTGCCTCCGATGGCATTGGTGTTCGGCACCACGGCGGGCAATACCGAGAGCGCCGCCGTCACTGGTGTCGCTGCACTGTCTTTGACGAAATTGCTGCCGATCGCAAGCGTCGTCCCCTGAGGCAAGGGATTGTTGTTGACGTCGCGGAGATAGAAGGAATACGTGGCGCTGCATCCCGAGGGCCGAGTGAACGATGTCTGGCTGGCAGAGGCGTGGCTGCCGGAGAAGGTCACGACGATGTCGCCGCGGACATGGGCCTTGCCCCAGACGCCGTCGCAGGTGTTGGGCGCCGAAAGGAGCGGCGCGCCATTGAAGGCCGAGGTCGCCGGACATGCGTTCGAGGCTGTGTTGCTGTAGGGGATCAGCTGCTCGCCCGCGTCATGGCTCAAGTTCTTGTTGCTGTCGATGAAGGTGTTGCCGAGGTCGTCGAACGTCTCACCGGCGTCGTAGAGGTTGTTGCCGTTCAGGTCGGTGAAGCTTTCCTCGCCGAGCGCGTAGGCGAGGATGGTCACGCGGCCGTCGGTCGGCCGGAAGTTCGCGCTGACGAGGCTCACCTGGCACTGGCCGTTGACCGTCGAACAGGTCGCCGAAGTGCCGCCCGAGCCCGTCGCGGCCAGCTGGCCGCCTTCGGTGACGAAGTTCACCGTGGTGCCGTCGGGCACCGCCGCACCGAGCCGGTCGGCGAGCCGGACGGTCAGGCGGCTCGTTTCGCCGTCGAAGTTGAGTCCCTCCATGTTAAAGATTTCCGCCGCAAGGCTGAAAAACTTCTGTGTTGGCCGGCCGGTCGAGATCACCAGCCGGTTGGACTCGGTCGACAGGCCGCCGGAGGTCGCGGTCACCCAGACCGAGGTCGGGATCGAGCCGGACTGCACGGCGACCTGCACCGTACCCGTGGCATCGGTCTGCTTGGTCACGCTCTGGCCGGCGCCGTCGAGGGTCACCCCCGTCGCATTGCCGCTGAGGCCGAGCGTGACGGTCTGATTGCCGAGGCCGTTGCCGTTGGAATCGACGACCTTGAAGCTCACATTGGCCGTGTCGCTGTAGCCCTCGCCGCCGGTGCCGCGCAGGACCAGGAAGGAACGGGATGCACTGACGAACTGGATGCTCACCGCCTGGGGCGATGCGATGGTCAGCGCGATCGAGCGCTGGGACGAGCCGACGGTCGCGGTCACGGTATCGGTCTGGCCGCAGCCCTTGTCGGTGTAGGTGACGGTGGCCACGCCATTGACGGTTTGGGCACTGGTGGCCAGCGTCGCCTTGTTGTTGGCGACGCAGATCGAGTTGAACTGGACGGTCGCCGGGGTGACCGGCGGCGCGCCATTGACGGTCACCGTCGCCGAGATCGTCGTGGTGCCGTAGGCCGACAGACTCGTCGAGGTCGCGGCGAGCGCGAGCGACACCGACGCCGCATTGGCCTGAAAGGCCGCGGAGGCCGAGGTGCCGCTGCTGCCCGTTCCGGTATAGGTCGCGGTGACATAGCCGGCCCCTGCAGCTTCGGCGCTCGCGGCATTGAGCGTCGCCGTGGCCGTTCCGGTACTGTCGGTCAGCACGGTCGAGGGCGACACTTTGCCGACGTCCTCGTTGCTGCTGCTCACTTCGACGACGGCATTCGGAATGGCGTTGCCGTTGCCATCCCTGAGGCTGATCCTTACCGACAGCGGCGCGCCGGCCGCGAGGTTGGTCGTGTTCGTTCCCGAGGAATCGACGAGCGTGACCGACATCGTCGCCGCCTTCGCCGTCGTCGTACCGTCTGAGCTGGAAGCCTCGGCGCTGCGTCCGCCCGCCGAGCAGCCCGACAAGACCTGCGACAGGGCGAAAAGTAGCAGAGCCGTGGCCAACAGCGAGAACGACGATCGCAGCCATATCGGCCGGTGCAGCCGGGCAAGCTTGGTATGCATGGTGCGCAGCCCTTCCAGAAGGTATTTCGGTTGCCGGGATTATGCGGGCCCGAGCCGGTTCGGGTTCCCGTTAATTACGTCGGTTTCGGCTGGCAATTTAGGGGAACGCTGAATAAATCTGCTGCGCGGCCGGATGGCCGCGTGGCGCGCTGCTCGGAAGCTCGCCTATCGATCGGATATGTCTCGCATCCTGTGCTGCGTGCGCCTCGCCTTCCAACCCCTCGCAACGATTTCTTCAGCATTTCCTCAGGGTTTGCCGAAACGCCCGTACCGAGTCCGGCGCTCAGGCGCAGCAGGCCTCGATGGCGGCGCGGATTTCCGCCTCGGGTGCATCGGCGAAAGTGACCGCCTCGCCCAGACGCCTGAGCAGCACGAGACGCAGGCGCCCGGCGATGACCTTCTTGTCGTGGCCCATGAGATCGAGATAACGCCCGGCCCCGAGCGAAGCGCCGCTCACGGGCAGCCCGGCGCGTTGCAGCAGTGCCCGGACGCGCGCGACGTCCGCCTCCGACAGCCAGCCCAGCCGGCGGGACAGTTCCGCAGCCATGACCATTCCCGCGGCCACGGCCTCGCCGTGCAGCCACTCACCGTAACCGACACCGGTTTCGATCGCATGGCCGAAGGTGTGGCCGAGATTGAGCAGCGCCCTGCCGCCTTCCTTCGCCGTTTCGCGCTCGTCGCCGGCCACGACCTCCGCCTTGTTCGCGCAAGAGCGCTCGATCGCGTGGGAGAGAGCCTCGGCGTCGCGCGCCATCAGGCGCTCCATGTTCGCCTCCAGCCACTCGAGGAACGGCAGATCGCGGATCAGGCCGTACTTGATCACTTCCGCCATGCCCGCGGAAAGCTCACGGTCCGGCAGCGTGCTCAGGGTGTCGGTATCGGCGAGCACGAGACGCGGCTGCCAGAAGGCACCGATCATGTTCTTGCCGAGCGGATGGTTGATGCCCGTCTTGCCGCCCACCGACGAGTCGACCTGGGCGAGCAGCGTGGTCGGCACCTGGATGAACGGCACACCGCGCTGGTAGGTCGCGGCGGCAAAGCCGGCCAGGTCGCCGACGACGCCGCCGCCGAGGGCAATGACGGTCGTGCTCCGGTCACAGAGTGCTCCGAGCAGACCGTCGAAAATGAGGTTGAGCGTCTGCCAGTTCTTGTGCGCCTCACCGTCGGGCACGACGATCTCGGTCACCCGGACGCCCGTCGCGCGTAACGGGGCCGCCAGCCGTTCGAGATAGAGCGGTGCAACCACTGTGTTGCTGACCACGGCTACCCGCGGCGTAACCAGAAACGGTGCGATCAGGCCGGCATCGCCGATCAGGCCGGGGCCGATCTCGATCGGATAAGAGCGGTCTGCAAGCGCGACGTTCAGGGTTCGCATCGTGTCTCCACTTCCTCTTGGATTCGTTGCGCGACCGTGCTCGCCGCTGCATCCTCGCTCTCGATGACGACGTCGGCAACCTCCCGGTACAGCGGATCGCGCAAGGCATAGAGTTCCCTGAGCTTCGCCAGCGGATCGTCGACCTGCAGCAGTGGCCGGTTGCGGTCGCGCCTCGTCCGGCGATGCAGCACTTCCGGCGTCGCACGCAAGTAGATGACGACTCCACTCTCGCGCAGACGCCGCCGGTTGGCTTCGGCAAGCACGATGCCGCCGCCGGTCGCCACGACGAGGTTCTTCTCCGCAGCGATTTCATCGAGGACCTGGGTTTCACGTCTGCGGAAGCCCGTCTCGCCCTCGATCTCGAAGATCACCGGGATGCGCACGCCGGTCCGCGCCTCGATCTCGTGGTCGCAATCGACGAAGTGGCGATGCAGGCGTTTGGCAAGCAGGCGGCCGATGGTGGTCTTGCCGGCGCCCATCAGTCCGACGAGATAAATGTTGGCGGAAGAATCGGCGTGCAATGTCACGCCAACATTCTAGCAGTCGGAAAGCAGAGGGCCGGCGGTGATCCGGCCCTTGCAGCCCGGCGATCGCAGATCAGCGCAGCGCCAGCGAGTCCGAGACGATCCTCGGCGTCACGAACACCAGCAGTTCCCGGCGGTTGTCGGTCCGGTCGTTCTTGCGGAAGAGGTGGCCGAGGATGGGGACGTCGCCGAGCAGGGGAACCTTGGTGACGGTGTTTCTCTCTTCCTGGACGTAAATGCCGCCGATGACCACCGTGCCGCCGTTGTCGACGAGCACGTCGGTTTTCACGTTCTTCGTGTCGATGGCAAGACCGTAGGAAGTCGACAGCGAGGGGTTGACGTTGTCCTTGTTCACGGCGAGCTTCATGAGCACTCGGCCGTCGGGCGTGATCTGCGGCCGAACGTTCAGGGACAGGACCGCCTTGCGATAGGAGACCGTGGTCGCACCCGAGCTCGATGCCGACCAGTAGGGAATTTCCTGACCATCCTCGATCACGGCTTCGACCTGGTCGGCCGTCAGCACGCGCGGGCTGGAGATCGTCTTGCCCTTGCCGTCCGCCTCCATCGCGGAAATTTCCAGGGTCAAGAGCTGGGTCTTGCTCCGGTTGAAGAGCGCCAGTGCGAAGTTGCCCGCGGCGTTCGCGACCGGCAAATTGACGAACGTCGAGCCGCCGGAAACGTTGCCTGACATGGACGTGGCGCCGTTGATGCCCGACGTCGTCGCCGCCGTGTCGTAGGTCACCTTGCCGTTGTTGTTCCAGGTCATGATCGGCAGGATCGGTGACGAATCCTGGGCATGGTAGTTCACGTACTCCTGCGATCCGGCGATGCCCCAGCGCGGATTGTTGACCCCGTAGAGCTTGTGCCCCGTGGTCAGCCCCTGCAGATCGGCGCCGCCGATGCGCGCGCCGAGCGACTTGGAGAAGGTGTTGTCGGCCTCGACGATGCGGGCCTCGATGAGCACCTGGCGCACCGGCACGTCGATCTCGGCGAGCAGGCTGCGGATCTCCGCGAGCTTGGTTGGCGTGTCGCTGACGAACAGCTTGTTGGTCCGCTGGTCGAAAAGCACGCTGCCCCGGTCCGAGAGGATGCGCGCGCTGTTCTTCTGGCCGGGCACCGGCGGGGCATAGGACGCCGCGGCGCCGGGGCCGGCCGCGGTACTGACGCCGCGGAGCATCTTCTCGACGACGTCGGCCTTCTGGTAATTGAGCTGGAAACTTTCGGTGCGCACCGGCTCGAGCTCGGCGATCGCGGCCTTGGTTTCGAGCTCCAGCTTCTCCCGCGCGGCCAGTTCGTCGCCAGGGGCGATCCAGATGACGTTGCCGTTCTTGCGCATCGCCAAGCCCTTCTGCTTGAGCACGATCTCGAGGGCCTGATCCCATGGCACATCATTCAGCCGCAGCGAGACGTTGCCGGCGACCGAATCGCTGACGACGATGTTGAAATTGGTGATATCGGCGAAGACGTGCAGCAGCTCGCGCAGCGGAATGTTCTGGAAATTGAGCGAGATCTTTTCGCCCTGATAGCCCTGGCGCTGCGAGCCCTGGAAGAGCTTCGACGGATCTTCCTTGATCGGTTTGACCTCGACGACGAACTGGTTGTCGCTTTGATAGGCGGTATGCTCCCACAAGCCTTGGGGCGAGATGACGACGCGGGCGTTCTCGCCCTGACGCGTCGTATTGACCGTGGTCACAGGCGTCGCGAAGTCGCTGACATCGAGCCGGCGGCGCAGGTTTTCCGGCAACTGCACCTTCTGGAACTCGACGATCAGGTTCGGGCCCTGCTGCCTGACATCGATGCCGACGTCGGCGTCGGATAGGTCGACGGTGACCAGCCCCTCGCCGGCCTTGCCGCGCCGGAAGCGGATGTCCCGGACGGCCTTTGCGGAATCGCCCTGTCTGGACGAGACGAAGTGCTGGACGGCCGGCGTAGCCGCTTCGGCCTGGCTGCCCGGCGTCAAGGTGATGACGAAGGCATTGCCTTCGCTGCGGGTCTGGTAGGTGCCCATCTGTTTGAGGTTGAGCACCAGCCGGGTGCGGTCACCGACCTGGACGATATTGATGCTGCGCAGGTCGCCTTCATTGACCTGCTGGACCGTTCGGCCGAGGCCATTGGCGGTGCCGGCGAAATCGAAAACGACCCGG
Source organism: uncultured Rhodocyclaceae bacterium (assembly GCA_964530115.1). Taxonomy (GTDB): domain Bacteria; phylum Pseudomonadota; class Gammaproteobacteria; order Burkholderiales; family Rhodocyclaceae; genus Fen-999. The sequence goes on along the minus strand of CAZGYD010000077.1, from coordinate 3,512 downwards.
GCAGGGCTGGCGACGCTGAAGTTCGCGGGGGCCGCGCCCAGGGCTTGCTTGAGGCCGAGCTTGACGACGGTATTGCCGCCCTGCTGGGCGACCTGCAAGGTGTCGATGCTGTTGTTCGCGCCGGCGGCGTCCGGCGGCGTGGCGGCGACGGCGGCCTGCCACTGGAGTCCAGCGCCCAGGGCAATCACGGCCGCGAACCGTGCCAGCAACCGAAGTATCGGGGATCTCATTTCTTTGCCTCCTTCGGCGGAACGCCTTCCTGTAGTTGCAGGGTCGCCAGCCGCTCGACCCAGTCGGCCGTCTGGCCGCTGGGGTCCTGCACCAATTCCTTGATGTTGACTGCCGATTCGGTGATCGACGAAATGACGCCGAAATTCTGTCCCAGATGGTTGCCGACACGGACTTGGTGGATCATGTTGTCCACCTGGATCAGCGCATGGAGCGTCTTGTTCTTGCGCACGACGCCGACCATCGTCATCGACTCGAGCGGGTAGGCTTCGAGCGGCTCCCGCGGCCTGTCGAAGTTCGGCTGGATGCCGCCGCTGCTGCCACGCTTCTCGGGGACCACCTTGGCGGGGCTGAAGGGGTCGAGCATGTCGCCCGCGTCATACGAGACGATGGGGAACGGCTTGATTTCCGGAATCGGCTGCACACGGCCGTGCATGCCGGCGGCCTGCTCCGCCATCCATTGCTTGATGTCTTGATGTTCATCGCCACCGCAGGCGACGAGGAGGAGCGTCATCGCCCAGGCCGCAGTCTTCACGCGCATGCTACTTGCCTCCCCCTTTCGCCTGCGCCTGCTTTTCGCGCTTCTGGCGCGCAACCTCTTCCTCGTCGAGATAACGGAACGTCTTGGCCACGGCCGACATCGCCAGCCCGCCATCCTTGGTCGTCTGGACATCGATGTCGTTCAGCGTGACGATGCGCGGCAGCTTGGCGATGTCACCGGTGAACGCGCCAAGATCGTGATAGGAGCCGGCCACCTTGATCGTGATCGGCAGTTCGGCGTAGAAGTCCTTCAGCGATTCAGCACCCGGCTTGAACAGCTCGAACTGCAGGCCGCGGCCCAAGCCCGCCTGGTTGATGTCGACGAGCAGTGATTCCATTTCTGAAGCGTCCGGCAGCTGCTTGAGCAGCGCGCCGAACGAGCGGTTGATCTCGGCGAGCTGCTTTTGATAGGCATCGAGATTGACGGCTTGCCCTTTTTTCGTCCGCCACTCTTCGCGCAGGCTCTGTTCCTGCTGCTGTTTCGCTTCGAGCTCTTCGAGCTGGGGCCGCCAGCCCAGCCACCAACCGAGAAAAATGGCGAGCAGCAGGATGCCGGCGAGGATGACGACCTTCGGCAGAAAGGGCCACAGGCCCGGGTCCCGTGGATCCAGCGTCTTGAAATCGGCGACCAGCGTTTTGAAGTCGAGGGCCACCTTCGGTTTGACCGTGCCTGGCGTCATCACGATTTGCCATCCTTCGCAGCAGCACCGGCGACGGGTTTCGCGCCCGCGGGCTTCTTGGCCTCTTCGACGGTCTGGCGGGTAAAGTGGATGTTGAGGGTGAATTCGCTCAAACGCCGTTTGTCGACGTTCACCGCCTTGATCTCCACCAGTTCGGGACGTTCGAGCAGCGGCGTCTCGTCGAGGTTGCGCATCAGCGTCGACACCCGCGCATTGGACTGGGCATAGCCGTTCAGCGTCACCTTCTGGCCCGCCTGCTTGACCGAACGCAGGTAGATGCCGCCGGGAACCTGTCGCGCCAGTTCGTTGAACAGGTGCACCGTCTCGGAACGGTTGGCCTGCAACGACTCGATGATCTGCTTGCGGGCGAGCAGGGCGTCCGTCTGCTCCTTGAGCTTCTTGATCTCCTCGATCTGCTTGTCCAAGACGGCAATTTCCGACTTGAGAAAGGCGTTGGTGCTCTCCTGGGCGGTGATGTAGCCATTGATCACGGTGAAGCCCAGGAACCAGATCAGGCCGCCCAGCACCAGCATCAGGCCGGCGAGCGCATAGAACTGTTCGCGCCTGGCCTTGCGTTTCTGTTCGCGATGGGGCAGGAGGTTGATCCGGATCACTGGTCGAACCTCCTCATGGCCAGTCCGCAGGCAACCATCAAGAGCGGTGCATCGGCGATCAGCTGCCGGGGACGGATCCGCTGCGAGGGCACCATGCCCGCGAAGGGATTGGCGATCACGGTCGGGATCTGGGTGCGGGTCGCCACCACCTCGTCTACGCCGGCAATGGTCGCGCAGCCACCGGCCAGCACGATCTGATGTACCTGACTGAACTGTGTGGACGAGAAGAAGAACTGCAGGGCCCGGGAGACCTCCATCGCCAGACTTTCGACGAAGGGCCTGAGCAGTTCCGGTTCGTAGTTTTCCGGTCCGTTGCCGTTGCGCTTGAGCGCCTCGGCTTCTTCATGACTCATGCCATAGGAACGCATGATGTCCTGGGTCAGCTGGCTCCCCCCGAAGGCTTGCTCACGGGTGTAGACCAGTTGTTCGCCACGCATCACCAAGACCTTCGTCGCCACGGCACCGATGTCGATCAGCGCGACGATCTGATCGTTTCCCTTGGCCGGCAGCTGGGCGCGCACGAGGTCGAAAGCGGCTTGGACAGCAAAGGATTCGACGTCCATGACCAGCGGCTTGAGCTCCGCGGCCTCGGCGCAGGCGACCCGGTCCTCGACCTTTTCCTTCCGAGATGCGGCGATCAGGACTTCCACCTCGTCCGGGCTCGACGGTACGGGACCGATGACCTGGAAATCCAGATTGACCTCTTCGAGCGCGAACGGAATGTACTGGTTGGCCTCCGACTCGACCTGCACCTCCATTTCGTTCTCGCGCAGGTTGGCGGGCAGGATGATCTTCTTGGTGATCACCGCCGCGGTCGGCAGCGACATCGCCACATACTTCGTCGAGGCGCCCAGGCGTTTCCAGCAACGGCGCACGGCTTCGGCGACTGCGTCGAAATTGACGATGTTGCCGTCGACGACCGCATCCTTCTGCAGGAATTCGATGCCGTAACGCTCGACCCCGAGGGCGCCTTTGCCCGAATCGCTGAGCTCGACCATCTTCACCGCGGTCGTGCTGATATCCAGGCCAATCAGCGGTCTCGCTTTCGGGTTGAAGATCGACAGATCGATCGGCAATTGCTTTTCCCTTTGAATACCTGTGGTTAGACTATTGCAACGCCATCGGCCAACGATGACGGCGGCAGCGGCGCCCGACATCTATCGGAGACTATATCGGGCAGAAACGCGAACAATTGAGCGAATTAGGGCAAGTTTTTGCCAGCAAGTCGCCCCTATATAATGAGCCCAGATTGTCCATTAGCCATTTTTCGTGAATTTGAGGCAAGCTGTGAGCCTTCGCCTCGGCGCTGGGGCGAGGTCGGTTCTAATGGATACCATTAGACAAACGTGTTGTGGATCAGATGGATAGGTAACGGTCATGGCGGGATCGGTGTTACAGGGAGACGGGTTTGCGGTCAGCTTCAGCAACCGCGAGGTCACGGCATGGGGTG
>CAZGYD010000076.1:0-1364 GCA_964530115.1 uncultured Rhodocyclaceae bacterium | reverse complement strand
ACTTGATCTTCTTGGCGCCGTTTTGTTCGAGGTAGGTTTTGGCGCGGAGGCCCAAGTCGGCGGCCTTGACCTGGTACTGCCAGACCTGTTCGGCCCAGAGGTTGGCCTGTTCCCAGTCCTTGGCGGCGGCGGCGGCCTCGTGTTTCTTCTTGGCCTCGGGGATCTTGTTGAGCTGGTCGGTGGCGTCCTCGACCATGGCGACCACATCGGGGAAGTCCTTGTAGTTGACGCTGGTGATGTAGGCGACCACGGAGTCGATGACGGCCTGGGTGTCGGCGACCTTCTTGATCGTGGCCTTGTAGTCGGCCTCGGTGTAGCCGGCCTTGGCGAGCGTGGTCTTGGTCGGTTTCCAGCCCTTCGGCTTGACGAGCAGGTAGCCCATCATTTCGAGGTGCAGCGCCGAGCAGAACTCGGTGCAGTAGTAGGGATAGACCCCTTCCTTGTCGGCCTTGAACTTGACCGTGACGGTCTTGCCGGGCTCGACCGAGGCATGGACGTTGTAGGTCGAGACCGTGAAGCCGTGGGTTTCATCCTCGGCGCGTTCGAGGTTGGTGAGGTGGATGGTGACTTCGTCGCCCACTTCGGCCTCGATGGTTTCCGGCGTGATGTGCGAGCGGATCAGCGAGCCGAACACCTCGACCTTGTTGCCCTTCCGGACGGTGCGCTCCTCACCGGCCTTGACGGCGGCGGGGTGCGGCTGGTCGGTGCGGCTGTTGGTGCCGAGTTTGTAGCGGATGGCCGGCTTGAGCTTCTTGGCGTCGATGGCGACGACGTAGTGCGGCTCACCCAAGGGGATCGGCATGTCGTAGATCAGTTGCATCTTGTCGTTGGAGATGTCGATCAGCTGGTGGTTCTGCGGATGCAGCGGGCCCACCGGGTTGAAGCGGTCGATCGACAGCTTGTTCAAGGCGACCAGATAGCGGCCCTTCGGCTTGGTGGTATCGCCTTCCATCGTCATCAGGTGGCCGATGTTGTAATGGACGGCGATCTTGTCGAGCACCTTGCCTTCGCAGAAGTCCCACTTGGCGACCTGGCTATCCACATACAGCGAGGTGTAGGCGACGCAGGGCTTGGAATCGAACTGCGTGTGCAGCGGGCCCAAGCCCAGCGACACCTGGGTGTGCAGCGTGTCCTTCATCGACAGCACCGGGATGCCGTAGGGGTCTTTCGACTCGAACTTGCCGGCCTTGATGGCGGCCATGATCTTGTCGAAGCTATACACGGACACATGGGTGTCGAGCTTGCCGGCGACGACGATCTTGGTGCCATCGGGGGTGACATCGACGCCGTGCGGCGACTTCGGCTCGGGAATCAGGAACAGGATGCCTTCCTTGACCGCGACGTCCATCGGCAGCACGTTGTGG
>CAZGYD010000075.1:0-1868 GCA_964530115.1 uncultured Rhodocyclaceae bacterium | reverse complement strand
CCACCCCGATCGTGGTTCGAAGCCCTTTGTCTCGCCCCCAGTGGCGCTCGTTAACTGGCTTCGCAATTTAGCCCCGCCCAGCTGGAGCCGCCTACCAGCGGCTTAATTCACTTTCACATCCGCAGCTTCGGCTCGTGGCTTGTGCCCCGTTACATCTTCCGCGCAGGACGACTCGATCAGTGAGCTATTACGCTGTCTTTAACGCGTGGCTGCTTCTAAGCCAACCTCCTGACTGTCTATGCCTTCCCACCTCGTTTTCCACTTAGCCACGAATTGGGGGCCTTAGCTGGCGGTCTGGGTTGTTTCCATCTCGACGATGGACGTTAGCACCCACCGTCTGTCTCCCGTACATCACTTTCCGGTATTCGGAGTTTGCTATGGCGGGGTAGATCTAAACGACCCCCCCAACCATTACAGTGCTCTACCCCCGGAAGTGTCCATACGAGGCACTACCTAAATAGCTTTCGGGGAGAACCAGCTATCTCCAGATTTGTTTAGCCTTTCACCCCTACCCACAGCTCATCCCCTACTTTTTCAACAGTAGTGGGTTCGGACCTCCAGTGAGTGTTACCCCACCTTCATCCTGGCCATGGGTAGATCATCTGGTTTCGGGTCTACGCCCAGCAACTCAGTCGCCCTTGTCAGACTCGCTTTCGCTACGCCTCCCCTATCCGGTTAAGCTCGCTACTGAACGTAAGTCGCTGACCCATTATACAAAAGGTACGCAGTCACCCCAGCTCAAAGAACCCTCAACGGGTTCTTTGAGCCGTGCCACCTACCAGCTTCGAGCTGCACTTCGTTTCGCTCGAACCCGCTAGTCACTCACTCATCGAACACGCTTCGGATCTATTTCATCTTGAGTTCTTTTGGCTCGCGCTTACGCGCTCGCCGAAAGAACCGAAGGCCCTTTGAGCTGGGGCTCCCACTGTTTGTATGCATGCGGTTTCAGGATCTATTTCACTCCCCTCCCGGGGTTCTTTTCGCCTTTCCCTTATGGTACTTCTACACTATCGGTCACTACATCGTATTTAGCCTTGGATGGTGGTCCACCCGGATTCAGACAGCGTTTCACGTGCACCGTCCTACTCAGGATACTGTTATGTAGATACTCAATTTCAAATACAGGACTTTCACCTTCTATGGTTGACCTTCCCAGATCATTCTTCTATCAAATATCTATCAATAGCACAGTCCTACAACCCCAGTATATAAATACACTGGTTTGGGCTCTTCCGATTTCATTCGCCACTACTTTCGGAATCTCTTTTGATTTCTTCTCCTTGAGGTACTAAGATGGTTCAATTCCCTCAGTCTCGCTTTTATTACCTACTTTACTCAGTAATAAATATACAGGCATTACCCTGTATGGGTTCCCCCATTCGGAAATCCACGGATCACAGCTTATTTGCAACTCCCCGTAGCTTTTCGCAGCTTATCGCGTCCTTCTTCGCCGTGTAGTGCCAAGGCATCCACCAACAACCCTTATTTGCCTGGCCATATTATTTTAACTTCTTTTCTTAATTATTATTCTCTATCCTATATATGTCAAAGACCTTTATAAATGGGACATCGTGGACTTGAACCACGGACCCCGTGCTTATCAGGCACGTACTCTAACCACCTGAGCTAATGTCCCAACTGTTTATATAAATAAAATGATATGCAAGATGCTTACTAAGTCTTAAGTTAGCTCTTGTGTTTTTCCTTAAAAAGGAGGTGATCCAACCGCACCTTCCGGTACGGTTACCTTGTTACGACTTCACCCACATCACCAAGCTTACCTTAGGCATCCCTCTCCTCGCGGTTAAGGTAATGACTTCGGGTATCCTCGACTCGGGTGGTGTGACGGGCGGTGTGTACAAGGCCGG
>CAZGYD010000074.1:0-1822 GCA_964530115.1 uncultured Rhodocyclaceae bacterium | reverse complement strand
CCTATCCACAGCTCATCCCCTAATTTTTCAACATTAGTGGGTTCGGACCTCCAGTACCTGTTACGGCACCTTCATCCTGGCCATGGATAGATCATCTGGTTTCGGGTCTACATCCAGCTACTCGTCGCCCTATTCAGACTCGCTTTCGCTACGCCTCCCCTATACGGTTAAGCTCGCAACTGAACGTAAGTCGCTGACCCATTATACAAAAGGTACGCAGTCACCCCGTGCTTCAACAACTCTGTTGTTGAAGCACAGGTATCAGGCATCAGGCATCAGGTATCAGATTTATGCCAAGTGGCGCTGCGCGCCACAAACTTGTTCCGATCCCCGATTCCTGTCTTCTGATCCCCGCTTCAACCGCAAAGCGGTTGAAGCACGGGGCTCCCACTGTTTGTATGCATGCGGTTTCAGGATCTATTTCACTCCTCTCCCGGGGTTCTTTTCGCCTTTCCCTCACGGTACTGGTTCACTATCGGTCGATCACGAGTATTTAGCCTTGGAGGATGGTCCCCCCATCTTCAGACAGGATTCCACGTGTCCCGCCCTACTTGTCTCGCGCCTAGTTCCACCACCCGCTTTTCGCATACGGGGCTATCACCCGCTATGGCCGGACTTTCCAGACCGTTTTGCTAAGCCGGTGGCTAAAACGCGAAGGCTGCTCCCATTTCGCTCGCCACTACTTTGGCAATCTCGGTTGATTTCTTTTCCTCTGGCTACTTAGATGTTTCAGGTCTCCAGGTTCGCTCTGCCGACCCTATGTGTTCAGGTGGGAGTGACCCTGCATACAACGCTCTCCCTTCATCATCACCACTTAAGCCTGTTTGCTTTTGTGGGTGTTTTGATGTGCTGCGCACATCGAAAGCGTTCTATGCAGGGCCGGGTTTCCCCATTCGGACATCTCCGGATCAAAGCCTGTTTGCGGGCTCCCCGAAGCTTTTCGCACGCTACAACGTCCTTCATCGCCTGTGATCGCCAAGGCATCCACCACATGCACTTAGTCGCTTGACCCTATAACGTTGTACCCAGCTTCCGCCAGGCCACGCTACAGGCACAACTCGCGCTTGTCTCACTTCCGCCGCTGGTTCAGGGGCGGAAGCGAAGATTGCAATCACTACCCATGAACGAGCCCTTCCGGACTCATTCACTTCACTTCTTCCAAATTGTTAAAGATCCAACAGCCTTCATGACCCAAAGATCACGAATCAGACCTCTCTTCCCGATCTCTGATTCCTGACCTCTGCCCTACATGGTGGAGGTGAACGGGATCGAACCGATGACCTCCTGCTTGCAAAGCAGGCGCTCTCCCAACTGAGCTACACCCCCTTCAGGAATCAGGGGTCAGGAATCAGGAATCAGTTTTGTTAGGCGGCGCTGCACGCCGCACACTTTCCTGATCCCTGATTCCCGATTCCTGATTCCTGACGCCCGATAGGTGGTGGGTCTGGTTGGGTTCGAACCAACGACCCCCGCCTTATCAAGACCGTGCTCTAACCAGCTGAGCTACAGACCCGCGTCTTTCCGGCCTCAACAACCGATAGGCTGTAGGTGCTCACCAAGTCACTCTAGAAAGGAGGTGATCCAGCCGCAGGTTCCCCTACGGCTACCTTGTTACGACTTCACCCCAGTCATGAATCCCACCGTGGTAAGCGCCCCCCTCGCGGTTAGGCTACCTACTTCTGGTGAAACCCACTCCCATGGTGTGACGGGCGGTGTGTACAAGACCCGGGAACGTATTCACCGCGGCATGCTGATCCGCGATTACTAGCGATTCCGACTTCATGCAGTCGAGTTGCAGACTGCAATCCGGACTACGATCGGC
>CAZGYD010000073.1:0-45795 GCA_964530115.1 uncultured Rhodocyclaceae bacterium | reverse complement strand
GCCGGAGCGGCCCCGGCCGAGGCGCCCGTGGCGCCGGATTCGAAGGCGAAGGACATTCCGAAATAGTAGAAATAAATTTTATCGACGCATCAGTAGATATATAATCGCACCATTCTGCCTCGGCTCCGCATTGTCGGGTCGGGGTATCGATAGCCGACGTGGTGAAATTGGTAGACACGCTATCTTGAGGGGGTAGTGGCGAAAGCCGTGCGAGTTCGAGTCTCGCCGTCGGCACCACAAAACAGCAAGGGGCGCTGGCGCCGACCGGTGCCCCGATAAAAAGGGGACAAGCAGCAAGTGTTGGAAAACTACTTTCCGGTGCTGGTGTTCATGATCGTCGGCATCGCCTTCGGCTTCGCGCCGATTCTGCTCGGCTGGCTCGTGGCGCCGAATCGTCCCGACAGCGAAAAGCTTTCCGCCTTCGAGTGCGGCTTCGAACCCTTCGAGGACGCGCGCATGAAGTTCGATGTGCGCTATTACCTCGTCGCGATCCTCTTCATCATCTTCGACCTGGAAATCGCCTTCCTCTTTCCGTGGGCGACGATCTTCAAGGAGATCGTCGGTACGCCCGAGGTGAAGATGTTCGGTTTCCTCGAGATGCTGGTGTTCATCGCCATTCTCGTCGTCGGTTACGTATACGCCTGGGTCAAGGGCGCGCTGGATTGGGAGTGACAGGGTGAGCATCGAGGGCGTACTCCAGGAAGGCTTCGTCACCACGACGCTCGACAAACTGCTCAACTGGACACGGACGGGGTCGCTCTGGCCGATGACCTTCGGTCTGGCCTGCTGTGCGGTCGAAATGATCCACGCGGGATGTTCGCGGTATGACCTCGACCGTTTCGGCGTCGTTTTCCGCCCGAGTCCGCGTCAGTCGGACGTGATGATCGTCGCCGGCACGCTGACCAACAAGATGGCTCCGGCCCTGCGCAAGGTCTACGACCAGATGGCCGAGCCGCGCTGGGTGATCTCGATGGGCTCCTGTGCTAACGGCGGCGGCTACTACCATTATTCATACTCGGTCGTGCGCGGCTGCGACCGGATCGTGCCCGTCGATGTCTATGTGCCGGGATGCCCGCCGACCGCCGAGGCCCTGCTCTACGGCATCATCCAGCTGCAGAACAAGATCCGGCGCACGTACACCATCGCCCGCTGAGAACGCCTCTGCTCATGATCAAGAAACTCCAACGCTTGTGCGAAACGCTAAAGGCGGTGCTCGGCGAGCGCGTCTCCGAACCGGTACTGGATCGTGGGGAGGTCACGATCGAGACCGTGCCCGCGCACTACCACGAGGTCGCGCGTACCCTGCGCGATCATGCCGAACTGAAGTTCGAGACATTGATCGATCTGTCCGGCATCGACTATTCGACCTACCACGGGCGGGAGGCCGGCCCGCGATTTGCTGCGGTAGCGCACCTCACGTCCGTGACCCACAACTGGCGGCTTCGGCTGCGCTGCTTCGCCGAGGACGACGCCTCGCCGTCACTGCCGACGGTGACCGATGTCTGGCATGGTGCCAACTGGTATGAGCGGGAAGCCTACGACCTTTTCGGCATCGTTTTCGAGGGCCACCCCGATCTGCGGCGGATCCTCACCGACTACGGTTTCGTCGGCCATCCGTTCCGCAAGGATTTTCCGGTCTCCGGTTATGTGGAGATGCGTTACGACCCGGAAGAGCGACGCATCGTTTATCAGCCGGTGACCATCGAGCCGCGCGAAGTCACGCCGCGCATCGTCCGGGAGGAAAACTACGGCAAGGTGGGTGGACGTGGCTGAGATCAAGAACTACCACCTGAACTTCGGTCCGCAGCACCCGGCAGCGCACGGTGTGCTGCGACTCATCCTCGAACTCGACGGCGAAGTCGTGGTTCGCGCCGATCCGCACATCGGCCTGCTGCACCGGGGAACCGAGAAGCTCGCGGAAACCCGTACCTGGCTCCAGTCGGTACCCTACATGGACCGGCTCGACTACGTGTCGATGATGTGCAACGAGCACGCCTACTGCCTGGCGATCGAGCGACTCCTGGGCATCGAGGTACCGATCCGGGCGCAGTACATCCGCGTGATGATGGACGAGGTCACGCGCATCCTCAATCACCTGCTCAACATCGGCACGCACGCGCTCGACATCGGCGCCATGACCATGGTGCTCTACACGTTCCGCGAGCGCGAGGATCTGATGGACGTCTACGAGGCAGTATCGGGCGCCAGGCTGCATGCCGCGTACTACCGTCCGGGCGGCGTCTATCGGGACCTCCCCGACCAGATGCCGAAGTACGAGGTCAACAAGTTCAAGGACGCGGCAACCGTCAAGCGCCTCAATGCCGCCCGCGAGGGTTCGCTGCTCGATTTCCTCGAAGATTTCACCAACCGTTTCCCGGGCTATGTCGCCGAATATCACACGTTGCTGACGGAAAACCGGATCTGGAAGCAGCGCACCGTCGGCGTCGGCGTCGTCTCGCCGGAAGAGGCGCTGCAGATGAGCTTCACCGGGCCGATGCTGAGGGGCTCGGGGGTGGCGTGGGACCTGCGCAAGAAGCAGCCCTACGAAGTCTATGACCGGCTCGAGTTCGACGTTCCCGTGGGCAGGAACGGCGACTGCTACGACCGCTATCTCGTGCGCATGGAAGAGATGCTCCAGGCGAACCGCATCATCAAGCAATGCATCGACTGGCTGCGCAAGAACCCCGGTCCGGTGATCACCGACAATCACAAGGTGGCGCCACCCTCGCGCGAGGCGATGAAGGGGAACATGGAAGAGCTGATCCATCATTTCAAGCTCTTCTCCGAGGGCATGCACGTTCCCCCTGGCGAGGTCTATGCGGGGGTCGAGCATCCGAAGGGCGAGTTCGGTGTCTGGGCGGTTTCCGACGGTGCCAACAAGCCCTATCGCCTCAAGCTGCGATCGCCGGGCTTCGCGCATCTCGCCGCGCTTACGGAGATGTGCAAGGGACACATGATCGCCGATGTCACGGCGATCATCGGTACCATCGACCTCGTTCTCGGCGATACGGACAGATGAGCAAATGCTGAGCCAGGAATCCTTGACACGCATCGACCGCGAGATCGCGAAATATCCCTCGGGCCAGAAGCAGTCCGCCGTGATGGCGGCCTTGCGCATCGCGCAGGAGGAAAAGGGCTGGCTCGCGCGCGAGACGATCGAGTTCGTCGCCGGCTATCTGGGCATGCCGGCGATCGCCGCCTATGAGGTGGCGAGCTTCTACAACATGTACGATCTGGCGCCCGTCGGTAAATACAAGATTACCGTCTGCACGAATCTGCCTTGTGCGTTGTCGGGCGGCGTACATGCCGCAGACTACCTGAAGGAAAAGCTCGGCATCGGCTTCAATGAGACGACCCCCGACGGCAAGTTCACGCTCAAGGAGGGCGAATGCATGGGCGCCTGCGGCGATGCGCCGGTGATGCTGGTCAATAACGTCCGGATGAAATGCTTCATGACTCCGGAGGAGATCGATCGCCTGCTGGAGGAGTGCAAGTAATGGCGTTGATCGCGGCGATCGATCCGCTGCTCTCGGCCGGCTGGGGCAAGGGTGATGCGGGCTGGAACATTCGTGAATACGAAGCGCGCGGCGGCTATCAGGCGCTCAGGCGTATCCTTGCGGAAAAGCTGCCGCCGGAGCAGGTGATTGCCGAGGTCAAGGCGTCGGTGCTCCGCGGCCGTGGCGGCGCGGGCTTCCCAACCGGCCTCAAGTGGAGCTTCATGCCCAAGAACGCCCCCGAGAAGTATGTCGTCTGCAACACCGACGAAGGAGAGCCGGGCACCTTCAAGGATCGCGACATCCTGCGCTACGACCCGCATTCGGTGATCGAGGGCATGATCATCGCCGGCTATGCCGTCGGCGCCGGCCGCGGCTACAACTACATCCACGGCGAAATCTTCGAGCTCTACGAGCGCTTCGAGGCGGCAATCGAGGAGGCGCGTGCGGCCGGCTATCTGGGCAGGAACATCCTCGGTTCCGGCTTCGATTTCGACCTGTTCGCGCACCACGGCTGGGGCGCCTATATCTGCGGCGAGGAATCGGCGCTGCTCGAATCGATCGAGGGCAAGAAAGGGCAGCCTCGGTTCAAGCCGCCTTTCCCTGCGCAGGTCGGACTCTTCGGCAAGCCGACGACGATCAACAACACCGAGACCTTCGCTTCGGTTCCATTCATCATGCGCATGGGCGGCAACGCCTATCTGGAACTGGGCAAGCCCAACAACGGCGGCACGAAACTGTTTTCCGTCTCCGGGCACGTGAACAAGCCTGGCAACTATGAGGTCCCGTTGGGGACGCCGTTCGCGAAGCTGCTGGAAATGGCGGGCGGCGTGCGCGGTGGTCGCAGGCTCAAGGCGGTGATTCCCGGCGGCTCTTCCGCACCGGTGTTGCCCGCCGACGTGATCATGGACTGCACGCTCGATTACGACTCGATTGCCAAGGCTGGATCGATGCTTGGTTCGGGCGCCGTCATCGTCATGGACGAGACTACCTGCATGGTCAGGGCGCTTGAACGCCTCTCGTATTTTTACTACGAGGAATCCTGCGGTCAGTGCACGCCGTGCCGCGAAGGCACCGGATGGCTTTACAAGATCGTCCACCGCATCGAACACGGGCTCGGGCGCCCGGAGGATCTGGATCTCCTCCTCGATCTCGGCGGCAACATCGCCGGCCGCACGATCTGCGCGCTCGGTGACGCTGCGGTACTGCCGATTCAGGGGATGCTCCGGCACTTCCGGCCGGAATTCGAGTATCACATCGAACACAAGAAGTGTCTGGTGCCGCCGGAAGTTCAGCGCGCAGGCAGTACATTCCATACCCGGATGATGGCGGGAGCGTCGGCATGATCGAGATCGAAATCGACGGCCGGCCGCTTTCGGTCGCCGAAGGCAGCACCGTGATCGAGGCCGCCCATCAGGCGGGCATCTACATTCCCCACTTCTGCTACCACAAGAAGCTGTCGATCGCCGCCAACTGCCGGATGTGCCTGGTGCAGGTGGAAAAGGCGCCGAAGCCGCTGCCGGCCTGTGCGACGCCGGTGACGAGCGGCATGAAGGTCTTCACGCACTCCGATCTGGCCGTCAAGGCCCAGAAGGGCGTGATGGAATTCCTGCTCATCAATCATCCGCTCGACTGCCCGATCTGCGACCAGGGCGGCGAATGCCAGTTGCAGGATCTCGCCGTCGGCTATGGTGCCTCGGCCTCGCGCTATCAGGAAGAGAAGCGCGTCGTGGTGAACAAGAACCTCGGCCCGCTGATCAGCACGGACATGACCCGCTGCATCAACTGCACCCGTTGCGTCCGCTTCACCCAGGAGATCGCCGGCCGCATGGAACTGGGCCAGGCGTTCCGCGGCGATCGTGCCGAGATCATGCCCTTCCTGGAAACGACGGTGGATTCGGAACTCTCCGGCAACGTCATCGATCTCTGCCCGGTCGGGGCGCTGACTTCGAAGCCGTTCCGTTTTTCTGCGCGCGCCTGGGAGCTGGCGCGGCGCCGCTCGGTGAGCCCGCACGACGGACTGGGCAGCAACCTCATCGTTCAGGTCAAGCACGACCGCGTCTATCGCGTCCTGCCGCTGGAGAACGAAGAGATCAACGAGTGCTGGCTGTCGGACAAGGACCGCTTCTCCTACGAAGGCCTGAATTCCCACGACCGGCTGACACGGCCGATGATCAAGCAGGGCGGCGTCTGGAAGGAAGTCGAATGGAACCAGGCGCTCGATTACGTTGCCCACGCGCTGCGTGACATCGCCCGGGAGCATGGCCCCGCGGCGGTCGGCGCGCTGGTCAGTCCCCACGCGACCCTCGAAGAGATGTATCTCGTCGGCGGACTGATGCGCGGTCTCGGCTCGGACAACGTCGATTTCCGCCTGCGGCAGACCGATTTCAGTGGCGTCCGCGCGGGTATTCCCTGGCTCGGCATGAAGATTGCCGAGATCGGCGCACTCGACCGCGTGCTCGTCGTCGGCAGCTTCCTGCGCAAAGAACATCCGCTGATCGCCCAGCGTCTGCGCCAGGCCGTCAAGCGGGGGGCGCGTGTCTCGGTGATCCATGCGGCGGATGAGGACCTGTTGATGGACCTTGCCGGCAAGCTGATTGCCGCACCGTCGAAGCTGCCGGAACGGCTGGCCCAGGTGGTCGAGGCGGCCAGCCGGCTCAAGGGTGTGCCGAGCGAATTGCAGGTGGAGGTTACGGCGGAGGCCGAGCGGATTGCCGCGGACCTTGCCTCGGGCGGCAATGTCGCGATCTTCCTCGGCAATTTCGCCCAGCACCATCCGCGAGCCGCGACGCTCCATGCCCTGGCGCAAAGGCTCGCCACCATCCTCGGTGCCCGATTCGGCTTCCTCGGTGAAGCCGCCAACTCGGTGGGCGGTTATCTCGCCCGTGCCGTCCCGGCGGGGGAGGGCCTCGATGCCTCACGGATGCTCGCCGAGCCGCGCAAGGCTTATCTCCTCGTCGGTGCTGAACCCGAACTCGATACCGCCGATGGCGTGCAGGCGCTGGCTGCACTGAGGCAGGCCGAAAGCGTCGTCGTGCTCTCCCCGTTCAAGTCGGAGACGGCACTCGAATACGCAGACGCCCTGTTGCCGATCGCCCCTTTCACCGAAACATCGGGCACCTTCGTGAACACCGAGGGCCGCGTCCAGAGCTTCCAGGCCGTCAATCGGCCGCTCGGGGAAACGCGCCCCGGCTGGAAAGTCCTGCGTGTCCTGGGCAATCTGCTCAAGCTGGAAGGCTTCGAATACGAGAGCAGCGAAGCCGTTCGCGAGGAGATTCTCACGGGCAAGCCGGAGTTCGTTTCGGGGCTCGACAGTTCGATCACCGGGGTGACGCCGGACCTGGCAGTCGATACGGGGATCGAACGCGTAACCGACGTGCCGATTTATTTTGCCGATCCGCTGGTGCGTCGGGCGTCGAGCCTCCAAAAGACCAAGGACGCGTCGGTTCCCACGGCACGCATGAATGCGGCGACGCTCGCGAAACTTGGCATCGCTTCGGGCGAGCGCGTGAAACTCAGCCGCGGTAACACGCCAGCGGTGGTGCTGACGGCCTTGCTCGATGACGGTGTTCCGGACGACTGCGTGCGTGTTGCGGCCGGTCATGCGGCGACGGTCGGGCTTGGCGCGATGTCCGGCACGCTGATCGTGGAGAAAGCCTGATGGAAGCATCGGTGCTGCAATTCTTCGAAGCGCTCTGGGGGTCGTACTGGCCGACGATGTGGGGCTGGTTCCAGCCGGTTTGGCCCGCCATCTGGGTGCTGATCAAGATCGTCGCGATCCTCGTGCCGCTGCTGCTCGGCGTCGCCTATCTCACCTATGCCGAGCGGAAGATCATCGGCTACATGCAGGTCCGCATCGGCCCGAACCGCGTCGGCCCGATCGGCCTGCTCCAGCCGATCGCCGACGGCCTCAAGCTCTTCTTCAAGGAGGTGCTGCGGCCCGCGAAGGCGGATCCCGGGCTTTTCTTCGTCGCTCCGGCACTCGCCATGGCGCCGGCCGTCGCCGCCTGGGCGGTGGTGCCTTTCTTCGATGGCGGCGCACTGGCCGATCTCGATGCCGGCGTGCTCTATCTCCTGGCGATCACGTCGATCGGCGTCTACGGCATCATCATCGCCGGCTGGGCATCCAATTCCAAATATCCGTTCCTCGGTGCCATGCGCTCCGCGGCGCAGATGGTGTCCTACGAGATCGCCATGGGCATGGCGCTCGTCACCATCCTGATGGTCTCGAACAGCCTCAATCTGTCCGAGATCGTGCGTACCCAGGACAAGGGCATGTTCGCCGAGATGGGGCTGGGCTTCCTCTCCTGGAACTGGTTGCCGCTGCTGCCGATGTTCCTCGTCTATCTGATTTCGGGCATCGCCGAAACCAACCGTGCGCCCTTCGACGTGGTCGAGGGCGAATCGGAAATCGTCGCCGGCCACATGGTCGAGTATTCGGGCATGGCCTTCGCGATGTTCTTCCTCGCCGAGTACGCGAACATGATCCTGGTCGCGGTCATGGTCTCGATCTTCTTCCTCGGCGGCTGGCTCTCGCCGGTCGGTTTCCTGCCGGACGGCCTGCCGTGGCTGCTCCTGAAGACCTCGTTCATCCTGTTCCTGTTCCTCTGGCTGCGGGCGACCTTTCCGCGCTACCGTTACGATCAGATCATGCGCCTGGGCTGGAAGGTGTTCCTGCCGCTGTGCCTGATCTGGATTCCCCTCCTCGGCATCTGGATGATGTCGCCGCTGAACATCTGGAAGTGAGACCATGGGCGCACGCGAACTGATCCAAAGCTTTTCGCTCGGCGAACTGCGCCAGGGCCTGGCCGTGACGCTGCGTTACCTGTTCGCGCCGAAGATCACCGTCCAGTACCCCGACGAGAAGACGCCGATTTCGCCGCGCTTCCGCGGCCTTCATGCGCTTCGCCGCTATCCGAATGGCGAAGAGCGCTGCATCGCCTGCAAGCTCTGCGAGGCGGTCTGCCCGGCGATGGCGATCACCATCGAGTCGGCCGAGCGCGAGGATGGCAGCCGCCGGACGACCCGCTACGACATCGATCTGACGAAATGCATCTTCTGCGGCTTCTGCGAAGAGGCCTGCCCGGTCGATGCCATCGTCGAGTCCCACGTCCTCGAATACCACGGCGAGGCGCGCGGCGACCTCTACTACACGAAGCAGATGCTGCTCGCCAACGGCGATCGTTACGAGGCCGAAATCGCCAAGGCGCGCGCTGCGGACGCCAAATACCGGTAGGCGCGCCATGGATCTGAAAACCGTCGTCTTTTACGTCTTTGCCGCGCTGCTGATCTTTGCCGCGCTGCGGGTCATCACGGCGCGCAACCCTGTCCATGCCGTGCTCTACCTCGTGCTCGCCTTCTTCAATGCCGGTGGCCTGTGGATCACGCTGCAGGCGGAATTCCTGGCCATCGCGCTGATCATGGTCTATGTCGGCGCCGTGATGGTCCTCTTCCTTTTCGTCGTCATGATGCTCGACATCGACATCAAGCGCCTGCGCCAGGGCTTCTGGCGCAACATGCCGCTGGCGGCGACGGTGGGCCTCGTGATGCTCGGTGAGATGATCCTGCTCGTTTCCGGCGACTATTTCGGCCCGGCGGCATTCCCGGACCGGACCTTGCCCGCCGACCACAGCAACACCAAGGAACTTGGCCGGCTGCTGTTTACCGATTACGTCTATCCCTTCGAACTCGCCTCGATCATCCTGCTGGTGGCCATCATCGCCGCCGTCGTGCTGACGTTGCGCCGCCGTGCCGGCGTCAAGCGGCTCGATCCGGCAAAACAGATTGCCGTCAGGCACGAGGATCGCCTGCGCGTCCTGCAGATGCCCGCTGAAAAGGAAGCGGAATGATTTCGCTCAACCACTACCTGGTTCTCGCCGCGATCCTCTTCACCATCGGTGTCGCCGGCATCTTCCTCAACCGGAAGAACCTCATCGTCCTGCTGATGGCGATCGAACTGATGCTCTTGGCGGTGAACATGAACTTCGTCGCCTTCTCCCATTACCTCAACGATCTCGCGGGCCAACTGTTCGTCTTCTTCATCCTCACCGTGGCTGCCGCGGAGGCGGCGATCGGGCTCGCCATTCTCGTGGTGCTGTTCCGCAACCTGTCGACGATCGACGTCGACAGGATCGACAGCCTGAAGGGCTAACGGCATGAAGACCCTCTATCTCGTCATTCCCTTCGCACCGCTCGTCGGCGCCATCATCGCCGGCCTGTTCGGCCGGGCCATTGGTCGCGCCGGCGCGCACTGGGTCACGATCCTCGGCGTAGCCGTCTCCTTTGTCTGCTCGCTTCTGGTGATGCAGGACGTGCTCGCCGGCAACACCTTCAACGGTCCGCTCTACACCTGGATGGAAGTCGGCGGCCTGAAGCTCGAGATCGGCTTTTTGATCGACCGCCTGACCGCGGTGATGATGGTCGTGGTCACCTTCGTCTCGCTGATGGTGCACATCTACACGATCGGCTACATGGCCGATGATCCCGGCTATCAGCGCTTCTTCAGCTACATCTCGTTGTTCACCTTCTCGATGCTGATGCTGGTGATGGCGAACAACTTCCTCCAGCTCTTCTTCGGCTGGGAAGCCGTGGGCCTCGTCTCCTACCTGCTCATCGGCTTCTGGTACACGCGGCCGACCGCCATCTACGCCAACCTCAAGGCCTTCCTGGTCAACCGCGTCGGCGACTTCGGCTTCCTCCTGGGCATCGGCCTGATCGCCGCCTACGTGGGGAGTCTGGACTACGCCACCGTGTTCGCCAAGGGCAGCCAACTGGCCGGCATGACCGAGACGGTCACCGGCTGGCCGCTGATCACTGCAATCTGCATCGGCCTCTTCATCGGCGCGATGGGCAAGTCGGCGCAATTCCCGCTGCACGTCTGGCTGCCCGACTCGATGGAGGGCCCGACGCCGATTTCGGCGCTGATCCACGCGGCGACCATGGTCACGGCGGGCATCTTCATGGTCTCCCGCATGTCGCCGCTGTTCGAGCTTTCCGATACGGCCTTGTCCTTCGTCATCGTCATCGGCGCGATCACGGCCTTCTTCATGGCCCTGATCGCCATCGTCCAGACCGACATCAAGCGCGTCGTCGCCTATTCGACGCTTTCCCAGCTTGGTTACATGACGGCGGCGCTCGGGGCTTCGGCCTACTCGGCGGCCATCTTCCACCTAATGACGCATGCGTTCTTCAAGGCGGTGCTCTTCCTCGGCGCGGGCTCCGTCATCATCGCCCTGCATCACGAGCAGGACATGACCAAGATGGGCGGGCTGCGGAAATACATGCCCATCACCTATGCGACGGTGCTCATCGGCGCCATCGCCAACGCCGGGCTTCCGCCGTTCGCCGGTTTCTTCTCCAAGGATTCGATCATCGAGGCGGTGCATCTCGCCAACGTTCCGGGCACCGGCTTCGCCTGGGCGCTCCTCCTCGGCGGGGTCTTCGTCGGCGGCCTCTACTCGTTCCGGCTCGTCTTCTTCGCCTTCCACGGTGAAGAGCGATTCCGCCACGTCAAGCACGACGACCATGGCGGTGGTCATGGTCACGACGACCACGGCCACCACGGCCCCGTCGAGCCGCACGAGTCGCCCAAGGTGGTGACGATTCCGCTGATCCTGCTCGCGATTCCCGCCGTCGCCTCGGGCTGGCTGATCGGGCCAATGCTCTTCGGCGGCTACTTCGGCGACGCCATCGCCGTCGGTGCCAACCATCCTGCCATGGCGCAGATGAAAGAAGGCTTTCACGGCGTCGTGCCGATGATCCTCCACGGTCTGACGTCGATTCCGTTCTGGCTGGCCGTCGCCGGTGCCGTCACGGCCTGGTATCTCTACATCAAGCGGCCCGATCTGCCGGCGGTCGTCAAGCGGCGCCTGGCGCCGTTCGCCTGGGCGCTGGAGAAGAAGTACGGCTTCGACGACTTCAACGACTGGTTCTTTGCCGGCGGCGCGCGCAGCGTCGGTCGGGGTCTGTGGAAAGCGGGGGATCAGCTGTTGATCGACGGTGTTGCCGTCAATGGCTCGGCCAGCCTCGTGGGGCGATTCGCCCATGTCGTGCGCCGGCTGCAGAGCGGCCATCTCTATCAATACGCCTTCACGATGCTGCTTGGCGTCTTCGTCTTGCTGACCCTGTGGCTGGGACGCAGCTGATAGGAAGAAAAACGGATGAATTCCTACCTCCTGAGCCTCGCAATCTGGGTGCCCATCCTCGGCGCCTTGCCGATCCTCGCGATCGGCTCGGAGCGCCGCGACGCGGTGCGCTGGCTGTCGCTCGTGGTCGCGCTCGCCGGCTTCCTCGTGACCCTGCCGCTCTATGCCGGCTTCGATCGCGCCTACGTCGGCATGCAGTTCGTGGAAATGCTGCCCTGGATTCCGCGCTTCAACGTCCAGTATTTCCTCGGCGTGGACGGCATTTCCGTGTTGTTCATCCTGCTCAACAGCTTCGTCACCGTCCTCGTCGTCCTGGCCGGCTGGGAAGTCATCGAAGAGAAGATCGCCCAATACATGGCCTCCTTCCTGATCATGTCGGGGCTGATGAACGGCATCTTCTCCGCGCTCGATGCGGTGCTGTTCTACGTCTTCTTCGAAGCGAGCCTCATCCCGATGTACATCATCATCGGCATCTGGGGCGGCCCCAACCGGGTCTACGCGGCCTTCAAGTTTTTCCTCTACACGCTTCTCGGCTCACTGTTGATGCTGGTCTCGCTGCTCTACCTGTTCCTCGAATCGGGCGGCAGCTTCAATCTCCTCGACTGGCACAGGCTTCCGCTCGGCATGACGCCGCAGATTCTTGTCTTCCTCGCCTTCCTGATCGCTTTCGCCGTCAAGGTGCCGATGTGGCCGGTGCACACCTGGCTGCCCGACGCTCACGTCGAGGCGCCCACGGGCGGCTCGGTCGTGCTGGCGGCGATCATGCTCAAACTGGGCGCCTACGGCTTCGTCCGTTTCTCGCTGCCCATCGTCCCCGATGCCAGCCAGTATCTCGCGCCGATGATGATCGCGCTCTCGCTCATCGCCGTCGTCTATATCGGCTTCGTCGCCCTGGTTCAGGCCGACATGAAGAAACTCATCGCCTATTCGTCGATCTCGCACATGGGCTTCGTCACCCTCGGCTTCTTCATTTTCAGCCAGATCGGCATCGAGGGCGCCCTCGTGCAGATGATTTCCCACGGCTTCGTCTCGGCGGCAATGTTCCTCTGCGTAGGCGTGATGTATGACCGCATGCATTCGCGCCAGATCGCCGACTATGGCGGCGTCGTCAATACCATGCCGAAATTCGCCGCCTTCTTCATGCTCTTCGCGATGGCCAACGCCGGCCTGCCGGCCACCTCGGGGTTCGTCGGCGAGTTCATGGTGATCCTGGGCGCCGTGAAGTTCAATTTCTGGGTGGGCTTTGCCGCGGCGACGACCCTGATCCTCGGCGCCGCCTACACGCTCTGGATGTACAAGCGGGTGGTCTTCGGTGCCGTGGCCAACGAGCACGTCGCGGCGCTGAAAGACATCGGCGCCCGCGAGTTTCTCATCCTCGCCCTGCTGGCCCTCGCGGTCCTGGCGATGGGCATTTATCCCTTCCCCTTCACCGACGTCATGCACACTTCAGTGGATCATCTGCTGAAACATGTCGCAGTGAGCAAGCTGCAGTAACCGGCGAGAGCGACGATGCTGAAAAACTTCGTGATGCCCGACCTCTATCCGGCTGCACCGGAACTCTTCCTGGCAGCGATGGCCTGCATCATCCTCGTGACCGATGCCCTGGCGGGCCCCTCCCGTCGCTGGCTGGCCGGCCTCCTTTCGCTGCTGAGCCTGGTCGGCTGCCTTCTTATCACCTATCTCACCTTCGACGGCACGGCCTCGCTGACCTTCGCCAACATGTTCGTCGACGATCCCATCGGCGACTTCCTCAAGCTGATCCTCTATCTGTCAGTCATCGTCGTCCTCGTCTACAGCCGGCAGTACCTGGCTGCGCGCAATCTCGACAAGGGCGAGTATTACGTGCTCGTCCTGCTCGCGACCCTGGGCATGATGGTCATGATTTCCGCGTACAACTTCCTGACCATCTATCTCGGCCTGGAGATGCTCGCCCTGTCGCTTTACGCGATGGTGGCGATCGATCGCGATTCGCCGCGGGCGACCGAGGCGGCGATGAAGTACTACGTGCTCGGTGCCCTGGCATCGGGCCTGCTGCTCTACGGCATGTCGATGATCTACGGCGCCACGGGCACGCTCGAGCTGGGCCGCGTCGCCGAGGCGATCCAGGAGGGCACGGCGAACCGCAGCATCCTGGTGTTCGGGCTCGTTTTCGTGGTCGCCGGCATCGCCTTCAAACTGGGCGTCGTGCCCTTCCACATGTGGATTCCCGACGTCTACCACGGAGCGCCGACCGCGGTGACGCTGTTCATCGGCTCGGCGCCGAAACTGGCGGCCTTCGCCATCGCGCTGCGCATGCTGGTGTCCGGGCTGTTCGGGCTGGCGGAACACTGGCAGCTGATGCTGATGATCATGGCGGTGCTCTCGATCGCCGTCGGCAATCTCGCCGCGATTGCCCAGACGAACATCAAGCGGATGCTCGCCTATTCGGCGATCTCGCACATGGGCTTCCTGCTGCTGGCTTTGATGAGCGGCGTGGCGGGATCCCAAGTGGATCCGATGGCGCTGATCAACGCCTACAGCTCGGCGATGTACTACGCGGTCGCCTACGTGCTGATGTCGCTCGGAGCGTTCGGCATGGTGCTGCTGCTCTCGCGCGCCGGCTACGAGGCCGAGAACCTCGAGGATTTCAAGGGCCTCAACAAGCGCAGCCCGTGGTTCGCCTTGATCATGGCCATCCTGATGTTCTCGATGGCGGGCATCCCGTTCTTCGTCGGCTTCTTCGCCAAGTTCGCCGTGCTCCTCGCCGCGGTGGCCGCCGGCTATGTCGCCGTGGTCGTCATCGCCGTCATCTTTTCGCTCATCGGCGCCTTTTACTATCTGCGCGTCGTCAAGCTGATGTACTTCGATCCGCCGGCGGACGGGGCGCCCATCGAGGCCGGCCTCGACATGCGGATGATCCTTTCGGCCAACGGCCTGGCGGTGGCACTGTTCGGGATTTTCCCGGACGCCCTCATGTGGTTGTGCACCACGACGCTCGTGCGCTCTCTCTGACCACGACGTGTGCTCAGGCGGCCCGGGCGTAGCGCTCCTTGGCGGCGCGTGCTTCCCGCGCCTCCTCCGGGCTGTAGGCGCGTCCCGACCAGAGCATGCGGTAGGCGATTTCCTCGTTGCCGTTTTCGCAGAGTTCAAGCACCTTCTTGAACAGCGGCTGGAAGGTCTCGCTCCGGTGCGATGCCTCGTGCTCCTCGAACGAGCGCCAGGCGGTGATGATCAGGGCCTCGCGATCCTTCAGGGGGCTGACCACGGCTTGTCCCACCGTGCTGCCTTCATTCGATATCATGCCGCTGTTCATGACCACCATGCCGCCGATGAAGCCGGTGTCCGAGTGGTAGGTCTTGACGTTTTCGCAGAGCATGGCGACACGCTCCTCGAGGTCTTCCACCGAGTATTCCGGCTTGAGGATGACCCGGTTGATCGTGATGACGCCATCGGAGTCGAGTCCGGGGATGAATGCTGACATGTCTTGCTCCTGTTCGTTGGGGTGGCTGTTGCACTTTCCACTATGGGGCCTGAGGGTGAAAAATCAAGTCATATCAATACCCTACATTGATCATGGATGATTTCGAGTTTCACGAGGAGACCCTGGAGAGCCGGGAGGTGTTCTCGGGGAAGCTGCTGAGGGTAAGTCGCGATGCCGTCCGGCTGCCGGACGGCCAGGAGTCGGTGCGCGAGTGGATCCGCCATCCGGGCGCGGTGGTCGTCATCGCGGTGCTCGACAGCGGCAAGCTGATCTTCGAACGGCAGTACCGCTACCCGCTGCGCCGGGTGTTCATCGAGTTGCCGGCCGGCAAGATCGATCCGGGCGAACACATTCTCGATACGGCCCGGCGGGAGCTTCGGGAAGAAACCGGCTACAAGGCCAGGCAATGGTGCCACCTCGGTACCATGCACCCGTGCATCGGCTATTCGGACGAGCGGATCGAGATCTTCCTCGCCGAGGGGCTGACCTATGTCGGCCACGAACTGGACGATGGCGAGATCCTCGAGGTCACCGAAATGAGCCTGGCCGACGCGCTGGCCTCGATCCGCGACGGCGAGATCACCGACGCCAAGACCGTGACGGCACTGCTCTGGGCCGAGAAGATCCTTTCCGGTATCTGGCCGCGGCCGGCGTAAAATCCGCACGTTCGCAGGAGGAGCTCGATCACGATGGATGCTGCCGGAGCGCCGCGTCCCGCCGGCCTGGATCTCGAGGTCGACGACACCACCAAGTTGCAGGCCCTCAGCATCATCTCCGAGGTGTCGGCCAATCTGGCCGACGAGGATGATGTCGAGGAGCTGTTGGGCCGTTTTCTGGGCACCATGCTCAGGCTCGCCAATGCCACGGCCGGGGCGGTGCGCGTGCTGACGACCGATGGACGTCACCTGCGGCTCGTCGGGGCCCGCGGCCTGCCGCCGGAAGTCGTGGAACGGGAGCGGGTCGTGTCGATCGATTGCGGCCAGTGCGGCCGGGCGATTCGCGACAATCGTTCCCATTACGAGATCGATCTGCATGACTGCGCGGTCCGGACGGCACATCCGTATTTCGACCGTGACTGCCAGGCGATGGTCGTCGTACCGCTCCAGCACGGCGGTCGCCTGCTCGGCACCTACAACCTTTTCCTTGCCGAGCGCTTCGAACTGCCTGAGGAAGTCGCGCTGCTTTTCCGCTCGATCGGCGAACATCTGGGCATGGCGCTCGAGAATGCGCGCCTCAAGCGGGAGAACCTGCGCATCGCGCTGATGAATGAACGGCAGATGATGGCCGCCGAGATCCACGATTCCCTGGCCCAGACGCTCGCCTACATGAAGATGCGCGTCGCGCTCCTCCAGGATGCGCTCAACGAGGGCGAAGCGGCACGCGCCGGCAAGTATTCGGCCGATGTCGCCCAGGCGCTCGACATGGCCTACGGCCAGCTGCGCGAACTGCTGACCCAGTTCCGCAACCGCATGGATCCGCTCGGCCTCGTGCATGCGCTTCAGGAAATGGCCGCCGGTTTCCAGGACCGCACCGGCATCCGGCTCGAATTCGACAACCGCGTCTCCGACCTTCGTCTCTCGGTGGATCAGGAGGCGCAGGTGTTCTTCATCGTTCAGGAGGCGCTGGCGAACGTCGTCCGCCATTCCGGGGCGACGACCGCACGCCTGACCCTCGAAGGCGCCGGCGACTACTATGTCGCCACCGTCGAGGACGACGGCCGTGGCGGGCAGGGCTTCTTCGCCATTGCCAACCGCACCGGCGGCTTCGAGGAGCACCCGAGGCTTCGCGACCATTTCGGCCTGACGATCATGCGCGAGCGTGCGCGCAAGATCGGTGGCCGCGTCGATGTCGCCAACCTGCCCAAACGTGGCTTTCGCGTCCGCCTGACATTCCCGGCGATGCCCTTGAGGACGCCGGCATGAGCGAATCCCGCATCCGTGTCCTCCTGGTCGATGATCACACGCTGTTCAGGAAAGGTCTGGCGGAACTCCTGGAACAGCGCGGCGAGATCCATGTCGCCGGCATGGCAGCCAATGGCGAGGCGGCGTTGAACATGTTCGCGGAGGTGCAGCCCGATGTCGTCATCACCGACCTGAACATGCCGCCACAGGGCGGGCTGGCGCTCCTGCGCCGGATCCGCGCCGAGGGATGGCGGGGCCCCGTGCTCATCCTCACGGTATCCGACGCCGAGGAGGACTTGGCGAACGCCATGCGTGCAGGCGCCCAGGGCTATCTCCTCAAGGACATGGAGCCGGACGACGTCGTCGATGCCGTCCAGCGTGCGGTACGCGGCGAGACGGTGGTCGCCCCGACCATGACCATGAAGCTCGTGCATCTGCTCCAGGGCGGGGCCCCGGCGACCGAAAAGGTCGATGCGCTCAAGCAGCTGACCGCCCGCGAGCGGGAAATCCTCGACTACCTGGCGCAGGGGCTGTCGAACAAGGCGATCGCGCGGGCGCTCGACATCAGCCACGACACCGTCAAGCTGCACGTGCGCCACATTCTCTCCAAGCTGAACCTCACGTCGCGGGTGGAGGCGGCCGTCTTCGCCGTCGAGCACAAGTCGGGAAAACGGGAGTAGGGCGCCGGGAGGGTTTCCTGCGCGCCGGATTCGGCGGGGCGACCGCCGGCTGGCGTGTTACGGCGGCTGAGTTTCGCGGTGGGCGCTGCCGGTCGCCCGATGGTCCCGAGCGGCTCGTCCCAAGGCCATAGGACGCCGCACAGCCTCAGGGTTTCGCCCGACCCGGCGAGCATCAGGAGGCTTCCCGATGCCAGCGCAGTTTTTCCCGTAGTTTGACGACTTCGCCGACGATGATCAGCGTCGGCGGTTTCAGGCGCGCCTCTTCCGCGAGCGCGGGCAGTGTCGCGAGCGTGCCGGTGATGGTGCGCTGGCGGGGCGTGGTGCCCTGCTGGACGATCGCCGCCGGCCAGTCCGGCGGCAGGCCGTGCTCGATGAGCTTGCGGCAGGCGACCGCGAGGCCGTGCAGCCCCATGTAGATGATCACGGTCTGCCGTTTTCTCGCCAGTCCCGGCCAGTCGAGGTTCATGGTGCCGTCCTTGAGGTGGCCGGTCACGAATACGCAGGCTTGCGCGTAGTTGCGGTGGGTCAGCGGGATGCCGGCGTAGGCGGCCACCCCCGCGGCCGCGGTGATGCCGGGCACGACTTCGAACGGGATGCCGTGATCGACCAGCGTTTCCACCTCCTCGCCGCCGCGGCCGAAGGTGTAGGGATCGCCGCCCTTGAGTCGGACGACGCGCTTGTTCTGCTGCGCCAGCCGGACGAGCAGCAGGTTCAGTTCTTCCTGCGGCAGCGTGTGGTTGCCGCGTTCCTTGCCCGCGTAGATCCGCTCGACATCGGGGCGCGCGAGCATGGAGAGGATTTCCGTCGATACCAGGTTGTCATAGACGATTACGTCCGCTTCGCCGATGAGTTGCGCGGCACGCAGGGTGAGCAGCGACGGATCGCCCGGGCCGGCGCCGACGAGATAGACCGTTCCGGGCTGCGCCGGCCGTGTCGTCATGATCCACAGCCCCCGCCGCAGCTGTTGCAGCCGCCCGAACCGCCGCCGCAGGCGCCTTCCCGCGGATTGATGAAAATGAACTGGAACTCGCCGGGCCGGAGTTCGACGAAATCGAGGGTCGCTTCCTCGAGCAGTTCCGCGCTGCGCGGCGAGATCAGCAACTGCAGGCCCTCGCACTCGATGACGAGATCGTTCTCACGCTCCTCGTCGAAGCCCATGCCATAGGAGATGCCGCCGTCGTCTTCGATCTTGGCGGCGACGCGCAGGGCGGGGTGCTCGTCCTGCGCCTCGGCCGCATAGAGGATCTGCGCCGCCGCGGCCGGGGTCACTTTGAACATTGTTGGTTCTCCTTGCGGGCTTGCGCTTTCACGCATTCTCGCGCGAAGCGGACGAAACGGGCCGGCCAGTCACACGTCCCCGTCGAGCGCAGATGCGTGTAGGAGGCAAGCAGGTTCTTGTGGACGACGCCGTCGTTGCGGCCATCGACCCCGTGGCCACGCTTGACGTCGTAGGCGAAGACGGTGCCGGCCGGGAGGTTTTCCAGGCTCGAATAGTGGAACTCGTGCGCCCTGAGCTCGGGCACCGGTTCGTCCGCCGCGCGCCAGGGGTGGGACGCGGTCGGCGAGAGGATCACGTAGCCGCGGCCGACGGGCTTGTCGTGCATCTGGACGTCGCCCGGGATCACGCCGACCATCTGCCGCGTCTTGCCGCGCCAGGTAATGCTCCGGGCCAGGTACATCAGGCCGCCGCATTCGGCGTAGGCCGGCAGACCGCCTTCGATGGCGCCGCGGATCGCATGGCGCAGGCTGACGTTGGCTTCGAGTTCGTCGAGGAAGGATTCCGGGAAGCCGCCACCGATGAACAGCGCGTCACACGGCGGCAGGTCGGCATCGCGCAGGGCATCGAAGGGCAGCAGTTCGGCACCGGCCTGGGCGAAGGCATCGAGGTCGTCGGCGTAATAGAAGCCGAACGCGGCATCGCGGGCCACGGCGATGCGCAGGGGCGCCTCGTGAGTCGGCCGCGGAGGCAGGGGGCGAACCAGCGGCGTGTTACGGCGGCTGAGTTTCAGCAGCAGGTCGAGATCGACCTGTTCGGCGACACGCTGCGCGATTTCCGCGACATGGCGCTCGGCCGCTTGTGCCTCGTTGGCGGGCATGAGACCGAGATGGCGCTCGACGAGGGCGAGCTGCGTATCTTCCTGGATCGCGCCGATCACCGGGACGTCGGTGTAATGCTCGATCACCGCGCGCAGCTTGGCCTCGTGGCGGCGGCCGCCGAGGCGGTTGAGGATGACGCCGGCGATGCGGATGTCGCGGTCGAAAGCCTGGTAGCCCAGGATGAGCGGGGCGATGCCCCGGGTCATGCCGCGGGCGTCGAGCACGAGGACGACCGGCAGATCGAGCAACTTGGCCAGCGCCGCGTTGCTGTTGGCGCCATCCAGCGCGAGGCCGTCATAGAGGCCCTTGTTGCCTTCGACGAGACAGACGTCGGCATCATGGCCGGCGCGGGCGAACTGGGCACGGATCTCGTCGTCCGGCGAAAGGAAGAAGTCGAGGTTCCGGCAGCTGCGCCCGGCAGCGAGGGAGAGCCAGAGCGGATCGATGTAGTCGGGGCCCTTCTTGAAGGGCTGCACCGTCAGGCCCCGTGCGCGTAGGGCGGCGGCGAGGCCGATGCTGATCGTGGTCTTGCCGGAAGACTTGTGCGCGGCCGAAACGAGGAAACGGTGCATCGGGAAGAGGGGCGGGCAGGGGGCGGCCCGCCCCGCGTGTCAGTCGCCGAGGTGGGCGGCCGCGGCGTCGAGATGCGCGGTGTCGTCCTCGGGCAGGAAATCGAGCGCACGCACGCCGACGACCACGAGGAGGAAAGCGAGGCCGATGCCGCCGATGCCGAGCAAAATCTCGGGCAGGCTCGGCGTGTAGCTGGCGATCTGGCCGTCGAGCGCCTCGCTGCTTACGATCATTCCCGGGAAGATCTCGAGCGGGTAGGCCTGACCGCCGATGATGAACACGTAGAGAGCGAAGAAGGCGCCGATCACGGTGAGGATCGCCGCGGCGATCACCGCGCCGCTGCGCTCGCCAAGTCCCGGCGTGTAGATCAGGAAGAGCGGCAGGATGCCGCCGATGAGCACCTGGCCGATCCAGAAGAGGCCGGCGAAACCGCTGTCCACGAGGAGGAATTTCTCGAAGTCGATCTGCCTGGCGAAGTAGGCGTTGGTCAGGTGATAGACGGCGACGAAATAGAGCGAGGCGGCGATGAAGACGCCGAGCAGGTTCTTCATCCGGCGCAGGATCGTCGGGTGCAGGTCGAGACCGTTCCAGCGCATCATCGCGGCCTGGACGATGAGGAACACCGCCAGGCCCCAGGCGAACGAATAGATGATGAACATCGGCGCGAGCACCGCCGACTGGTAGGCCTGGCGCGCGACCAGGAAGCCGAAGATGGAGCCGGTACCGGTGGTGAGGATCAGGCGCCAGAGAAAGGCCGCCACACCGACAGGCTTGGACCACGGGTTCATGCGCTTTTCCATGAGCGTCCAGAGATAGACGCCGACGATGGCGAAGAAGCCCGGATAGAGGATGATGTTCCAGCCGAACACCGATGTGGGATTGAAGTGCGTCATGGCGATGTCCAGCCGGTCGGCCCGGCCGAGATCGAGCATGATCACGAACAGGCCGGCGGCGAGCATGGCGATGGCGAGCAAGCCCGAGAGCGGCGCCCGCGTCTTGTAGACCTTCTTGCCGAACACCGAACCGATCGAGGCGACGTTAAGCACGCCGGAGGCGGCGACGATCAGGAAGATCGCGAAGACGTGCGGCATGCCCCAGACGATCTGGTTGTTCATGCCCGTGACCACGTGGCCGGCGTGCTCCATGTAGAGCGCCGCGGCGAGGCCGATGCCGGTCACGGCGGCGCCGATCGCGGCGAGCAGCCAGAAAAGCTTCTCCTCGGTGCGCGAGTAGGGGACCAGGTTGGAGCTCATGGTGTCAGATTCCCTGATAACGGACGCCGGTGTTCAGCTTGAGATCGGCACGGACCTGGGTGGTCGCCGCACTGGCGATGCGGCGCGAGATTTCGCTGTTCGGATCTTCGAGGTCACCGAAGACCATCGCCTTTTCCGGACAGGCCTCGACGCAGGCGGGCAACTGGCCCTTGTCCACCCGGTGCACGCAAAGGGTGCAGGACTCGACGCAGCCGAGGCCGCGCGGCACCTCCGGGTTCTGCTGCGTGAGCGGTTGATGGACGAAGGAACGCGCCTTGTAGGGGCAGGCCATCATGCAATAGCGGCAGCCGATGCAGATGTGTCGGTCGACGAGGACGATGCCGTCCGCGCGTTTCATCGAGGCGCCCGTCGGACAGACGTCGACACAGGGGGGGTGGGCGCAATGCTGGCACATCATCGGCAGGGAATGCTGACGGCCGTTCCTCGGATCCTTGAGATCGATCTTGCGGATCCAGTGCGAGCGCTGGGCCGGGTCGTCCACCTTCTCGACGATGCCGTTTTCCTGGTCGCAGGCCCTGACGCAGGCGTCGCAACCGCTCGCGCATTTGGTGGTGTCGATGAGCATGCCCCAGCGCTGGGCCGGCGAAGCCGGGGTTCCGGGCTGCCGGGCCTGGGAGACTTCGATCAGCCGGAGGCCGGGGGCGACGGCGACGAGGCCGAGGCCGCCCGCGGCAACTGCTCCGGCGGCAAGGAAATTGCGGCGGCCGTTCCGGTCGGCAGCCGGCGGCGTAGCCTCGCTGCGTGCGTCGGCGCCGGCTTGCGCCGACGTTCCGCTTGCGCTCTTTTTCGTCATGGCTTGACTCCCGTTGCCTTGTAGCCGGCCTTCGGCTGGTGGCAGTCCCAGCAGTCGAGCTTCACCGCGGCATAGGCGTGGCAGCTCTCGCAGAACTGGTCCTTGCCGAGCACCGACCCCGTCGTCTTGCCGGCGTGGCATTCGATGCAGCCGTTCAGGCTCGCCTTCTCGCCCCGGATTCCCTGGCGCAGCGTCCGGTCACGCGTGTGCTTGAGCATGTCCATGTGGTTGCGCCGCATTTCCTCCGGCGGCGCGATGCACTTGCCCTCGCTGGCAATCACGATCTTCGGTTTCGGCACACCCTCGGCGGCGAGCGCCTGGAAACTCAGCCATGGTAATACGCCGAGGAGGAACGAAGTGACCGCGCGTCGCATGGTGGAATCCCCGTTATTCGCCCAGACCCATCTGGATGTAGCCGGTCGGGCAGACGTCGTGGCAGATGTGGCAGCCGATGCACTTGTCGTAGTCCGTCGCCACGTAGCGTCCCGTCGTCGCTTCGGTCTTCTTGACACGATAGACGGCCGTCTGCGGACAATAGACCACGCAGTTGTCGCATTCGAAGCACAGGCCGCAGCTCATGCAGCGCTTGGCCTCGGCGACGGTCTGCTGCTCGGTGAGCGGTTCCAGACGCTCCTCGAAGTTGCCGAGTGCCGTCTCCTTGGTCAGATGGGTGATGACGCGCTTGTTGCGCGGCGTGTATTGGAAGTGACCGAGGAACAGCTCATCGTGCGGGATGATGTAGCGGTCGGAACGGTTCTCGAAGTTGTGGATGACGTCCTTCGACGCGCTGGAACCGCGGATCGGCTCGTGGATCTCGTGGAACTCGATGCCCTTTTCGTGATACTTGCGCAGCAGATCGAAGTAATGGACGTCGATCTTCGGCCGCCGGCCGACTTCGATGCCCGACAGGTACTGGTCGATCGTGTCGGCGGCGATGGCGCCGTGGCCGATCGCGGTGGTCAGGAGGTGCGGGCGGATCACGTCACCGCCGGCGAAGACGCCGGGCTTGCCCTGGATCTGGTAGTTCTTGTCGGCCGAGACCGTGCCCTTGCCGTTGTTGAACTCTTCGAGGCCGGTGAAATCGACGGCCTGGCCGATCGCGGAGACGATCAGGTCGGCCGGCAGGTCCTTCTCGGTACCTTCGATCGGCTTGATGTCGAGGCGGCCAGCAACCATCTTGGCCTCGCACTGCTTGACGCGCAGCGCCGTGGCGCGGCCGTCGGCACCCTTGATCACGGCCACCGGCATCCAGCCCTGCATGATTTCGATGCCCTCGGCCTGGGCGTGCTCGAGCTCGTGCTTGCTGGCGGTCATGAAGACCGACGTCAGCACGACATCGGCGCCTTGGCGGTTGGAGATGTCGGCGACGTCCTGGGCCATCTTGCCGGCGATCGCGCCTTCCCAGTCGGTCGGCTTGGCATCGGTGATGTGGCCGAGACGGCGGGCGACGGTGGCGACGTCCATCGAGGTGTCACCGCCACCGACGACGACGACGCGCTTGCCGACATGGCGCAGGCGGCCGTCGTTGAAGGCCTTGAGGAAGGCCGTGGCGGTGACGACGTTCGGGGCATTGGTGTCGCCCTCGATCGGCAGGGCGCGCCCCGCCTGGGCACCGAGGCCGAGGAAGACGGCATCGAACTCCTTACGGATCTGCTCCATCGTGATGTCGGTGCCGACGCGCGTCTTGGTCCTGGCGACGACGCCGAGGTTGAGGATGCGCTGGATTTCCGCGTCGAGCACGTCGCGCGGGGTCCGGTAGCCCGGGATGCCGTAGCGCATCATGCCGCCCAGATACTCATGCTCGTCGAAGATGGTGACCGAGTGGCCCTTCCGCGCCAGCTGGTAGGCGACCGAAAGACCGGCCGGGCCGCCGCCGATGACCGCGACCTTCTTGCCCGTCTGCTTTTCGGGCTTCGGGAACTGCAGGTTGTTCTTGATCGCGTATTCGCCGAGGAAGTGCTCGACCGAGTTGATGCCGACGTGGTCCTCGACCTGGTTGCGGTTGCAGCCGGTCTCGCAGGGCGCGGGGCAGACCCGGCCCATGACCGCGGGGAAGGGGTTGGCCTCGGTGAGTCGCCGCCAGGCATATTCCTGCCAGGGCATGGTCGGCTTGCCGTCCGGTCCGACGGGCGGCTTCTCGATGCCCCGGACGATGTTCAGATAACCGCGGATGTCCTCGCCGGAGGGGCAGGAACCCTGGCACGGCGGCGTGGACTGGATGTAGGTCGGGCACTTGTGCGACCAGCCGGCCTGGAAAATGTCGTCCTGCCACCGCTTGTAATGGTCGTCACCCTCCTTGAAACGACGGAAGGACAGTTTGGTTTCCTGGGTATCGGTCGTGACTGACATAGTGGTGTCTCCGGGGTATCGTTGTCTTACTGCTCGTTGCCGAGTTTGATCGCCGTGCTGACCAGCTGGTGCACGCCGCCAACCAGGCGCATGTTGAAACCGTAGTAGGGCAGAACTTTGGTGAACTGGGCCTTGCAGATCGCGCAGATCGTGGCCATGAAGTTGACGCCGTGATCGTCGACGACCCGCTTGAGGGCTTCCATGCGCGGCAAGGCGCCCTTGACGCGGATGTCGATGAGCTCGTCGGTCAGCAGGCCGCCACCGCCGCCGCAGCAGAAGGTTTTTTCACGGGTGGTCTCGGGCGCCATCTCGACGTACTTGTTCGCCACCGCCTTGATGATGTTGCGCGGGATGTCGAACTGGCCGCCGGGGTAATCGCCCATGCGCGAGGCGCGGGCGACGTTGCAGGAATCATGGAAGGTGATTACCCGGTGGTCGTTCGCTTCCTTGTCGAACTTGAGGCGCCCCTGCTGGATCAGATCCCAGGTCACTTCGCAGATGTGCGAGGGCTGCTTGTAGCGCGGGTCGAGCTGTTTCTGCAGCTCCACGGCAAAAGGATCGGAGGCACCGGCGCCGATGCCGGTGAGCGTGTTCCAGAAGGCATAGGCGGCGCGCCAGGCATGGCCGCATTCGCCGACGACGATGCGCTTGACGCCGAGCTCGAGGGCCGCCTCGCGCACACGCAGCGCGATCTTGCGCATCTGCTCGTAGTTGCCGATGAACATGCCGAAGTTGCCGGCTTCGGACGCCTTGGACGATAGAGTCCAGGAGATCCCGGCGGCATGGAAGACCTTGCCATAGCCGATCAGGGACTCGATGTGCGGCTCGGCGAAGAAATCGGCGGACGGCGTGACCAACAGGACTTCGGCGCCCTGGACGTCCATCGGATACTTGACGTCGACGCCGGTGTCTTCCTTGACGTCTTCCTCGAGCCCGGAGAGCGTGTCTTCCAAGGCGGGGCCGGGCAGGCCGAGGTTGTTGCCGATCTTGTGAACCTTGCCGATGATCTCGTTCGAGTACTTCTGGCCGTAACCGACGGAGTCAAGGATCTCGCGGCCGGCCATGGTGATCTCGGCCGTATCGATGCCGTAGGGGCAGAACACCGAGCAGCGCCGGCACTCGGAACACTGCCAGTAATAGGTGTACCACTCGTCGAGGACTTCTTTCGTCAGGTCGCGGGCGCCGACGAGCCCCGGGAACATCCTGCCCACGGGCGTGAAGTAGCGGCGATAGACGCTGCGCATGAGCTCCTGGCGGGCGACCGGCATGTTCTTGGGATCCTGGGTGCCGATGAAGTAGTGACACTTGTCGGTGCAGGAGCCGCAATGGACGCAGGCGTCCATGAATACCTTGAGCGAACGGTAGCGATCGAGCAGTTCGCCCATCCGAGCGATGGCCTTGTCGTGAGTCTCCTGCCAGTTGTCGGCGAGTTTGCCCGGGAAGCCGAGCGCTTCCTGAATCTTGTCGCTGGCGACGTAGGAACGGACGTTTTCGGTGGCACCCGGCTTGAGTTCCGGAATCACCGGAATGTCGCGAAAGGCCGGAACCTCGGTTTGTGCTTTGGCGTCGGCTGCTGCCATGTCAGTTCTTCTCCAACGTGGCCGCCCAAGGCGCCAGGTGGCGCGACTCGCGCGGGGTGTCGGCCTGGTTTCTCGACGGGCTGAAGAACACGCCCGGAGCGTGCAAGAGCTTGCTGAACGGGAAGACGATCATCAGTGCGGCGACCGCCAGGAGATGCAGGTAAAGCGCCGGGTGATCGGGCAGCGGCTGGATGTCGAAGCGCATCAGGCCGAGGAAGAAGGCCTTGACGCCGACGATGTCGACATGGCTGACGAATTTCATGCCCAGCCCCGTGATGCCGATCAGGATCAGCAGGGCCAGCATCAGGTGATCGGACGGTGTCGAGATGTAGCGGATACGCTCGACGAGGAAGCGGCGCGCCCAGAGGCCTGCCAGGCCAGCCACCATGGCGAATCCGGCATACATGCCGAACGGCTGGGCGAACGCCACCCAGAACCAGACCGGCTCGATGAAATAGCGCAGATGGCGGATGAGTACGAGGGCCAGGCCGAAATGGAAGAGCGCCGCGAAAATCCAGATCCAGAGATTGCCCTTGAACAGGCTCTCGAAGAACACGACTTCCCGGAACATGCGGAAGGCCACGCCGCTCTTGGTCGTGGGCGCAGGCGTGGTCGGAATGAGCAGCGGCGCCGGCGTGCGGGCGAAATCGAGAATCTTGTACGCCAGCCCCAAAACGAAAATCGCGGTGGCGACGTAGAACAGGATCGCAAAGAATGTGGTCATGTGCGTACGCTCGATGGCATGCGATCATGCGCGGCCGCCTGCCTCACTCGGGAGGCCCGGCCACCGACCGCCGACCGGCCTAGGCCGGTCGGCGCCGTTGTCCAAACGAAGCTACGGTCAGACGCAGCCGGTCGGCTTGGGCAGACCCGCGATCTTGCACGCCTGCTTCGCCGGGCCATAGGGGAACAGCTCGTACAGGTACTGGCTGTTGCCCTTTTCCGGTCCGAGCTTCTTGCCGATCGCCTTGGTCAGCACGCGAACGGCGGGCGCGATCTGGAACTCGTTGTAGTAGTCACGCAGGAAGTTGATGACTTCCCAGTGGTTCTCGGTCAGGGTCACGCCCTCCTGCTGGGCCAGGTACTGGGCGACTTCCTCGCTCCAGTCGGACAGGTTGACCAGGTAGCCCTCTTCGTCGGTCTCGTAGGTCTTGCCGTTGACTTCGATTGCCATTTTGGATCGTCTCCTTGATGAATGAATGGATGGTGGGCGGGGTGTCAGAGCCAGGACTGGGTGCTACGGTGCTCCGCGACGAGGTCGACGAAGCCGCCATAATCGACCACGGTCACGCCGTCCATGACACGGTCGGCGACGCCGCGGGCTTCGAGGTCCGGGCCGAGAGCGTAGATCTTGAACTTGCCCGCGGCCGCCTTGAGCTTGGCTTCACCGGCACTACCCTTGGTGGCGGCATAGACGCCGTCCTCGATCAGCAGGATCGCGCCCGGCTCGGCCGTCTGGATGCAGGTGTCGAGCGAGCCGCGGTCGAGGGGGGACTTGTTGACGATGTTGAGCATGTTTTCCCTCTCAGAACGACAGGATGACGTCCTGTTCTTCCATCAGTTTGCCGAGCTGGGAGCGCGGCATCACTTCCACCGGCACGCAGAGGTCGTCCGCCGTCAGGCCACGTGCCGCCAGGGACTCCTCATCGACGTAAAGCTTGGTGATGTCGTAGTCTTCGAGCGCCCCATAAGTCTTTTCGAAGGCCTTCACCTCGATGCCCTTGGTCTGATGGCCCTTCTTGAGTTGATAGACGCCATCGTCAAGGAAGGCGAGCGAGACGTCCTGTTCGAACGCGGCGGCGATCAGGACGACCTCGAGCGATTCCAGCGCATAGATGGTGCCGTAGGGCGCCTTGCGGTTCACCATCATGAATTTTTTCACGGTCATGACGTTCCCCTCAGTCGCCAAACGTGACCAGACGGTCGGACTGGATGCCGGCTTCGATCAGCTGGCCGAGGCCGGAGATGCGGAAGCCGGGCGCGAGGTTGGTCGCGTCCTTGCCGTTGCGCTTGGCCTCGCCCTCGTCGACGATGCCACGGCGCTGTGCCGCGGCGACGCAGACCACGAGGTCCAGCTTGTGCTCTTCGGCCAGCTTCGACCAGCGGTTGACGATGTTGCGATCGTCCTGCGGCGGCGTGGTGAGACGCGTCGCGTTGTTGACCCCGTCGTGATAGAAGAAGATCCGGAAGATCTCGTGCCCCTTGGCCAGGACCGCCCTGGCGAACTGGTACGCCGAGTCGGAGGCCTGGTGCGTGTAGGGGCCTTCGTTGATGAGGATCGAAAACTTCATTGTCTCCCCTGATTGGTGATCTTCAGAAACGGACGTGGGCCGAGGCGTTCAGGTTGTAGCGGCCGCCGCGCCAGTCGTCGATCATGTACTTGGTGAAAGGCAGGCCGGTCTTCTCGAAGAAGCGGGGCCAGCCGATGCGGTCGATCCAGTCCGCCATGCGCTCCCACGGACGGGCATCTTCCTTGTACACCTGAAGGATCTTCTTGACGATGGCATTGACTTCCGGCCAGCGCGGTGCGTTGTTGGGCAGCCCGGCGGCGACCATCTTGTGGAACGTAGGCTTGGAGCGGGCGTTGGAGTTCTTGCCGCCGACCCAGATCGCCAGCTTGGAATGCTCGGGATCGTTGATCTGCATGGGCGGGCAGGGGGGGTAGCAGGCGCCGCAGCAGATGCACTTCTTCTCGTCGACTTCGAGCGAGGGCTTGCCATTGACCAGCGCCGGCCGGATGGCGGCGACGGGGCAGCGGGCGACGACGGCCGGCCGCTCGCAGACGTTGGCGACCAGGTCGTGGTTGATCTTCGGCGGCTTTGTGTGCTGGATGACGACGGCGATGTCGGCCTGGCCGCCGCAGTTGATCTCGCAGCAGGACGTCGACAGGCGCACGCGGTTGGGCATCTGCTCGTTCTTGAACTCGTCATAGAGCTCGTCCATCATCGCCTTGACCACGCCGGAAGCATCGGTGCCCGGGATGTCGCAGTGCAGCCAGCCCTGGGTGTGGGCGACCATCGAAACCGAGTTGCCGGTGCCGCCGACGGGGAAGCCGTTCTTCTCGAGTTCGGCGATCAGCGGCGCGACCTTCTTCTCGTCCGAGACGATGTACTCGATGTTCGAGCGAATCGTGAAACGGACGTAGCCTTCGGCGAACTGGTCGGCGATGTCGCAGAGCTTGCGGATGGTATAGACGTCCATCTGGCGCTGCGTTCCGGCGCGCACGGTCCAGACCTCGTCACCGGTCTTGGAGACGTGGTGGAGGACGCCGGGGCGCGGACGGTCATGGTATTTCCAGTTGCCGTAGTTGGCGGCGAACTTGGGATGCAGGAACTTTTTGTTGTCGAGGAAGTATTCGACTGGCTTGCGCAATTGAGGTTGAGCCATGAATCGTCTCCGAGTAATTTAGTCGTGATTTGTCGCTATCCGAACAGGGTTATCTGCCTGGCCGACCGCCGGATCCGATGCGGATCCGGCCTTGGTCAGACAGGCAGGATG
This sequence comes from uncultured Rhodocyclaceae bacterium, assembly GCA_964530115.1. Lineage (GTDB taxonomy): Bacteria > Pseudomonadota > Gammaproteobacteria > Burkholderiales > Rhodocyclaceae > Fen-999. The sequence goes on along the minus strand of CAZGYD010000073.1, from coordinate 15,955 downwards.
ATCAGGCCGCGGCCTTCTTGGCGTTGATCTTCGCGACTTCCTCGTCCCAACCGTCGGTACGCACGTAGGGATTCATGCGCGGGTTGTTGACCATGTTGGCGTCGACATCGAGGCCGATGCCTTCGAGGAAGTTCACCAGACCGATCCGCTCGATCATTTCGCCGGTACGCTCGTGCTCGAGCGCGTTTTCGGCGAAGAAGTCGATGATCGTCTGCGCGAGCTCGACGAGCTTGTCGTAGTCTTCGTCCGTCTTGAGCGACATGAAGGGGACGATCACGGTGCCCATGGTGGCGCCGATCTTGAGGTGGCTCTTGCCGCCGACGAGGATGGTCGCGCCCTTGTCCTGACCGGGGGCGAGCGCACCGGTCATGACGTTGATGCAGTGCATGCAGCGCACGCAGTCCTTGTTGTTGATTTCCAGGGCCTGGGCGTCGTTCACCTTGACCGAGGAGATGTGCGCGTCCTTGCTGACGGCGCCGGCATCCTTGAGCTGGATCGCGCGGGTCGGGCACATGCCGATGACGTCATTGACCAGCTCGTTCATGCCGTGCTTGGCGAACCACTTGCGCGCGAGCGCTTCGTCGGTGGCCATGTTGTCGCGCCAGGTGCCGATCACGGCCATGTCGGCGCGCTGGATCGAGTTCATGCAGTCGTTGCCGCAGCCGGAGAACTTGAACTTGAACTTGTAGGGCAGGGCCGGACGGTGGATGTCATCGAGGAAGTTGTTGATGACCTTGTGATGCGCCTTGGCTTCGTCGTAGCAGGACTGCTCGCAGCGCGCGGCGCCGACGCAGGACATTGCGGTCCGCACGGCGGGACCCGCGCCGCCCATGTCGAAGCCCATGATGTTGATCTCATCCCAGGCCTTCTGGACGTTCTCGGTCGTGCAGCCCTGGAACATGATGTCGCCGGACTGGCCGTGCAGGGCGATCAGGCCCGAACCGTACTTCTCCCAGATGTCGCAGAACTTGCGCAGGGTCCCCGTATCGTAGTGCATGCCCGGGGGAGGCATGATGCGGATGGTGTGGAACTCGGCGGCGTCCTTGAAGACGGGTTCGCCCTTTTCGTCCTTGATCTCGGTGAAGCGGGGGATCACGCCGCCGCCGTAACCCATGACGCCGACCGTGCCGCCTTTCCAGTAGCCCTTGCGGGTCTTGTACGAGTGCTCGAGATGGCCGAGCACGTCGACGACGTAATCCTTGTCCTTGGCGAGCCGCTTGAGTCCGGTGACGAAGCTGGGCCAGGGGCCGGATTCGAGCTGGTCGAGCAAGGGGGTTGGGTGAAGTTGCTTGGCCATCGTTGTGTCTCCTTCGTTTGGGCTTTACGTTCGATCCGTCTCGATGACCGTCGGCCACCGACGCCATCGATGCCGGCATGACAAATCGTCTCTCTGGGTACAGCCGACCGCCGGAATCTTATGGAGCCGGCCGGCAGCCTGCCATAACTCCGATCGGTAGATTTTCCACCGAAAAGGGGCTAGCCTAACCTACCCAGATGGAGTATGCCGCGCCAACCCAATCCGGTGATGGCTGGCGGCACGAATCAGGTGCGATAGTGCGCGCCCGCCTTGAGAGTTTGCCGGAAGGTCGTCGAGTGGACAAGATCACCAGTCTGGACAAGTTTCGTGTGCCGATCGGCAATCAGGAGATCGAATTGCAGCAGGTCGAGTACGAGGCGGGAGGGATGCCATTCTTGCGCATCCGCATCCGTGAACGGACCCGGTTCACCATTTTCGACATCGATCCCGTCACGGCGGAGCGATGGGCCAGAAAGATGCTGGAATGGGCGCAGGCGAACCAGCAGGGCCAGTGAGCGGCGACGACCGCGAGATCATCGACCTGGTTTTCGAACTGCGCGGCCAGGCGATCGAACTCGATTACGCGGATCGACTTTATCGTGTGCTGGCATCGCGCCTCGACTGGCTTGAAGATGAAGCGCTGGCTGGCGTACATCCCCTCGCGGGCGTGAGTGCCGGCGACCGGGAACTCTATCTGACACGGCGGGCACGGATGACGTTGCGCATTCCCAGGCACCGGCGCGCGGATGCCGAGCACCTCATCGGCGCCACGCTGGACCTCGGTGGCGAGGTCGAGATCGGTGCGGCGAGCGAAAAGCCCTTGTGGCCTGCCCGGGTCCTCTATTCGTCCTTCGTCGCCGTCGGAGAGACGGACGAGCAGCGTTTCCTGGCGGCCTGCCGTGCGCACCTCGCGGAAATCGGCCTTGGGGCTTTTCCGGCGGGGCAGGTGGTTTGCGGCAAGGCGCGGCGTGCCAGGATCGGCTCCGGTGAGTTGCATGGCTTCAGCCTGATGCTGCATGGTCTGGATAGCGATGATTCCATGGCGCTCCAGCGTGTAGGATTGGGAGACGAGCGCAAGCGCGGTTGCGGGATTTTCGTTCCGCACAAGGCGGTTGCGACCGTAGTCGACTGAAATCAACAGGAGAGGAAGGAGAAGCGCCATGGCCGACAAACCCACCGTGACCATCGACATGAGCGGGATGCCCTGCCCGGCACCCCTGCTCGGAGCCAAGAAGATCATGGACGATCTGCAGCCGGGCCAGAGCATGTTGCTGTTGTCGGACTGCCCGGGGACTTCGGACGACCTGTTCGCCTGGTGCAAGTTCACCGGCAACGAACTGGTCGCCAGCGCGAGACAGTCGGACGGCAAGACGGCGTACACCCTGCGCAAGGCCGGTGGTGCCCAGGCGACACCGGTCGCCCATGTCACCCTGGACATGCGCGGTGTCACTTGCCCGGGCCCGATCCTCGAAGCGAAGAAGCTGCTCGACGGCATGAAGGCAGGCGAAGTCCTGCAACTGGTCAGCGACTGCCCGGGGGCCGTGGCCGACGTGCAATCCTGGGGACAGAGCGCCTCCGTCGAGGTGCTGGCGGCGTTGCCGATGGCGCGCGGCGCCCACGAGTTCTATCTGCGCAAGAAATAGGCTTCATCGACAACCAATAAGGAGACGACTGATGGGTTACGTCATCAATGGCGTAGAGAAGGAAACCGACGACGACGGCTACCTGCTGGAGCCGGATTTCAGCGACGAGGCGGTCGATGCCATCGCTGCGGCGCTCGGGCTGGAACTCACCGACGAGCATCGGGCGGTGATCAACTACCTGCGCGAGAAGTACAAGGAGGACGGCCACACCCCGAACCTGCGCAACCTGATCAAGGGCCTGCAGGACGACGGCGTGATGCCGGACGCTTCGAGCAACAAGCTCTTCGATCTGTTCCCCGACGGCGGGGCGGCCAAGCAGGGCGTCAAGGTCGCCGGCCTGCCCAAGCCCTTCGGCAAGGGCGGATACTGAGCGGTGGCCGTCCGCGTCCGAAGCCAGTTCCATGCCCCGGGGCAGCGGTCGCCCGCGACGCTGGCCTCGGTGGTCGCGGCCCTGGGGTGGAAGCTGGCGATCGATGCGATCGGCCGGATGCGCAAGGCCGACTACGACATCGACGTCGGCCGGCCGTATTTCGACTTCGTCTGCGAGTTCATGGTCTTCATCGCCGTGGCCGCCGACCGCGTCGCCTTTGCCAGGCTGGAGGCGGACAAGCGCGTCGAATTCACCACGGCGCTGGTCCGGCGCATGGCCGGGCTCGTCGAGGAGAACAACGGCATGCTGCTCGGCGAAGCGGCGCCCGGCGACTGCGAGCGCCACATCATCGAGCTCTTCAACCGCCGCAGCGGCGAGTATGCCGAGTTCGACTATGGCCCGGACGGCCCGGACTTCGGCTTCAAGCGGCTGTTCGCTGCCTGCCTGCGCGAGATCCTGCCGGAAAAGGATCGGCTCTGGGCGGTCGATCAGGTGATGGACATCGAGGTGCCCGAGGCGATCAAGGCGCTGCACCGGACCCTCGCCGGACTCTTCGCCGGCGGTGGCGCACCCGCGCCGCGCGCGCGCGAAACCCTGAGCGGAGAATGACATGTCTTCCCCCTTCGATCTCGACGATGCCTCGGCCTATGCCGAGTGGCGCCAGCGCAAGCTCGACACGGCCCCGCGGCGGATCGAGGACATCGTCGTCGAGATCGGCGATCCACGGCGGCTGAGTTTCGCGGAACGCGACAGGCTATTGGCGCTCAACGCCGTCGCCAACATGGCGATCTATGTCGGCAAAACCGGCCGCGACCCGGACAAGGAGATCCCGCGCAAGCTCGGCGCCCAACTCGGCCTGAAGACGCTCGACAGCCACTGGCTCACCGACGACGACGCCATCTCGCCGATCTCGGTGCGCGGCGCCGAGGAGCGTGGCGAGCGGCGCGAGTTCATTCCCTACACGGACAAGCCGATCAAGTGGCACACCGACGGCTACTACAACACGCCGGAGCGGACGGTGCGCGGGCTGCTGCTCCATTGCGTCGAGAGCGCGGCCAACGGTGGCGAGAACCAGCTGCTCGACCACGAGATCGCCTATATCCTGCTGCGTGACGAGAATCCGGATTACATCCGCGCCCTGTCGGCGCCGGACGCCATGACCATTCCGCCGCGCACGGACGAGGGCGGCATCGCCCGGCCCGAACAACCGGGGCCGGTCTTTTCGGTGAACGCCGACGGAACGCTGCACATGCGCTATACGGCGCGCACCGTCAGCATCGCCTGGAAGGCCGACGCGGCCACGCAGGCCGCCAAGGCGGCGCTGGAACGCATCCTCGCCACGCCAACGCCCTGGACCCTGCGCGGCCGGCTGGAGCCGGGCATGGGCCTGGTCTGCAACAACGTCCTGCACGACCGCGCCGGCTTTACCGAGACGCCTGCGCGTCGCCGCCTGCTTTACCGCGCCCGGTACTACGAACGCGTCGGCGGCTGAGTCCCCGCGCCTGGGCGGGCGAACGGCTGCCAGGGCCGGTCGGCCAGCCGGCGCGCGCAGTCCGCGCACAGCTCGCGATCCAGATGGCTGTCGAACGGTGCCTGAATCCGCCGCCTAATGAACTCGCGCTGCGCGGCGGTCTGTGTCGGCGCGGCGCAAACGGCGCAGCGCAGCAGCGGCTGCTCTTTCACCACCGTGCCGGTGATCACCGTGCGGCGGATGCCGGTGACGGGGTCGTCCTCGATGCGGATGGCGCCGGTCGGGCAGACCTGCGAGCAGGCGCCGCAACCGATGCAGAACGCTTCCGGCCGCTCGAAATCGAAATAGGCGAGCCGGCCGGCCGCGACACCCTCGCGGACCTCGGCCATGCGCAAGGCCTCGACGCCCATCTCGCTGCAGGCGAGCTGGCATAGCCCGCAGCCGATGCAGATGTCGCAGCGCAGGCAGCGGGCGGCTTCGTCGTGGGCCATGGCGTCGGTCAGGCCCTGTTCGATCTTGACGTAGCCTTCGCGCTCCTTCACCGCCTTTTCAGGCATCTCGGCGCGCCGCAGATGGCTGCGTTCCTGCGCCGGAACGGACAACGGCGGGACATCGGCCCGGCGTTTCGGCCTGCCCGTATCGGCGGGCGGCGCCAGGCCGCGCAGCCAGGCATCGATCGAGTAGGCGGCGATCTTGCCCGAGCGGATCGCCTCGACCGCGGTGCGCGGCCCATGGGCGACGTCGCCGCCGGCGAAGACGCCGGGGATCCTGGTCATCAGCGTCGCCGGATCGGTGACGATGAAGCCGCGCGTCACTTCCAGGCCGCTGCCTTCGATGCTGGTGAGGTCGGTCCCCTGGCCAACGGCGAGGATCACGTGGTCGCTCTCCAGCACCAGCTTGCGCTGGGCGTCGAACTGCGGATTGAAGCGGCCCGACTCGTCGAAGACCCGATCACAATGCTGGAACGTGACGTCGCCTTCCTCGCCGATGGCCACCGGCCCCCAGCCCGGATGGAGGATCACGCCCTCGGCGACCGCCGTCTCGATCTCGTGCGGGCTCGCCGGCATCTCGCGGCGCTTTTCCAGGCAGACCATGTCGACCTGTTTCGCACCCTGCCGCAGCGCCGTCAGGGCGACGTCGATCGCCACGTTGCCACCGCCGATGACCACCACGCGCGGGCCGACGCGCATATCGTCGCCGCCGCGCACGGCGCGCAGGAAATCGATGCCGCCGAGCACGTGCGGCTGATGCACGCCCTCGATGGGGATGAAGCGGGAGAGTTGCGTGCCGAGGCCAAGGAAGACGGCGTCGTAGTCCTTGCGGAACTCGTCGAGGCTGCCCACCTTGCTGCCGCAGTGGATCGGGATGCCCAGGGCCTTGATCTGCGCGAGTTCCCGGTCGAGCAGTTCCGGCGGCAGGCGATAGGCCGGGATGCCATAGCGCAGCATGCCGCCGGCGGCCTCCTGCGACTCGAAGATTTCCACTTCGTGGCCGAGGAGGCGCAGGTACCAGGCCGCCGAGAGTCCGGCGGGCCCCGAGCCGACGATGCCGACGCGCCTGCCCGTGGCCGGTGCCGGTTCCGGCAGCGGATAGCCGCCGCCAGCGAGGCAATGCTCGGCGGCCTTGGCCTTCATCGGCCGGATGAACACCGCGCCGTCGCGGCCGTTGCGCACGCAGGCCGATTCGCAGGGCGCCGGACAGACCAGGCCGCAGGTGAGCGGCAGCGGATTGTCGCGGATGATGACCTCGATCGCCCTGGCGTACTCGCCGTGGCCGATGTGGGCCATGAAGCTCGGAATGTCGATGTTCGCCGGGCAGGTGGCGTGGCAGGGCGCCGGATTGCGCTTGAGGCAGGTGCCCTCGGGACAATGCGCGCGCCGCGCATGCGCTTCCCATTGCTCGCGGAAGTAGCGCAGCGAACTGCCGAGCGGCCGGGCGGCGGCGAGGCCCTGGGTCGCCAGTTCGAGCGCCAGATCCTCGAGTTCGCCGAGATGCCGCGGCTGACCGCGGCCGACCGTGATCTCGGCGACCAGCCGCGCGCACCGCGCGAGGAGTGCGCGGATCGGCGCCGGCTCCTTCTCGGCGAGCTGCCAGTAGCGGTAGAGCGCCCGCCGCGTCTGTTCGACGAGGCAGATGCCTTCGGCGGCGACCATCAGACTGGTGGGCGAAGGCGCCACCCCGGCGGCCGAAAGTGCCAGCGGTTGGCAGGAGAGATCGGCCTCGGAAAGCGGCAGGAAGCCGCCCATGCCGTTGTCGAAGAGCAGCACCGCATCGCGGCCTTCCACCTCGACGCCACCGCCCCAGTCATAGATCAGGCGGCGGAGCTTGTCCGCATGAGCGATCTCGATCAGGCCGCGGCGCTTGAGGCCACGGCGCAAGGTCAGCAGGCTGCCGCCGGCGGCGTCCTCGCCGGCGAAGATGAGCGCGATCCGGCACCAGGTCTCGGGGGTGTGCGCGAGCCGGCTGCCGTCGCCGGCGGCTTCGTCCCGGGGCGTGGGGTGGCGGTCGCGCAGCACCTCGACCTGCAGGCGGCGGCCGCCGGCGATGCCGCTGCGGCGGATGGCATCCAGCGCGTTCAGCAGCCCCGCCTCGCGGCCCGTCAGCTCGCGGGGCAGGCGCAAGAGGACGCGGTGGGTGTCGCGCAGCCCCGCGGCGATCAGCAGGCCCTCGGCAAGGCGCAGCGGTGCGCCGTCGAGCACCGCGGCCGACCCGAGCGCCCGGCCGTCCGGGCCGGCCGCGTCGATGACGAGCGCGGAAGGGCCGTAGCCGCGCAGGAATTTCCGCCAGGCGTGATAGAGCGGCTCGCCAGCGTAGCCCGCTTCGGTGAGGCCGGACTCCTGGAGCCGCTGCAGCCGTTGCAAGGGATTCAGCGCCTGGGCGGCCGCCAGTCCCGGCAGGGACGCTGCGAAACTCAGCCGTGGTAACACGCCGCCGAGCGCCGCGGCGTCGGCATCGAGCCAGGCCGGAAGGCGTGCGTCGTCGCTCATCGGCCGCCCCTCACAGCGAACCGCCGACGAGCATGCGGGCGTAGCGCTCGCGGCGCGGATCCGGCAACTCGTTGGCGACGCCAAAGGACAGGCAGCCGGTCACGCACTTGGTGACGCAGGCCGGTTCGAGGCCGGCGTCGATGCGGTCCATGCAGTAGTCGCACTTGACCACCTTGCGGGTGACCGGATCCCATTGCGGCGTGCCCCAGGGGCAGGCGGCGATGCAACTCTTGCAGCCGACGCAGAGGCTCGGCTCGACGAAGACGATGCCGTCTTTCTCGCGCTTCTGCATGGCCCCGGTGGGGCAGGCCTTGGCGCACCAGGCCTCCTCGCAATGGAAGCAGGGCATGAAGACGAAACGGATCATCGGCCGGCCGCCGTCCATCGTCGGCCCGACGGCGACGATCTTGCACGGCGCCGGGCCGGGGCCGAGGCCCTTGTTGGTCTTGCAATGCACTTCGCAGGCCTGGCAGCCGATGCAGTTGGCCTCGTCGTGGCGCAGGATGTACTTGCTCATTTCCGTTTCCGAATGCTGACGATGGTTTCCGTCATCGCGTTGCCGCCGCCGGCGGGATCGAATTCGTAAAGCTTGCCGTGCTGCAGGCGCTGGTCGGCGACGCCGAGGCCGCAGGCGCGCGTCGCCAGCGGCACGGTCGCGCCGTAGCCGTGGAACATGAAGACCGCCTCGGGGTGGATCAGGGGCGTCACCCTGGCCTTGATGTAGGCCGAGTACCGGCCGCCGCCGCTGATCTCCACCTCGTCGCCGTCGGCGATGCCGAGCGGGCCGGCGCGGTCGGGGTGGATCCAGAGCGTTTGCTCGGGCGCGATCTCGTTGAGGATCGGGTTGTTGAGCGACTGGCCGTGGGTCAGCGTCGGCGGCCGGCCGAAGAGCAGGTAGAAGGCATCGCCGGTGGGCGCCTGCCTTTCCTGGTAGGGCGGCAGGCTCGGCAGGCCGGCCCGGGCGAGCACCTCGCTGACGATCTCGACCTTGCCCGAGGGCGTCTTGAACGTGAGCGCCTCGCGCGGCGTGATGACCGCTGCATCGGCAAGGCTGACGATGCCCGTCTCGCGCATCTGCGACACGGTGACGCCCGTGCCTTCGAGCTGGTAGTCCCAGAGCTCCTCGATGGTTTCGAAGTCGAGCGCTTCCTGGATACCCAGGCGGCGCAGGATCTCGCGGAAGATCCACCAGGCCGGCCGGCTGTCGAAGCGCGGCACGATGGCCTGGTCGCGCATGCCGAAGTTCGGCCGCGGGCCGTTGTTCTGGCAGAGGATGTTGGCGCGCTCGAGATAGGAGGATTCCGGCAGGATGACGTCGGCGAACCACGCGGTCTCGGAATAGCGCGTGTCGATCGAGACGAGCAGCTTCAGCCTGTCGAGCGCGCGCTTGGCGGCCTCGGGATCGGGCATGCTGGTCAGCGGATCGTGCCGGTAGGCGAAGTAGGCGCCGATGCCGTAGGGCTTTCCGGTCTCCATCGCCGCGTACAGCTGGTGCAGGATGCCGGCGGCCGGATCCCACTGGGGCCGGCTCGTGCCGGCGCCGTCGACGCGCGGCTCCGTGACCTTCGGCGTGCGCTCCGTGAGCTTCCTGAGGCCCTTGCGGCCCACGTCCTCCGGCGACTTGGCGAGGATGCAGCCGCCCTTCGTTTCGATGCTGCCCATCAGCGCGTTGAGAATCAGCGCCGAGCGGCTGACGTGGAACGACTGCTTGTGCCGCGCCACCATCCAGCCCGGATGGAAGATCACCCGGGGCGCGTCGGCGGCGATCTCGGCGACGAAGGCGCGGATTTCGGCGGCCGGAATGCCGGTGTGCGCCTCCTGCCATTCCGGCGTGGTTTCGCGGACGGCTTCGCGCAGCGCGTCCATGCCCAACACGAATCGATCGACGAAGTCCTTGTCGTAGATCTCCTGTTTCAGCACCTCGTGGATGATGGCGAGATTGAGCGCGTAGTCGCTGTTGGGCCGAACCTGCCAGTAGCGGGTCGCCTTGCAGGCCGTAATGCTGACGCGCGGGTCGATGTAGGTGCAGCGCATGCCGCCGGCCACCGCCGCCATGAAGTCCTTGGCCTCCTTGACCTTCAGCGACTCGACGATGTTCCTGCCGTAGAGGACGAGGTGCTTCGCGTTCTTCAGGTCGAAGGTGATCGCGGTGCGGCCAATGCCGAAAAGCGAGCGCGCGGCGTTGTGGGCGTTGCGGCCGCAGGCGGCATCGTGATCGAAATAGTTCGGCGAGCCGAGCGCCTGGACGAAGGCCTTGGTCAGGTCCGTAAAGCCGCCGCCGCGGTCGGAGAGCGCGATGCCGCGCGCACCGAACTCGGCGATCGTTTCGCGCAGCCCGTCGGCGATGTAGTCGAGCGCCTCGTCCCACGAGGCGCGCCGCCATTGCCCGGCGCCGCGGGGGCCGGTGCGGATCAGCGGCGTCTGCGGCCGCTCGTCGTCGTACTCGAAGGGAATGCCGGCGGCGCCGCGCGCGCAGAGGCTCGCGCCCATCGCCTTGTCGTGCGGGTTGCCCTGCAGCCAGACGACGCGGCCATCCTCCACGGTCACTTCGATCGGGCAGCGCGTCGCGCACATGCCGCACATGCTGAACACCGTGCGGCGGCCCGGGCTGTCCGCGCCGCGCACGTTGGGAGCCTTGCCGGAACTCATCTGCTCTCCTTCAGAACACGCCGACCAGCGACAGGCCGAGCAGGGTCAGGCCGACGACGGCGATGCGCTTGACCCAGAGGGGATTGAGCCGCTTGGCGATCTTCGGGCCGATCCAGCCGGCGAGGAGCGCCGCCGGAAACATGACCAGGAACAGGTCGAGGTCGAAGTTGCCGAGCGAGTAGTGCTTCATCGTGCTCATCAGGGTACCGAAAAAGATGGCGAGCAGCGAACTGCCGACGACGACGTACATCGGCAGGCCGAGCACCACGGCCATCAGCGGGACCATGAAGGGCCCGCCGCCGAAGCCGAACATCGACGAGAGGACGGCGATCAGAAAGGCGCCGAGGCAGCCGACGAGGATATTGACGCGGAACTCGTGTCCCCAGAAGGTGACGGTCATGTACATGATTTTCTCCAAAAATGGTCGCGGTCAGGCGCTGGCCGTTCTGCCCACGCCACGGGCGGCTTCCTCGGCGCGCTTCTGGAATTCCTTGAGGATCGCCTGCTCCTTCTTGTTCCGGGCGATGTAGCCCGGCGTGGTCTGCCAGAACATCAGCGCGGCGAGCGCGAAGAGGATCCAGCCGAAGACGAACTTGAATTCGTCGAGCGTGATCAGGTCGGTGAGCGCCGGGCCGATGAAGGCGCCGGCGAGCATGGACAGGCCCATCGCCAGGCCGACCTTCCAGCTGATGAACTTGATCCGCGAATAGTTGTAGACGCCGCTGCCCTGCGAGAACAGCACGGTCGGCGTCACCGTGCCGGCGACGACGTTGTGCGGCAGGGGAAACAGCATCAGCAGGATCGGATTGATGACGAAACCGCCGCCGGCCCCCATCAGCACGCCGAAGGTCGCCAGCGCGAGAACGACGAAGAACGGTACGAAGACGTTCAGGCTGGTCCCCGCATTCTTCATGTAGCGCATCGGGAAGGCGATCTCGTTCTCCACGGTGACTGGCGCCGAGCGGAGGCTGCGGTCGGTGACGGCCGCGATCAGGTATTTGCCGGGCGGCGAGCCTTCAGGAATCTTCACCTGGGCGGTGAAGCTGCCGTCCTCTTTTTGCTCGACGCCGGCGGTGAGCAGTTTGTCGACGCTGCGGAAGCGGCTCTTCATCACCTGCATCGAGCGCTTGCGCGCCTCTTTGTCCTCCAGCGCCGGCAGCGGCTCGCCGCGCTGGCCGCTCATGCTCGCCGCCATCGAGGTCTGGTAGGCCGCGATGCCGGTCTTCGCCGGCGCCCAGTAGGCCACTTCGGCGCCCGTTTCCTTCAGCGCCTGGGAATACGACCAGCCCCGGCCTTCGGCCTTGAACTTGTCGAGCTTCGGCTGTTCGCTCTTCGGCACGACGATCCGGTAGAACGCCGGAAGATCGTTGCTGATGTAAAGCTTGTTCGGCTTGGTGCCGGTGTCCTTGTCGACCTTGTTGTCGAAGAACGAGCCGCGCACCTTGTGCTCGTTCCAGATTTCGAGGTAGACCGGCTTGCCGGGCTGCGCCGAGCCGGTGATGGTGACGAGCCCGCCATTGTCGAGCGTCGTCTTGTCGACTTTCACCACGGGGGCCGCCGGGGCGGCGTCCTGGGCCAGGACGGTTGGCGCCGGCCAAGCGCACAGCGCGAGGCCGGCAAGCATGCCGAGAACGGATTTCGATGACATCGCGGCTTCCTCCTGATCGCAATCGGGCGCTTGCTGCGCTGCATCGAACCATAAGCAATACTGGTCGGCGGTGAAATTCGCCGAATGCCGTAGCCGGCTACGTGAAATTGCGTATGGCCGCATAATGGGCGCTTACGGCCTATTGCCGTAGCCGACGACGACATGCGTCCCTTCTTTGCCTGCCTGCCCGCCGTGGCCTTTCTGTGTCTTGCGTGGTGTCCGGCGCCGGACGGTTTCGCGGCGACACCGGGCCCCGGGACAATACTCAGCCGTGGTAACACGCCGCCTTCGACCGTCCGTATCGGCGTGCTCGCCTATCGCGGGCCGGACGAGGTCGTCGCGAGCTGGGGCATGCTCCCGGAGCGCCTCGCGGCTGCCATCGCCGGTCACCGCTTCGAATTGCGGCCGCTCGAGGGCCAGGCATTGAGCGAGGCGGTGCGCCGGCGGGAGGTCGAGTTCGTCCTCACGAACAGTAGCCAGTACGTTTCGCTGGCCGCGGAGGTCGGCATCCGCAGGATCGCCACCGTCATGCTGCCCGAGGCGGTCTCGACCGATCAGGCGCTGGGCTCGGTGGTGGTCACGCACAGGGAACGGACCGATCTCGCCGGCTTTGCCGATCTCAAGGGCCGAAAGATCGCCGCGGCGGCAGCGGACGCCTTTGGCGGCTTTCTCGCCGCCGCGCGCGAGATCCACAAGGCCGGCGTCGATCTCGAGGCCGGCGATGCGATGGTCATCTACACAGGTTTCCCGATGAAGCGGGCGCTCGATGCGGTGGCGAACGGGGAAGCGGACGCCGCCATCGTCCGCACCTGCCTGCTGGAACAGCTCGATGCCAGGGGGCTCGTCGATCCGGCGCTGTTCCGGGTCATCGAACCGGTGACGGTCGCGGGCTTCGGCTGCGCCAGTTCGACGCCGCTCTATCCCGACTGGCCGATGGCCGTGGTGCCGGGGGTCGACACGGGCCTCGCCAAGGCCGTCGCCGTGGCGCTCCTGTCGATGCCGAGCACCGAGGGCGGCCTCTGGTGGGACGTGCCCGCCGACTACCAGAGCGTGCGCGACCTCTATCGCGACCTCATGGCCGGCCCCTACGCCTATCTGCGCACGACGACCTTCGAAGGGCTCGCCCGACAGTATCGGCCGTGGCTCCTGGCAATGCTGGCCGTGCTGGCCGGCATCGTCATCCACGTCATTCGCGTCGAGTATCTGGTCACCCGGCGGACCGGCGAGCTGCGTGCGGCGCAGGCCCGGGCGCAGGAGCTGCAACGCGAGGCCGAGCACATGGCCAGGCTGTCGATCCTCGGCGAGATGTCGGGGACGCTGGCCCACGAACTCAACCAGCCGCTGACCACGATCGCCACCTACGCGCAGGGCCTCGCGCGGCATTGCGAGTCGGGTAGGGCCGACTGTGCGTTGATCGGCGAAGCCAACCGGGAGATCATCGCCCAGACCGAGCGGGCGAGCGGCGTCATCCGCCGGGTGCGCGCCTTCGCGAAAAAGCGTGCCGCCGTGCGCGAGCGCAGGCCGCTCGCCGAAACCGTGCGCGAATCGGTCGCCATGTTCTCGGCGATGCTGCCCGAGCTGCCGCCGGTACTGGTGGAAAGCCGCCTGCCTGCGGGACTGGCGATCGAGGCCGATCATTTGCAGATCCAGCAGGTGCTGCTCAACCTGATGAAGAACGCCGCCGACGCCAGCGTCGGCCTGCCCATCGACCGCCGGGTCATCACCGTCGTCCTCGACCGCGAGCGGCAGGGGGTGGTGGCCGTCGAAGTCGCGGATCGCGGCCCCGGCATGGCGCCGGAAGCCATGGCCCACCTCTTCGAGCCCTTCTTCACGACCAAGCCGGATGGGCTCGGCCTCGGCCTGGCGATCTGCAAGAGCATCGTCGAGGTCCACGGCGGACACCTGAAGGCCGGGCCGCGCGATCCGCCGCCCGGTTTCGTCTTCCGTTTCACCTTGCCCGAGGGGGGCTGATGGACGAACACCTCATCCATGTCGTCGATGACGACGCCTCGCTGCGCCGGGCGCTCGCCTTCCTGCTCGGTTCGTCCGGCTGGAACGTGATGGCGCACGAATCTGCCGAAGCCTTTCTGGATGCCTGGCGGGTGCCTGCGCCGGCGGGCTGTCTGATCCTCGACATCCGCATGCCGATGATGAGCGGCCTGGAGCTGCAGCGTGTGCTCAAGGATCGGAGCATCGACTTGCCGGTGATCTTCCTCACCGGACACGGCGATGTCGCCATGGCCGTGCAGGCGATGAAGCTCGGCGCCTTCGATTTCATCGAAAAGCCGTTCAAGGATCAGGTACTCCTCGACGCCGTCGGCCGGGCGCTGCGGCACGACCTCGACCGGCGGGCCGAGGCGGAAGGCCGGGCGGCGATCCGGGCGCGGCTGGCCCGCCTTTCGCCGCGCGAGTTGCAGGTCGCCCGGCTGGTCGCCGAAGGGCTGCCGAGCAAGACCATCAGCGTGCGGCTGGAAATCTCCGAGCGCACCGTGCAGGTGCACCGGCTCCACCTGATGGCCAAGCTCGAAGTCCATTCGGTGGCCGAACTGGCCAGACTGATCCTGCTGGGCGGGGAAGCGCTATAGCCCCGCGAGCGCGGCCGGACGCGGCGCGAAGGATGCCCTGCCCATGAACCACAGAACCTTTCCCCTCCTGCGCTGGCTGAACGTCGCTCTGCGCGGCCTGCATCTGGTGGCGGTCATCCTGCTGGGCGCCGCTCTGCTGGGCGCCCCGGTGGCCCTCGGCGCGGCGACGGCGGGTGTCGCCGTGACAGGCCTGGCGATGCTGGCGCTGGACACCTGGAGCCGCCCCGCGCATCTGCGCGAAGTGGCCGGCATCGCCGTGCTCCTCAAGCTCGGGCTGGTCGGCTGGATGGCCGCCGACCCGGCAGCGCGGCCCGTGCTGTTCTGGGTCGTCGTCGCCGGCTCGGCGGTCTTCGCGCACGCCCCCGCGAAGTTCCGTCATGCCGCACTGATCGGGCGACGCACGGGCTGACGGCCCGGGCTGGCGTCTTACGACGGCTGAGTTTCGCGGGCTTCGACCGGAACGCCGGCGGCGTATGCGTGATCGGTGCATTGGCTCGGTTGATGAGGCAAGGTCGATGTGCTAGGTTGCATGGGTCCGGCACCGGGGCCGTTGCCGGCAAGAACAACAACCACCGGAGGAGCGTTACATGCAGAAATCGCTCTACATCGATGCCGGGAAATGCACCGGCTGTCTTCAGTGCGAGCTGGCCTGTTCCTACGAGAACTACGGCATCTTCAATCCTGCCAGATCCCGCATCAAGGTCTTCAACTTCGAGCACGAGGGGCGCAAGGTGCCTTACACCTGCACCCAGTGCGCCGAGGCATGGTGCCTGAACGCCTGCCCGGTCGATGCGATCCGCGTCGATGCGGTGACCGGCGCCAAGGTCGTGAACCAGGCGACCTGTGTCGGCTGCAAGGTGTGCACCATCGCCTGCCCGTTCGGCACCATCAACTACGTCGCCGAGACGGGCAAGGTGCAAAAGTGCGACCTCTGCGGCGGCGAGCCGGCCTGTGCCGCCGCCTGCCCGACCGGTGCGATCACCTACGCCGATGCCGACTGGACCGGTCTCGACACGATGCGCGCCTGGGCCGGCCGCACCGACACCGCCGCGCGCGTTGCCGCCGGGGCGAAGGAGGACTCAACCATGGCTTGGACCCGCACGACCCTGCGCGTCGGGCTCACCCGGTGCACCTGCAAGGCCGAGCCGCTCAACCTGGACTGGGCGCAACAGTATCTCGGCCAGCGCGGGCTGGCGACGTTCCCCTATACACATCCGACGCTGCCGACGACCTACCCGGGGTAGATCTCGTTGGTCTGCGTCACATTGCCACCACAAAAATAGCACATCACCGGATAGACACCCA
>CAZGYD010000072.1:0-1230 GCA_964530115.1 uncultured Rhodocyclaceae bacterium | reverse complement strand
TGTGGTGAAGCGCCAGCACGCCGGCCGGAAGGCCGGGCCGTCCTCCGGCCGGCGTGTTACCACGGCTGAGTTTGGAAGCGAGCCGCCGTCCGGAGGCGAACGGCTCAGGCGCTACCGGATCGCCGTCCGCCGCGATCTCGGCGCCACACCCAAGGAGATCGTCGGCGCCATCGCCAACGAGGGCGGCATTCCCGGCAGCCGCATCGGCCAAATCCACCTGTTCGCCGGCTTCTCGACCGTCGAACTACCCGAACTGCCGCCTGCGGTGCTCGCCCGTCTGAAGAAGACGCGCGTCCGGCAGACGCCGCTCGACATCCGGCCGTTCGATACCGATGCGCCGCCGCAGCGCAAGCCGGCAGGGAAGCGCAAATTCGACGAGCCGAAGTTCGCAAAGCCGAAGTTCGACGAGCCGGCCACGACGCGCCAATCGCGCAAACCCCGGAAGCCGTGACCCGGCGGATCGAACTGCTCGCCCCGGCCAGGACGGCGGAAATCGGCCGCGAGGCCATCCTGCATGGCGCCGACGCGGTGTACATCGGCGGCCCGGCCTTCGGCGCCCGCGACAAGGCGGGCAACCCGATGAGCGAGATTGCGCAGCTCGTCGAGTTCGCGCACCGGTTCCACGCCCGCATCTACGTCACGCTCAACACCATCCTCCACGACGACGAGCTGGAGCCGGCACGCAAGCTCGCCTGGCAGTGCTGGGATGCCGGCATCGATGCCCTGATCGTCCAGGACATGGGCCTGCTGGAGATCGATCTGCCGCCCATCGACCTGCACGCCTCGACCCAGTGCGACATCCGCACGCCCGAGAAGGCGCGCTTCCTCGCCGAGGTCGGCTTCTCGCAGCTCGTGCTGGCGCGCGAGCTCTCGATCGACGAGGTGCGCGCGGTGCGCGCCGCCGTCCCCGGCGACGTGGTTCTCGAATACTTCGTCCATGGCGCGCTGTGCGTCGCCTATTCCGGCCAGTGCGCCATCAGCCACGCCCAGACCGGGCGCAGCGCCAACCGCGGCGACTGCTCGCAAGCCTGTCGCCTGCCCTACCAGGTGCTCGACGCCCAGGGGCGCTTCGTCGCGCACGACAAGCATGTGCTGTCGATGAAGGACAACAACCAGAGCGCCAACCTCGGCGCACTCATCGACGCGGGCGTGCGCAGCTTCAAGATCGAGGGCCGCTACAAGGACATGGGCTATGTGAAGAACATCACCGCCCACTACCGCCGCCTGCTC
>CAZGYD010000071.1:0-1878 GCA_964530115.1 uncultured Rhodocyclaceae bacterium | reverse complement strand
ATGTTCGCGATCTTCGTCGCGGCGACGCTCTGGATCACCAAGTGGGCCGCCGCCAAGACCAAGACCGCGGCCGACTTCTACACCGCCGGCGGCGGCATCACCGGCTTCCAGAACGGCCTGGCGATCGCCGGCGACTACATGTCGGCCGCCTCGTTCCTCGGCATCTCGGGCCTCGTCTTCGCCAATGGCTTCGACGGCCTGATCTTCTCGATCGGCTGGCTCGTCGGCTGGCCCGTCATCACCTTCCTGATGGCCGAGCGCCTGCGCAACCTCGGCAAGTTCACCTTCGCCGACGTCGCCTCCTACCGTTTCGCCCAGACGCCGCTAAGGACCTTCGCGGCCGTCGGCACGCTCGTCGTCGTCGCCTTCTACATGATCGCGCAGATGGTCGGTGCGGGCCAGCTGATCAAGATCCTCTTCGGTCTCGACTATGTCGTTGCGGAAATCCTCGTCGGCGCGATCATGATGGCCTACGTGCTCTTCGGCGGCATGACCGCGACCACCTGGGTGCAGATCATCAAGGCGGTGATGCTGCTCGGCGGCGCCACCTTCATGGCGCTGGCGGTGCTCTTCCAGTTCGGCTTCTCGCCCGAAGCGCTGTTTGCCAAGGCAACGGAAGTCCACTCGAAGAAGGACGCCATCATGGCACCCGGCGCGCTGATCAAGGACCCGATCTCGGCGATTTCCGTCGGCATGGCCCTGATGTTCGGCACCGCCGGCCTGCCGCACATCCTCATGCGCTTCTTCACCGTGCCGAACGCCAAGGAGGCCCGCAAGTCCGTCGCCTGGGCGACCACCTGGATCGGCTATTTCTACATCCTAACGTTCATCATCGGCTTCGGCGCCATCACCAACCTGATCCCGAATCCCCTCGACTACTTCGTCGATGGCGAGATCGCCAAGGGCCTCAAGGGCGGCGGCAACATGGCGGCGGTCCATCTCTCGCAGGCCGTTGGCGGCAACCTGTTCCTCGGCTTCATCTCGGCGGTCGCCTTCGCCACCATCCTCGCGGTGGTCGCCGGCCTGACGCTCTCGGGCGCCTCGGCCGTCTCGCACGATCTCTACGCCTCCGTGTGGCGACACGGCAACGTCGATTCCGCGACCGAACTGCGCTGGTCCAAGGGCGCCACCCTGGTCCTCGGCATCCTCGCCGTCGTCCTTGGCATCGCCTTCGAGAAGGAAAACGTCGCCTACATGGTGATGCTCGCCTTCACCATCGCCTGCTCGGCCAACTTCCCGGTGCTGTTCATGTCCGTACTGTGGAAGGACTGCACCACGCGCGGCGCGGTCGTCGGTGGCTCCGTCGGCCTGATCAGCTCGGTCGTCCTGACCATCGGCTCGGCCAGCGTCTGGGAAGCCGTGCTCGGCAACCCGAAAGGCTCGGCCTGGTTCCCGTACAACTCCGCCGCCCTGTTCTCGATGACCGCGGCCTTCGTCACGATCTGGATCGTCTCCAAGCTCGACAACAGCGAACGGGCGAAGAAGGAACGCGCGCTCTACGCCGACCAGCACACCCGCTCGGAAACGGGGGTCGGCGCAGCTGCGGCAACGGCTCACTGAGCGCTTCGCGCCAGAAAAGCGCCAGAGGGAGAGGCCCCGCCGTTTCGGCGGGGCCAACTTTTCTCCCCAAAGGCCGGGATGCCGCTATAATCCGCTCCCCGACCCGGCCAGGTAGCTCAGTTGGTAGAGCAGCGGACTGACAACCTGGCCGCAGGACAGGTTGCAGTGAAGGCTGACGTGAGCGAAAGCGAACGTCAAGCGAGGGCGAAGCCCGAGCGGCCGGAACTAAAATCCGCGTCCGGGAAGTTGAATTTGGCCAGGTAGCTCAGTTGGTAGAGCAGCGGACTGAAAATCCGCGTGTCGGCAGTTCGATTCTGC
>CAZGYD010000070.1:0-1437 GCA_964530115.1 uncultured Rhodocyclaceae bacterium | reverse complement strand
CGCTGCAATTCCGCCTCGAACCCCGCACCGAACTGCGCGAAGCGAGCGGGCAGTTCCGCGCACTGCTCGACATCTGCTACTACACAATGGCCGACGAGGCCCTCAAGCACTACACCCGCTACCAGGGCAAAACCTACTACTACCTGGTGGACTGGCTGCGCGACCACGTCCACACCCTGAAGGGGATGAAGTACTTCGAGCCGAAGGTGCGCCCGGGCATCGAACTCTACCGCGACAGCCAGCGCGAAGACGGCATGATTTGGGACAACGTCCACCGCCGTGAGCCGCCCGGCACGCTCCCCAACCACTGGGGCGTGCGCTTCCAGTACGGCGGCTTCGAGCGCACCTTCGAGGACGGCAGCGCCCAGTTCACGCGCATTCCGGTCGAAAACGATGTCGAATACCTGTTCGTGGAGGGCATCTACTTCACCTGGAAGGCCACCGGCGATACCGACTGGATGGCCTCGTGCCTGGAAGCGGCCATCCGCGCCCTGGAGTACACCGTCCACAGCCCCTTCCGCTGGTCCGAGAAGTTCGGCCTGCTCAAGCGCGGACACACCATCGACACGTGGGATTTCCAGAACGAGGAAGACTGCCTGGCCGACTTCGCTGGCTGGCCTGACCCGATGGCGATTCACCCCGAAAAGACGCGCTTCGGCATCCTGTTCGGCGACAACACCGGCTACGCCGCCGCGTGCGAATATCTGGCCGAAATGCTCGAAACCGTTGGCCGCGCCGCCGAAGCCCAGCCCTACCGCCAGCGCGCCGCCGAAATCCGCCAGCGGCTGAACGCCCTGGCCTGGAACGGGCGATTCTTCACCCACCACGTCCCTGAAGACCCCAGCGTCCAGCGCGATTTGGGCGTGGACGAAGCCACCCAGATTTCGCTCTCCAACACCTACTCGCTCAACCGGCGCATCGCGCACGAACAGGCCGTTGCCATCCTGCGGACGTACCGCGCGCTGAGGGACAACCTGCCGCCCGGCTCTCCGGGCGAGTGGTATCTCATCTACCCGCCCTTCCCCAAAGGCTACAACAGCCATTGCCCGCCCTGGCAGTACATGAACGGCGGCGTTTCGCCGATTGCCGCCGGAGAACTGGCGCACGGCGCCTTCGAGCATGGCTTCGAGGACTACGGCGTGGACATCCTGCTGCGTTCTCTCGAATTGGGACGGAGATTCGGCAACCAGTTCTGGGAATGCTACACCGGCGCATTCCCCCCGCCCCCGCCGCGCACGCCCTCCCCTTCCGCCCCGCGCGCGACTTCGTCCCCCCCGAGCACCCCCCCCTCATCGCCCCGCCCGCCCTGCCCCACCCCCCCCTGCGCATCCCGGCCGGCCCGTCTCCCCCCCTCCGCCCACACTCCCTCCGCGCCACTCTCTGCGCTGCTCTTCCCCGCCCTCGAACCCGCGCCCCCGCCGCCCACCGCTTCCTCGC
>CAZGYD010000069.1:0-22470 GCA_964530115.1 uncultured Rhodocyclaceae bacterium | reverse complement strand
ACACAGCTACATGCCCTAAGACGCAAGGCCAAAGCGGCGTACGACCTACCCCAGCCCGGGTGAGACACGCCCCATGCCGGTGAGGGTCGCGGATGCAGCCGCCGGGGCTTCGCCACCGACCACGCCGGTGATTGTCACCGTGCCGCCCGTTTCCGCGGCATTGACGATGTGGTCGGCCGTGACGTTGGGGTTCAGGCTGATAGTCGGCACCGCGGCAACGGTGTCGAGGGATCCATCATCGGACGCGAAGGCGCTGTTCCCGAAGGCATCGGTGATCCGCGCCGTTACGGTGTACGGCCCGTCCGCCATGGGCGGGGCATCGATGCTGAACGCGCCGCCGATGGTGGTGGTCGTCAGGACGTAGGTCCGCCCATCCTGGGAGATCGTCACGGTCACGAGGCTGCCGTCAGGCGCGTTGCTGCTCCCCGTAATCAGCGGCGTCGCATCGTTGGTATCGTCCGGCGCTGATACGGAGATGGTCGGCGGGACGGTGGGCTTCGCATCAGGCCGGCCACCCTCCGGAAGCCCCACCTGCACCCGCTCGCGCGCCGTGTCGTATTGGTAGCTCGCTCCGCTTACTCCCTCCCGGATTCGACCGATTTCGACGAAACCATGGCCGTCGTTCGCAGCGCCGCCATTGAAGCCGGCCGCGGTTTCTTCGAACAACTCATCAAGACTGCCCCCTTCTGCGATCACCCTGGCGATCTCGGCCGATTCGGCGACTCGGCCGATCAGGGCTGCATCACGGGCCTCCGGCAGTTCGTCGCCCAGCACCGCCTTGTCCAGGGTGACGGTTTCGTTTCCCCGGACGAGGTAGTGCTGTCCGCCTTCGAACGCGAGCTCCACCCTGCTGTTGGCGGCGGTGACGATGACATCACCTTCATAGACGACGTCACCCACTTTCAGGGCGCGTTCGCGCCCGTCTGGGCCCTTTGCATAGGCGTGCCCCTGCAACAGCGCGACCTTGCCGATGATGTTCGCCATGACCGATTCTCCTTGGGGGATTTTCATTGGGGCCACTTTATTGCCTGACGCGGCCCCTGACCATTGGACCGAAGTACAGGGTGGCGGAAGGCTCAGGCGCTCTTCCTGCCGTGGATCAGGAGCGAGAGTTGCAGCCTGTCGCGCACGCCGAGTTTTTCGAAGATGGCGCCGGCGTGTGCCTTGATCGTCCGCTCGGTGATGCCGAGCTCGCGTGCGATTTCCTTGTTGCTCATGCCTTTTGCGACCGCTTCGGCGACCTGGCGCTCCCGCTCGGTCAATAGTGCCGCCCACTCGGGCGGGTCGGTCACCCTGGCCAGCAGCGGCATCCTCGCGGTTCCCTGAAGGAGGCGTTGCATCAGCGATTCGCCGATCCAGAGGCCGCCCTGGACGACGACATCGCCGATACGACGAAGAAGTTCCGGCACCGCGTGGGTGTTGCAATACCCGCGTGCTCCCGCCGCGAGGCACGCCAGCGCCTGCGCTTCCGACGGAATGTCGGCGAGCGCCACGACCGGCACGCTCCCGGCATCGCTCCTCAGGCGGGGAAGAACCTGTTCCGGTGCCTGCCCCGGCAGCCGTACCCAGATCACCAGCGGCGTGTTACCGCGGCTGAGTTTCGCCTCGAGACTGGCGGCAATGGCGTCCGGGAACGCTTCGCGCCACCGTGGCAGCAGATCGCCGTGCTCGGAGAGAAACCAGTGCTTTCCTTTTTCCACGATTCCGATGCTCAACGCTCCGTCAATGCCGCCTGCTTGGCCCGCAACACCGGCTTCAGCAGATACGAGAGGATGCTCTTCTGGCCGGTGACGATATCCACCTCGGCGACCATTCCGGGAATAATCGGCAGGTTTTCACCCAAACTTGATTTGTCGGTGCGGACGCGGACGACATAATAGGTGTTGCCCTTGTCATCGGCGACCGAGTCGGCACCGATCTGCTCGACCTGGCCGGTCAGCGCACCGTAGATGGCGAAGTCGTAGGCCGTGAACTTGACGATGGCCTTCTGGCCTGGATGGAGGAAGGCGATGTCCTTGGGCGCGATTTTCGCCTCGAGCAACAACGCGTCCTCCAGGGGCACGATCTCGACGATGTCCCGTCCCGGCTGGACGACGCCACCGACGGTATTGACGAGCAGCCGCTTGACCGTGCCTTTCACCGGCGAGCGAATCGACGAGTGCTTGACCTTGTCCTCGAGTCCGACGGTGGTCTCCGACAGGGCGTTCAGCCGGCCGAGCGTCTCGGCGAGCTCCTTGCGTGCCTCGTTGCGGAAGTTCAGCTCCACTTCCTGGATCTTGCGGCTCGCCTCGGTGATCGCCGCCTGGACACGGGAGATCTGTGCCGTCGCCATGTCGCGCTCGCCCCGGAATCGCGCGACGTCGCGCTCGAGCCGGAGCAGTTCGACCTCCGAAACCGCGCCGCTGGAAATCAGCGGCTTGGTCACCGCGAGTTCGCGGGAGGCCAATTCGAACGCCTGTTCGGCCTGGTCCCGCTTCGCGCGGACCTCGGTGAGCTCCTGCTGGCGTTGCGCCAACTGCTGGCGCGCGATCGACAACTGGGCGTCCAGCTCCGAGGCCCTGGCCTCATAGAGCCGCCGTTCCTCCTCGACGATGCCCGGCTCCTCCTTGACCGCTTCGGGAGGTGGCACGAAGGGCCGGCCTTCGGCGAGCGCACGCAATCGGGCTGCCTTGGCGAGCAGGGCGATGATCTGCGCCTGCCCTTCCCTGGCGGAGGAGACGAAGCGCGTGGAATCGATTTGCAGCAGCAGCTGGCCCGCTTCGACGACCTGCCCCTCCTGGACGGCGATCGAGGAAACGATGCCGCCATCGAGACTTTGCAGCACCTGCAGCTGGCGCGACGGGATGACCCGGCCTTCGCCACGGGTGATCTCGTCGACCTGGGTCACCGCCGCAAGGACGATGAACACGGCGACCACGACAATCAGGGTCTTGACCAGCATCCGGGCGCGCAACGGCTCCTGGTAGATCATCGCGTAATCGGCGTCGGCGACGAAATCGGCATCGGCACGCTCTGGGCCCGCCGACCAACCGGCGAAAGCGCGGTCGACGGCCGGCTGGACCATGAGCCGCAAGCGCTCGAGCATGTCGCGGATCCGGCGCGCAGGACCCAGCCAACGCTCGATTTTCGTTTGACTCCTCATGTCGCGCGTCCGATCCGACCGCTCTGCAGGGCCTCGATCACCTGCTCCCGCGGCCCGTCGGCAACGATGCGACCACCATCGACGACGATGATCCGGGCGGCGAGATCGATGAGGCTGGTCCGATGGGTAACGATGATCAGTGTCTTGTGCTGCGCGAACCGGCGCAGCCGTTCCTTGAACTGGGCCTCGGAACTGAAGTCCATGGCGCTCGTCGGTTCGTCGAGGAGCAGGATCGGTGGATCGAGCAGCACGGCACGGGCGATGGCGACGCCTTGTTTCTGGCCGCCGGAAAGCGATTCGCCGCGCTCGCCGATGATCATGTCGAAACCCTTCGGGTGGCGATTGACGAAGTCTGCCAGGCCGCCCAGCTCGGCAGCCTCGATGACCGCGCGATCATCGGCATAGGGGGCGCCGATCGTGATGTTCTCGCGCAGCGTTCCGTAAAAAAGCACCGGGTCCTGACCAACATAGCCGATGCTCTTTCTCAGGTCTGCCGGATCGAGCTGCCGCAGGTCGACGCCATCGACGAGGACTGCGCCCGAATTGGGAACGTAGAGCCCGAGCATCAGCTTCTGCAGCGTGGTCTTGCCGGAGCCGACACGACCGAGCACGACCACGTGCTCGCCCGCCCGGATCCGGAAGGACAGGTTCTTCAGCGCGGGTTCGACGTCCCGGGCGTAGGAGAACGTGACATCGCGAAACTCGATCTCGCCGCGGATCTCGGGCCGGTGCACGAAGGCCGTCTCGCCGCTTCGCTCGGTGGGCCTGTCCATGGTCTCTTCGAGCGACTTCAGCGCCATGCGCGCGTTCTGGTACTGCATCAGCAGGCCGACGATCTGGGCGAGCGGTGCCATGGCCCGGCTGATCAGCATCGTGCTGGCGATCAGGCCACCCATGGTGAGCCTGTTGGCGTGGATCAGATAGACACCCGCGACGATGGTGGCGAGATTGACGAGCTGCTGCAAGACGGTGACGCCGTTGATCGCCGACGAGGACAAGAGGCGCAGCTGGCTACTGACGCGGGCGAGGAAAGCCGCGGTCTGCTCCCACTTTTTCTGCATCAGACCTTCCGCACCATGCGCCTTGATCGTCTCGATGGCGGCGAGGCTTTCCACCAGCGTCGCATTGCGCAGCGCCGTCGCCCGGAAGGTGCTCTCGGAAAGTTCATGCATCTTGTGCTGGATGACGTAGCTGTAGGCGATCACGGCCAGCCCGCCAACGATCGGAAAGATCACCAGCGGCCACGAAATCCAAAGGATCACGATGACGAACAGTACGGCGAAGGGCAAATCGATCATTGCCGTCACCGTCGCCGAGGCGATGAAATCGCGGATCGATTCGAACGAGCGCAGCGTCGCGGCGAAAGACCCGACCGAGGCCGGACGGTCGGCCATGCGCATGCCGAGTACCCGTTCCATGATCAGCGACGAGAGCTTGATATCGATACGCGCGCTGGCGAGGTCAAGGAAATGGCCGCGCAGCAGACGCAGCAAATAGTCGAGACCGAGCACGAGCAGCAGGCCGGCTGCCAGCATCCAGAGCGTTTCGACCCCGTAGTTCGGCACGACGCGGTCATAGACGTTCATGGTGAACAACGGCATCGCCAGAGCGAACACGTTGATGAGCAGCGCCGCCGCGAGAATGTCGCGATACACCGGCCATTGCTCCTGGATCGCGCCCCAGAACCAATGGCGCTGGGCAACCTCGCCGATCTCCGGCGTCCGCTCATCGAAGCGGAAATGCGGCCGGGCAAAGATGGCGATGCCGACGTAGCGTCGGGCGAGATGTTCGCGCGCGAGCAGGATGCTCCCCTGTCCCGTTTCCGGAAAGAGGACGCGCGCGTCGTCACCTTCCCAGCCGAGCAGGACGCAAGCCTCGTTGCCGTCGAGCAGCAGGATGACCGGCAGCAGCGCGGGATCGATCCTGCCGAGCTCGCGCCGTACGATCTTGGCCGAGAATCCCGCCCGCGCGGCGGCACGGGCGAAGAGGGACGGCGGCAGACCCGTCTCGGGCACGGGAAGACCGGCCGACAGCGCGGCGCGCGTGCTCGGCCGGCCATGGATGCGTGTCAGCTCGACCAGGCAATCCAGGAGCGGATCGTGGTGGAGCACGTCTTCGCGCAATCCATCGCCCAGATGGACGGTTCCAACGCCGGTGGTCAATGCGGGCCCCTCGCTCACGACCGTCGATTATGGGGGCCCGCCCGCCGTCCCGGAGCACCGAGCAGAACCGGCTTTCCAGACCTAATAGAGCCATTCGGAAAAATTGGCGACATCGTAAATTAGCTTCCGCTTAATTAGCATCTGCTAATGATTAACCCATTGATTTATCTTTATTTCATTGTTTTGCTGTGGTGCATCATTCATGTGATTAAGCCCCTTGTATCGGCAAGAAGGCTCCATCTTTGATGGTGCATCAGTTTCGTTGAGAACAAAATTACACACTTCGATAAGAAATTCGCCGTCAGGGTCTTGTCCGATACCGATTTGTCCTGCAATAATCCCTCCACCAAGAACAGTCATTAACGCAAGAGCGAATGACGATGCCGGCGGTAGCGCCGGCGCAACTTACTGACAACGAGGAAGGAGAGACGCCCATGGCCGACAACCAGCAGCCGACCGGAACCGACCCCAACAACCCCGAAGCCAAGCAGGGATGGTTCCATCGCCTGATGAACCCGCCGAAATGTTCGATGCTGCGCATGCTCGGAATCGGCACGGTCATGGGCATCCTGATCTGGGGTGGTCTGAACACGGCGATGGAATACACCAACCGCGCCGACTTCTGCACCTCCTGCCACGAGATGACCATCCCCTACGAGGAACTAAAGAAGACCGTTCATTTCAAGAACCGTAGCGGTGCCGCCGCGCAGTGTGCCGACTGCCACGTCGCCAGCAGCAAGACCCCGACCGACTACATGTTCAAGTCGTTCCAGAAGCTGATGGCCGCGCGCGACGTGATCGGCAAGATCACCGGCGTGATCGACACCCCAGAGAAATTCGAGGCACACCGGCTGACCATGGCGCAGCGCGTCTGGGACCGCATGAAGGAGCGCGACTCGAAGGAGTGCCGCAACTGCCACGATTTCAAGTACATGGACACGGAAAAGCAGAAAGACCGCTCCGTGGTCAAGCATGAAGGTGCGATCGAAGATGGCAAGACCTGCATCGACTGCCACAAGGGCATCGCCCACAAACCGGTTCACAACATCAAGGAAGGCGCGGCGGAGAGCAAGGAAGGCTGACAACCTCCTGACCGACCGCGCGTTACTGGAAACCCGTCATCCACTTTTTCGAGGAGCCGATCGATGAAAAAGATTGTCATAGCCGTGCTGGGCTCGTTCGCGGCGACCGCCGCCACCGCCGGCGCCCCAGACTGGAGCAAGGTCACGGAGCGCAAGATCAAGGTGTTCTACCCTGGCCAGTCGTCGCTGGAGTGGGTCATGAACCAAAATGACCACTCGGCGGTGCCCGACATCGTCAACAAGAAGCGTCCCTGCGCGAAGTGCCACGAGGGCGATGCCAACGAGATCGGCGACAAGATCGTGGCCGGCAAGCCGGTCGGCCAGTCGAAGGTCGTGCTCGAGCCGAAGCCGATCGCCAACAAGGCCGGCTGGATTCCCGTCACCTTCAAGGCCGCCCACGACGGCGAGAAGGTCTATTTCCGCTTCGAGTGGACGCCGCCCCAGATCGCCGGCCCGCAGATGGACAAGAAGAACGAGGTCAAGGTGACGATGCTCTTCGACGGCGGTGGCACCGTGCCTGGCGCCGAGCTCAACGGCTGCTGGAACACCTGCCACACCGACCTGCGCAGCATGAAGGACGCCAAGGACGACAAGAAGACCAAGTATGTCAAGGACGCCGACCTCGGCAGTGGCAGGTTCTACGACCTGATCCAGTTCCGCAGCGGCAAGGGCGAGAAGCCCGTCGACGGCTATGTCACCGACCAGCGCCACATGGAAGGCGGTCAGGCGCTCGTCAAGGCCGAGGGCGTCAAGGAAGGCAACAAGTGGATCGTCACCTTCGAGCGCAAGCTCGCCGGCGGCGGCAAGGGCGACCACGCGATCACGCCCGACAAGATCTACAACTTCGGCTTCGCGATCCACGAAAGCTTCGCCGAGGCGCGCTACCACTACGTCTCGCTCGGCTACCAGTTCGGCCTCGACAAGAACGTCGAGGGCGTGAAGAGCTACTACAACATCACCAAGCAGTGATCGGGGGAAGCAGCACCGATGTCATCCGTCATCAACAGGAGGAGTCCACGATGAAGCACGCATGGAGCGGTTGGGCCTTGGCGGCGGGCGCCCTGGCCATCTCGGCGACGGCGACGGCGGCCCCGCCGACGCCTGAAATGATCTCGTTCGCCTGCGCGGGCTGCCACGGCACCAATGGCGGCAGTGCCGGTCTGACCATGCCGAGCCTCGCGGCACAGTCGAAGACCGCGATCGTCGATGCCATGAAGAAGTTCAAGAGCGGCGAACGGCCTTCGACGGTCATGGGCCGTCTGGCCAAAGGCTATACGGACGCCGACTTCGAGGCCATGGGCGAATTCTTTTCGAAGCAGAAGATCCATTTCACGAACCAGGTCGTGGACAAGGCCAAGGCGGCCAAGGGCGCCGAACTCCAGGAGGCCAACTGCTCACGCTGCCATCTCGATGACGGCAAGGACGGCAAGGACGACACGCCGGTCATGGCCAGCCAGTGGCTGCCGTACCTGAAGATGCAGATGGAACTTTATGAATCCGGCAAGCGCAAGATGCCGGAAAAGATGGCCGAGAAGGTCAAGCCGCTGTCGAAGGAAGACATCGACGCGCTCCTGCACTTCTACGCCGGCGTGAACAAGTAAGGGGGGGGACACCATGACCATGGATCGCAGAAACTTCATCAAGCTCGTCGGCGGCGCCTCTGGCCTCGCCCTCGCCGGCTGTGCGACGCAGGGCGGCGCACCGGGTGTCGCGGCCGGCTCGGCGGCGGAGATCATGCCCAAGACCACGCGCCGCGTCGTCGTCGTCGGCGGCGGCTACGGCGGCGCCATCGCCGCCAAGTACGTGCGCATGCTCGACAAATCGATCGAGGTGGTGCTGGTCGAGCGTAACCGCCAGTTCATTTCCTGCCCGTTCAGCAACTTCTACATCGCGGGCATCACCAACGACATGAACGCGCTGACCATCAATTACGACAAGCTGGCCGCCAACCACGGCATCAAGATGGTCTATGCCGAAGTCACGCAGATCGACCCGGCGGCGAAGAAGGTCGTCACCTCCGCCGGCACGCTTGCCTATGACCGGCTGATCGTCTCGCCCGGCATTGACTTCCGCACCGAGGAGATCGAGGGCTACGACGCCAAGACGGCCGAGGCTTTCCCGCACGCATGGAAAGCCGGCGCCCAATCGACGCTGCTCAGGAACCAGCTGCAATCGATGCGGGATGGCGGCACGGTGATCATCAGCATGCCGCTCACGCCCTACCGCTGCCCGCCCGGACCCTACGAGCGCGCCTGCCTGATCGCCAACTACCTGAAGAAGCACAAGCCGAAGTCCAAGCTGATTCTGCTCGACGCCAACCCGGACGTCGTCTCCAAGAAGCCGCTGTTTACCAAGGCCTGGAGCACCTACTACAAGGACAACTTCCAGTACATCGGCGCCAAGAAGGTGACGCAGGTGAATGTCGCCGGCAAGTCGGTGAGCATCGAGGGCGTCGAGGACTTCAAGGGTGACGTGATCAACCTGATTCCGCCGCAGCGCGCCGCCGACATCGCGGTGAAGTCCGATCTCGTCGGCGACGACAAGAAGTGGTGCCCGGTCGATGCGGTCAGCTTCCAGTCGACCAAGCACAAGGACATCCATGTCATCGGCGACGCCACGGCGCTGCCCTCCGAAGGGCCGCCGATGCCGAAGTCCGGCTACTCGGCGAACTCCCAGGCCAAGGTCTGCGCGCAGAACGTCGTGAACCTGATGAATGGCAAGCCGACCATCGACATGTCCGGCATCAACGTCTGCTACAGTGCGTTGAACGAGCACGAGTCGGTCAGCATCGCCGCAGTCTATACCGTCAAGAACGGCAAGATCACCTCGGTGCCGAACTCGGGCGGCATCTCGCCGGCCGACTTCTCGCTGACCAAGGCCGAGCATGCCTATGCGGAAAGCTGGCTGCGCAACATCCTGACGGAAATGTCGTCCTGATCCGCGTAGCCGCCGCAACCATCACAAGCCCCGCTCCGGCGGGGCTTGTTTTTTACCGGTGGCCGGTGCTGCCGAAGCCGCCCTCGCCTCGGTGGCTCGCCTCGAAGGTGTCGACCACGTTGAACGCGACCTGCACCACCGGCACCACGACGAGCTGCGCCAAGCGGTCGAGCGGTTGGAGCGTGAACGCTTCACTGCCGCGGTTCCAGGCCGAGACGAAGATTTCGCCCTGGTAGTCCGAGTCGATGAGTCCGACGAGATTGCCGAGCACGATGCCGTGCTTGTGACCGAGACCCGAGCGCGGCAGGATCATCGCGGCGAGGCCGGGATCGGCGAGATGGATCGCCATTCCCGTCGGCACGAGCCGCGTCTCGCCCGGCCGCAGGGTCAGCGGCGCCTCGATGCAGGCTCTCAGGTCGAGGCCGGCTGCGCCGGGCGTCGCGTAGTGTGGCGGGCTGTCCTTGAGCCGGGGATCGAGGATGCGCACATCGATGCGATGCATTCACGCGCTCCTGATCCGCCCGGCATCCCGGCCCGTGAGCATGCCGGCGATGTGGGCGACGATGGCTCGCGCCACCGTGAGCTTGCCTGCGGGCGGCAAAGGATGTGCGCCCGAGTCGTCGAACAGCGTGACCTGGTTGGTGTCGCTGCCGAGCCCGTCCTGAACCCGATTGCCGACTACCAGGGGCAGTCGCTTCGCCTTGCGCTTCGCTTCCGCGTATTCGGCGAGATCGCGGCTTTCGGCGGCGAAACCGACACAGAACGGCGCATCCGGTCGTGCCGCCACCTCCGCGAGAATGTCGGGATTGGCCACCAGTTCCAGTGTCAATGTCGGCGCCCCCTTCTTGATCTTGTTCGCGGCGGGATTCGCCGGCCGGTAATCGGCGATCGCAGCGACCGCGATGAAAATGTCCTGCCCGGGAAGCTCGGCGAGCACCGCCTCGCGCATCTCCAGGGCGCTGACGACATCGATCCGCCTGGCGTACCACCACGGCTGAGTTTCGACCGTCACCGGGCCGGCGACCACCGTCACTTCCGCGCCGGCTTCCGAGCAGCCACGCGCGAGCGCGAAGCCCATCTTTCCCGAGCTCCGGTTGGTCAGGCCGCGCACCGGATCGAGGGCCTCGAAGGTCGCCCCGACCGTCAGCAGCACCTTACGCCCGGCGAGCAGTTTGGGCTGGAGATGCGCCACCAGCGCGTCGAAGAGTTGCTGCGGCTCGAGCATGCGGCCGAAGCCCTCCTCGCCGCAGGCCTGCTCGCCCGCCGCCGGGCCGAGCACCGCCACGCCGTCGGCCAGCAGTTGCGCGACGTTCCGCCGGGTCGCCGGATGCTCCCACATCTGCCGATTCATGGCTGGCGCGACGAGCAGCGGCCCGCCGGCCGCGGGGCGCGCCAGGCACAGCGTCGTCAAAAGATCATCGGCGAGACCGTGCGCAAGCCGGGCGAGGAAATCCGCGGTCGCCGGTGCCACGATCACGGCGGCCGCGCCGCGGGTGAGATCGATGTGCGC
The DNA here is from genome assembly GCA_964530115.1 of uncultured Rhodocyclaceae bacterium. Taxonomy (GTDB): domain Bacteria; phylum Pseudomonadota; class Gammaproteobacteria; order Burkholderiales; family Rhodocyclaceae; genus Fen-999. The sequence continues at coordinate 11,637 of CAZGYD010000069.1, read as the reverse complement.
CATCGCGCGATCCTCGGCCGACCACAGGCTCGTATGCACCGGCCGGCCGGAGATCGCCTGGAAAGTCACCGCGCCGACGAAGCGTTCCGCCGCCTCCGTCATCACCACGTCGACCGACGCGCCGGCCTTGACCAGCAGGCGTGCGAGTTCGGCCGCCTTGTAGGCCGCGATGCCGCCCGTGACGCCGAGGACGATGCGCTTGCCGGCGAGATCGTTCATGACAGGTAGAATCCGCGCGAAACGTCCGCAGATTCTACCGTCAATGGCAATTACCGACTGGCCCGAGCACGAGCGGCCGCGCGAGCGGCTCCTGACGCACGGCCCGCAGGCCCTCTCGGATGCGGAACTCCTGGCGATCTTCCTGCGCGTCGGCGTCAGGGGCAAGAGCGCCGTCGATCTCGCGCGCGATCTGCTCGCGCGCTTCGGCGGCAGCCTCGCTGCCTTGGCGCACGCGCCGGCCACGGAACTCGCGCGCGTACACGGCTTCGGCACGGCGAAGGCGACCCAGCTCGCGGCGACGCTGGAGTTGGCGCGCCGCGCACTCGCCGAAGAAATGTCGGACCGGAACCTGCTCACCAACCCCCAGGCAGTGCGCGACTGGCTGAGGCTCAGGCTCGCCGGGCTGCCGCACGAAGTCTTCGGCGCCCTCTGGCTCGATGCGCAGAACCGGCTGATCGCCTGGGACGAGCTCTTCCGCGGCACGCTGAGCCAGACCAGCGTCTATCCGCGCGAAGTCGTCAAGCAGGCCTTGGCCAGGAACGCCGCCTCGGTCATCCTCGCCCACAACCACCCGTCGGGACTCGCCGAGCCCTCGATGGCCGACCAGGCCCTGACCCGCGGCCTGAAGGAGGCGCTCGCGCTCGTCGATGTCCGCGTGATCGACCATTTCATCGTCGCCGGATCGGCGCCGCCGCTGTCCTTCGCCGAGCGCGGCCTGCTCTGAACAGGCTTGAACGTTAGACGTTTTTCCGGGTATACTGCGCGGCTTTCCGAATTCGACTGACTGGAGCAAGACCATGTCCCGCGTCTGCCAAGTGACGGGCAAGGCCCCGATGGTCGGGAACCACGTGTCCCACGCCAACAACAAGACCAAGCGCCGCTATCTGCCCAACCTGCAAAACCGCCGCTTTTGGGTGGAAAGCGAGAACCGCTGGGTGCGCCTGCGCGTGTCCAATGCGGGCCTGCGCACCATCGACAAGAAGGGCATCGACGCCGTCCTCAAAGAGCTGCGCGAGCGCGGCGAGATCTAACGGAGAATCCTCATGGCCAAAGGCGTCCGCGAAAAGATCAAGCTGGAATCGACGGCCGGCACCGGTCACTTCTACACGACGAGCAAGAACAAGCGCACCACGCCGGAAAAGCTCGAGTTCATGAAGTACGACCCGAAGGCGCGCAAGCACGTCCTCTACAAGGAAGTGAAGCTGAAGTAACCGGCCGCCGCCCGGAGCAAAAAAGCCCGCCTCGCGCGGGCTTTTTTCATGACTGCAACAACCGTACTTCCCGTTGCGGGAAGGGGATCTGGATGCCGGCCTCCTGGAAACCGCGCCAGATCGCCAGGTTGATGTCGGAGCGAAGCTGCGCGATGCCTTCCTGCGGATCGGCGACCCAGAAGCCGAGCTCCATGTCGATGCCGGAGTCGGCAAACGCCTTGACGAAGGCCTTCGCGGGCGGATCGGTGAGCACCCGCGGCTGGCCGGCCGTCGCCTCGACCATGATCGCCATGGCCCGCTCGAGGTCCGTGCCGTAGGCGACCTGCACGGGCAGGGCGATGCGCACGCGGGTGTCCGAGAACGACTCGTTCTGCACCACCGAGCCGACGAGCACCTCGTTGGGGACGATGGACTCGATCCCGCCCATGCCCTTGAGCACCGTGTAGCGCGTGGTGATGCGCGTGACCTGGCCGCGGTCCTGGCCGACCGAGATCAGGTCGCCGATGCGGATCGAGCGGTCGAGCAGGATGATGAAGCCGGACACATAATTGGCGGCGATCTTCTGCAGGCCGAAGCCGAGGCCGACGCCGAGCGCGCCGCCGAAGACCGAGAGCGTTGTCAGATCGATGCCGACCATCGGTAGCCCGATGAGCACCGCGAGCACGATCAGCACCGCCTTGCTGAGCCGCGCGAAGACCACCCGGACGTTGTTGTCGAGTCCCGAGGCGGCCATCAGCCGCGACTCGATGGCGCCGCTGACCCAGAGCGCGAGGAGGAGCGTCGCCAGCACCGTGGCCAGCCCCTGGAGGATCAGCCAGACATTGAGCTTTTGCTTGCCGACCGTGAAGCTCAACTGTTCGAGAAGCTCGATGAGGTCCGGCAAGAGGCCGGTGATGTGGAGCGCAACGATCGCCCAGGCGAAGGCCGCGAAGCCGCGCTCGAAACTCGGCAGCCAGCTGCCGCGGAAGCTGAGCCTGAGCACGAAGAACACGGCGCGGATGATGGCCAGCGACAGGAGCAGCGGCACGGCCAGCGAGAGCAGATTGACGTGATGCCACTGCGCAAGCAGCGGCCGCGCGATCAGCACGAGGCCCAGCGCGGTGAGCGGGAAGGCGAGCCGCTTGGCGCCGCGGTGGCCGAGCTGCCAGGCGAGTGTCGCCTCGCCGATCTGCCTGCGGTTGACGACGACGCTGACGGCCCAGGCGGCAACGACACAGACGGCCAGCACCCCCAGCTGCCAGACCACTTCGGGCTGCTGGAGGTCCTGCCAGATGTCGGTGAGCAGCCGGCCGAACTGGGTTTCCCTATTCATCGCGGAAACGCTTCCGAATAAGGCACGGCCTCGTTGCGGTGGCGGTGCCAGTTGTCGAGATAGGCGCGGGCGAGCCGCGGGTTGCCGCGCAGGACGAGCAGGTTCTCGGCGTTGCGCGCCTGCGCGGAGAACGTGTAGTTGTAGCTGCCGGTGACCACGACCGGTTCCGCGTCCTGGGCATCGACGAGCATGACCTTGTTGTGGGCGCTGGCATAGCGTGTTTCGACCCAGACGGGAATGCCCGAATCATAGAGCAGATGCACGAGGCTGCGCTCGTCCCGGCGCACCTGTTCGAGGTCGACGAGCACTTCGACACGTACGCCGCGCCGGCGCGCCTCGCCGAGCGCCCAGCCGATGTTGCGGCTGGTGAGCAGGAAGGCCTGGACGTGGATCGTGCGCCGCGCCTGGCCGATCAGCGAAAGCAGCGCGCCCTCGGCGTCGTCCCAGGGCGTGAAGAAGACCTCCACCGTCCCTTTCGCCGGCATCGGTTCGGCCGCCGCCGGGGCGAGCGACAGCGCCAGCAGCAGGGCGGCGAGCGTCCTCACTTGCGCCGTTCCAGCACGGCCGCGTAGAAGCCGTCGGTGCCGTGAAGGTGCGGCAGGAGCCGCAGATCGGTGCCGGTATCGAGCGCGATGTCCTGCCGGGCCAGTATCTCCGCGGCCGAGACACGCGCGAATTCCGGGTGCCGGACGAGGAAGGCGTCGACGATCGCCTCGTTCTCCTCGGCAAGGATGCTGCACGTCGCATAGACGAGCCGCCCGCCCGGCTTCACGAGCCGCGCCGCGCCTTCGAGGATCGCCGCCTGCTTGTGGGTCAGTTCATCGAGCGCCTGCGCCGAAAGCCGCCACTTGAGGTCGGGATTTCGCCGCAGCGTGCCGAGGCCGGAACAGGGGGCATCGACGAGCACGCGGTCGATCTTGCCGGCGAGCCGCTTCACCCGGACGTCGTTCTCGCCGGAAATGCACACCGGATGGACGTTGGAGAGCCCCGCGCGGGCAAGCCGCGGCTTCATCTTCGACAAACGCTTCTCCGAGACATCGAAGGCGTAAAGCCGGCCGGTCGAGCGCATCAGCGCGCCGAGCGCGAGCGTCTTGCCGCCCGCCCCGGCGCAGAAATCGACGACCATCTCGCCGCGCCTGGGCGCCACCAGGCAGGCAAGGAGCTGGCTGCCCTCGTCCTGGACCTCGATGCTGCCGTCGAGAAACAGCGGATGGCGCGCCAGCGAAGGCTTTCCGGAAAGCCGGATGCCCTGGGGCGCGAACGCACATGCCTGCGCGGCGATGCCCTCCGCGGCAAGCCGCTGCAGAACCGCCTCGCGGTCCGCCTTCATGGCATTGACACGCAGATCGAGCGGCGCCGGCTGGTTGAGCCCGCGCGCCAGTACGAGCAGTTCTTCGCCGCTCATGCGCGAGGCCAGACGGTCATAGAGCCAGTCCGGCAGGTCGGCCTCCTCGGCCGGCGAGAGCGCCGGCATCGGTCGGGCCTTGAGTTCGGCGAGCCAGTCGAGCTCGCGCGCAGTGAGCGCCTCGGCGAGCTGGCGCTGGCCGTAACCGTGGAGCTTGACGAGCGCCGCGAGGACGAGCTGCCTCGGCGTGTTACCACGACTGAGTCTGTCGAGGAACCGCTTGCGCCGCAGCACCGAATAGGCCGTCTCGGCAACGAAGGCGCGCTCGCGGCTTCCGGTGTGGTGTTCCCGGAACCAGGCCGAGAGCACGCCGTCGGCGGGCCGGTCGAACTTCAGCATTTCGGTCACGGCAGCGACCGTGTCGTCGATCATTTTGTCGGTAATGCGCATCAGCGCGCCTCTTCCTCTTCGTATTCGATGCTCGCGGCGATCTGCTCGAACGTGTCGCCGCGGCGGTCGGTGTGGCGGATCTTCAGCGGCAGGGAGAAATGGTCGAGACCAAGCCAGATTTCGGTCGCCTCCTTGCCCTCCGTCTGCCGGTTGCGCAGGTGCAGCGTCCGGAACGCACCGCGCGGCGTCTCGAGCCATTCCTCGCCAAGCATCTCGAAATCATAGCGTTCGATGCGCTTGCCGGTGACCACCGGCAGCGACACGATGGGCCCCTCCCGTGGTACGAGCGCGAGCTGGACGAACATCGAGAGCGGATCCTGCGTGCCGGGCGCGAGCGCGAAGTCGCGCCCCCCGGAGCCGGTGACCCGCCCGGCGTCCGGATCGAACAACAGCCATTCGTTCCTGCCGTTGCTGCGCTCCACGCGGAACCAGCGCGGGCGCAGCCCGCCCTCGGCGATCTCGCCTTCCGAGACGTTGGCGATCTTCGCCGAGCGGAACAGGCCGACGAGCCCGGTCGTCTCGGCGCTGCTGGCGAGCCGGTAGCCCATGCCGTCTTGATGCAGGCGCTGCTCGGCCCGGCCGACGATCATGCCGCCTTCGCCCCAATGAACGTCGTAGCGGATGCGGGCGAACTTCGGCAGGGCGATGTCCTTTGGCGCCGCGAGCGGCATCGGTTCCGCCGCAGCCGGAGGGGCTGACATTGACTCGGCCGGTGTCGCGGCCTCCTCGGCCGGCCGCGGCGGCACCGCATCGGGCGCCGCCGGCGTTTCCGCCGGCGTGTTACCACCGCTGAGTTTCGGCGGCTTTGCCGGCTGCGGCGCCGGCGCGCGACGTTTCTCGGCTGGTCGCGCCACCGGGACCGCACGGGCCACAGGCGCCGGCCGCGACGGCGGAGCGAGCCGGGCATCCAGCGGCGGCCCATCCACCGGGGCATCGAGATCGGGCAAGGACCAGCCTGGCCCCGAGATCACGGCGAGATGCAGCATCAGCGATGCCAGGAGCGCGAGCAGGAAGCGGCGGCGGACCTTCATCCGTCGGGCGAGATGAGCGCCGCCAAGCCGGCCGATTCGCCCGCGAGCGAGACACGGCCGCCGGCGAGCACGAGCCGCCCCTCGAGGAACCAGCGCACGGCGCGCGGATAGATGACGTGCTCCTGCGCGAGCACGCGCGCCGCGAGGATCTCCGGCGTGTCGCTGCCCAGCACCGGCACCGCGGCCTGGATGACGATCGGCCCGCTGTCGAGCGCCGGGGTGACGAAATGCACGGTCGCGCCATGGACGCGCACGCCTGCGGAAAGCGCCGCCTCGTGCGTCTTCAGGCCCGGAAAGGCCGGCAGAAGCGAGGGGTGGATGTTGAGCAGGCGGCCTTCGTAGCGGCGGACGAAATCCTCGCCGAGCACGCGCATGAAGCCGGCGAGCACGACCAGATCGGGCGCATGGCGGTCGATCTCGTTAGCGAGCGCGGCATCGAAGGCCGCGCGCGAGGCGAACGCCTTGTGGTCGACGACGGCCGTGGCGATGCCCCGGCGCGCCGCGAAGGCGAGGCCGGCGGCCTCCGGCCGGTTGCTGATCACCGCGGCGCAGCGGCCCGGCAGGTCCGCGGCGAGGATCGCCTCCATGTTGCTGCCGCGGCCGGAAATCAGGATGACGAAGGTTTTCATTTCAGCTTCGTGACGGGAAGGAAAACGGCAATGGCCATGCCCGGGATGACCTCGTTCGCGCGGCGGCCGGCCACGCGCGCATGCCCGGCCTAGCGCGCCAGCCGCGCCCGCAGCCAGCCGATGGCTATCGGCAGCACCGAGACCGCGACGATGCCGAGGATGACGAAGGACAGATTGTTCTTCACCACCGGCAGGTTGCCGAACCAGTAGCCGGCGAGGCAGAGCGAGAACACCCAGATCACGCCGCCCAGCAGGTCGAAGACGAAGTAGCGCGGGTAGGTCATGCGCGCCACGCCGGCGACGAAGGGCGCGAAGGTGCGCACCAGCGGGATGAAGCGGGCCACGGTCATGGTCGCCGGCCCGTAGGTCTCGTAGAAGGCGTGGGCCTTGAGGTAGGCGGCCCGGTTGAAGAAGCGCGGCGCCCCCTCGCCCCAGTGCAAGACCCTGTCGCCGAACCAGCGACCAATCCAGTAATTGGTGTTGTCGCCGAGCACGGCCGCCGCGAGCAGCACGGCGATGAGCACGCCGATGTCCATGCCACCGGTGGCCGCGAGCGCGCCGGCGACGAAGAGCAGCGAATCGCCGGGCAGGAAGGGCGTCACCACGAGGCCCGTCTCGCAAAAGACGATGGCAAAGAGGATCACGTAGATCCAGGTGCCGTACTGCGCCACCAGCAGGGCCAGGTGCTTGTCCAGATGCAGGACGATGTCGATGAACTGGGCGAAGAGTTCCATGGGCCGTAGTGTACCCGAGGCACCTATAATCCTCCGGTGCCGCGCATCCATCCCTTGCCCGACCTGCTGATCAGCCAGATCGCCGCCGGCGAAGTCGTCGAGCGGCCCGCCTCGGTGCTCAAGGAACTGATCGAGAACAGCCTCGATGCCGGGGCGACGAAGATCGACGTGCAACTGGAAGAAGGCGGCGTCCGGCTGATCCGCGTCGCCGACGACGGCTGCGGCATCGAGCCCGAAGACCTGCCGCTGGCGCTCGCCCGCCATGCGACGAGCAAGATCGCCACGCTCGACGACCTCGAGCGCGTCGCCAGCTACGGCTTCCGCGGCGAGGCGCTCGCCTCGGTCGCCTCGGTCGCCCGCGTGACGATCACGAGCCGCGCCGCCAGCCAGACACACGCCTGGAAACTGAGCCGTGGGGGCACGCCGCCGGAGCCGGCCGCGCTCGAGCGCGGCACCGTCGTCGAAGTCGCGGATCTCTACTACAACACGCCGGCGCGGCGCAAGTTCCTCAAGTCCGAGGCCACCGAGTACGCGCACTGCGCCGAAGCACTGCGGCGCATAGCGCTGGCCCGGCCCGATGTCGCCCTGAGCCTGGCGCACAACCGCAGTCTCAAGTTACGGCTCGCTGCAGCCGGTTTTTCGCGTCGTGTCACCGATCTCCTCGGCGACGATTTTTCCGCGCATGCGCGCGAGGTCGAGGCGCAAGCCGGCCCATTGCGGCTCACCGGCCTAGCCGTCCTGCCCGCGCACGCGCGCGCCACGCGCGACGAGCAGTATTTCTACGTCAATGGCCGCTTCGTGCGCGACAAGTTGCTCACCCATGCCGTGCGCGAAGCCTATGCCGACGTGCTGCACGGTGCCCGCCACCCGGCCTATGTGCTCTTCCTCACGCTCGACCCGGCGGCAGTCGATGTCAACGTCCATCCGGCCAAGACCGAGGTGCGCTTCCGCGATGCACGGGGCGTGCACCAGTTCGTCTTCCATGCGCTCGCGCGCGCGCTCGCCGCGCCCGTCGCGCGGGCGCCGGCGACGGTTGCGGAAGCCGTCGTCACACCTTCCCAGGCTTCCCTGGCCGTCGAAGAACCGCGGGCCGCAGCGGCCGCCTATCTCGACTTCGTCCGGCGCGCCGTCGCCGAGGAAGGCGCCGCCCCGCCCGTCGCCGGAACGACGGCCGGCGAATCCGTCTCCGCGGGCAGCGCACCACCGCTCGGCTATGCGATCGGACAGCTCCATGGCCTCTACATCCTCGCCCAGAACGAGGCCGGCCTGGTGCTGGTCGACCAGCACGCCGCGCACGAGCGCATCCTCTACGAGCGGCTCAAGCGGCAGGCCGAGGCCGGCCCGCCGCCGGCGCAGGCGCTTCTGGTGTCCGCCGTGATCGACGCGAACGAGAAAGAGATCGCCACCGCGACCGAGCAGGCCGAGACGCTCGCCGGACTCGGCTTCGAACTCTCGCAAGGCGGACCCCGCCACCTGACGGTGCGTGCCGTGCCGGCGCTGCTCGCGGGCGGCGATGTCGCCTCGCTCGTCCGCGCGCTGCTTTCCGAACTCGCCGACCATCCCGACAGCCGCGCGCTCGACCGGCACCGCAACGAGCTCCTCGCCACGATGGCCTGCCACGGCGCGGTGCGCGGCCGGCGCAATCTGACGCTGCCGGAGATGAACGCGCTGCTGCGCGAGATGGAAGCCACGGAGCGCGCAGACCAGTGCAATCACGGCCGGCCGACCTGGCGGCAGCTGAGCCTCGCCGAGATCGACGCGCTGTTCATGCGCGGAAGATGAGTGCGAGGGGCAGCCGCCCGGCGGCGGACGACCGTTTCCGCGACGACGGACTGCCGGAAGGCGCCCTGCCGCCACCGGCCATCCTGCTCATGGGCCCGACCGCGAGCGGCAAGACCGCGCTGGCGATCGAGATCGCCGAACGTTTCCCGGTCGAACTTGTCAGCGTCGACTCTGCGCAGGTCTTCCGCGACATGGACATCGGCACCGCCAAGCCCGATGCGGCAACGCTCGCGCGCTATCCGCACCGGCTCATCGACCTGATCACGCCCGAGGAGCGCTACTCGGCGGCACGCTTCCGCGCCGACGCGCTGCGCGAGATGGAACGAATCACCGCCGCCGGCCGTGTGCCGCTGCTGGTGGGCGGCACCATGCTCTACTTCAAGGCGCTGCGCGAGGGACTCGCCGAACTGCCCGAGGCCGACCCCGTGCTTCGCGCCGAGATCGACGCGGAAGCGGCGGCCCGTGGCTGGCCGGCGCTGCACGAGGAACTGGCGCGCCTCGACCCGGAAACCGCGGCTCGGCTCGCACCCACCGACGCCCAGCGCATCCAGCGCGCGCTCGAGGTCGTGCGCCGGACCGGCCGGCCGATGCACGAACACTTCTCGGCCCAGCGCAGCGAACCCCTGCCCTACCGCACGCTGGCACTGGCGCTTCTCCCCTCCGACCGCGCGGCATTGCACGCGCGCATCGCGAAGCGGTTCGAGGAAATGCTGGCGCAGGGCCTCGTCGCCGAGGTCGAGATGCTGCGCGCGAAATACCGCCTCGATGCCGGCCTGCCCTCGATGCGCTGCGTCGGCTACCGTCAGGTCTGGGAGATGCTCGAAGGCGCGCTGCCGACCGATGAGCTCCGCGAGCGCGGCATCTATGCGACGCGCCAGTTCGCCAAGCGCCAGCTCACCTGGCTGCGCGCGATGGCCGATCTCGTCGCCATCGACCCGCTCGCTCCGTCGGCGGCAGATCAGGCGCTGAAACTCGTCGAAGACTTCCTGCGGCCGGCCTGACGGCGTGTTACGACGGCTGAGTTTGTGAACGGCCGCCGCTCAGACGACGATCGTCTGCGCCTGGCCCGGCTGGCTGGCCTCGATGCGGCCGATGCGGAAGACCTGCTCGCCGGCGGCGGAGAGCAGCTCGGCGGCGATGCGCTCGTGCTCGGGCGCGAGCACGACGACCATGCCGATGCCGCAGTTGAAGACGCGGTGCATCTCGGCGTCGGCGACGTTGCCCTCGCGCTGCAGCCAGTGGAAGAGTGGCGGCATCGGCCAGGCCGTCTTGTCGAGCACGGCCGTGAGGCCCGGTGGCAGGATCCGCGGCACGTTGCCGACCAGGCCGCCGCCGGTGATGTGGGCGAGTCCCTTCACCGGCACGGCCTGCATCAGGGCCAGGATCGGCTTTACGTATATGCGCGTCGGCGCGAGCACCGTCTCGGCGAAGCTGCGGCCATGGAAGTCGGCCTGCATGTCCGGCCGCGCGCGCTCGATGATCCGCCGGATCAGCGAGTAGCCGTTCGAGTGGGCGCCGCTGGAGGCCAGGCCGAGCACCAGATCGCCCTGACGGATGCCCGTGCCGTCGATGATCTGCGACTTTTCGACGACGCCGACGGCGAAGCCGGCGAGATCGTATTCGCCGGGCGGGTACATGCCCGGCATTTCCGCCGTCTCGCCGCCGATCAGCGCACAGCCGGCGAGCTCGCAGCCGCGGGCAATGCCGGCGATCACCTGCTCCGCGGTATCGACGTCGAGCCGGCCGCAGGCGAAGTAGTCGAGGAAGAAGAGCGGCTCGGCGCCCTGCACGAGGATGTCGTTCACGCTCATGGCGACGAGATCCTGGCCGATGGTGTCGTGCCTGTTCAGTTCGAAGGCGAGCTTGAGCTTGGTGCCGACGCCGTCGGTGCCGGAGACCAGCACCGGCTTCCTGTAGCCTTCCGGCAGTTCGAACAGGGCGCCGAAGCCGCCCAGGCCGCCGAGGACTTCGGGGCGGCGGGTGCGGGCAACAAAGGGCTTGATGCGGTCGACCAGGGCGTTGCCTGCGTCGATGTCCACGCCGGCGTCACGGTAACTGAGGGACGGGGTTCGATCAGCGGGGGGCTTGCTCATGATGGGGGCATGCGGCGGCAAAAAGGGGGTGTGCTATTGTACACGCCATCCTTGGACGATGCTTAAGGCATGCTCAAGCACATCCCCAACCTCATCACCGCGGCACGCATGCTGCTGATCCCCTGGATCGCGCAGGCGCTGTTCGATGCGCGTTATGCCGAGGCGGCCGCCCTGTTCGCGGTGGCGGTGGTGAGTGACGGGGTGGATGGCTTTCTCGCGCGGCGCTGCGGCTGGCAGACCCGGCTCGGGGCCATTCTCGATCCTCTCGCCGACAAGGCGATGATTCTCGCGGCGATGGTCGCGCTGGTGGCGGCCGGCCTGCTTCCCTTGTGGCTGTTGGTCCTGCTGCTGGTGCGGGATCTCGGCATCGTTGCCGGGGCGACCCACTACAACTTCTTTGTCCACGACGGCTTCGTCCCGCGCCCGCTGCTGATTGGCAAGCTGCATGTCTTTTTGGTTGCGATGCTGATCCTGGTGGTCATTGCCTCGGCCTGGCGGGGCTGGGCGCTCGGTGGGGTGCGTGATGCGTTCATGGTCCTGGTCGCGCTTTCCACCGTGCTCAGCGCCTACGCTTATTACCGCCAATGGATCGCGTGGCCGCGGAAGGATTCTGACGCTTGAATTTCGGTTTGCCACCGTGGGTGGCGGCAGCCCTTGGGCTTTGGTTGGTCGGCTGGTTGGTCGCCGCCCTGCACCCTATCCTCACGCCCTTCCTCATCGCCATGTTGCTGGCCTACCTCGGCGACCCGCTGGTCGACCGCCTGGAGCGGCGCATGCCGCGCACGGCGGCGGTGTCGCTGGTGTTTCTTGGCCTGACCCTGTTGCTGGGGC
>CAZGYD010000068.1:0-13632 GCA_964530115.1 uncultured Rhodocyclaceae bacterium | reverse complement strand
ACCCTGGCCCGCGGCAGGAAGCGAGACCTCGGCCGGCAGCACGGCGCGGATGCGCTCGGCGAGCCCGAGTCGCGTCAGGCCCGCGGCCGCGAGGATGATCGCGTCGTACTGGCCTTCGTCGAGCTTGCGCAGGCGGGTATCGAGGTTGCCGCGCAGCGAAGTCACGGCCAGATACGGATAGCACGCGCGCAGCTGCGCCTCGCGGCGCAGGCTGGAGGTGCCGACCACGGCGCCGGGCGGCAGGTCGTCGAGACTCGCGTATTTCGATGAGACGAAGGCGTCGAACGGCACCTCGCGCGGACCTGTGGCGATGAGTGCGAAGCCCTCGGGGAGCTCCATCGGCACGTCCTTCATCGAATGCACGGCGATATCGGCGCGGCCGTCGTGGAGCGCCGTCTCCAACTCCTTGACGAACAGCCCCTTGCCGCCCACCTTGGCCAGCGGCCGGTCGAGGATCTGGTCGCCACGCGTGGTCATGCCGAGCAGTTCGACCCGGCACGACGGATATAATCCGCGCAGAAGATCTCGTACATGCCCGGCCTGCCAGAGGGCGAGCCGCGATTCGCGCGTGGCGATGACGATGCGCTCGGGAATCTTGTTCACTGGGCGTACAACCCTGAAGGAGACAGTCGAATGTGGCAGCAGCGGCGGCCGGGAGGCGGTCTGCCCAGCATGGGCCGGCCAGTCAAATATTGGCGCGGAATCTTATCATGGCTCGCCCTCATGGCGGCCGCGGCGCCGGCCCTCGGCGTGCCACCACCGCTGAGTCTGGCGGGCGATCTGTCCGCTGACGGCCGCGAGGCCGCCGAGGCGCGGATCCCCGTGGTCCTCTTCTTCAGCCGGGCGCGTTGCGGCTGGTGCGAAAAGGCCCGCGTCGAGCACGTCAATGCCATGGCCGCCCAGTCGGGCGGAACGGCGGTGTTCCGGCAGATCGACGTCGACCGCGACACGCCGCTCGTCGATTTCTCCGGCCGGCGGACCACGCACCGCGCCTTCGCCGCAGCGCACAAGGTGAAGTTGACGCCGACGCTGCTCTTCTTTTCCGGTGACGGAACACCGCTCGCCGACCCCATCCGCGGCTACTACCAGCCGGAGTTCTACGGCACGATCATCGAGGAAGCGATCGAGGAGAGCCGCAACCGGCTGGGGGGCCGACAGCCATGACCGCGCCGGACAAGGATCTGCCGCTGCGCGAGGACATCCGCTTCCTCGGCCGCATCCTCGGCGACACGCTGCGTGCGCTCGAAGGCGAGGAGACGTTCGCGCTCATCGAGACGGTCCGCGGCCTGTCGATCCGCTGTCACCGCGACGGTGACGCGGCCGCGCGCACGGAACTCCATGCGTTGCTCGAGCGCCTGTCGCCGGCACAAGCCAATCAGGTGGTGCGTGCCTTCAGCTACTTTTCGCAACTGGCCAACATCGCCGAGGACCAGCACCACCTGCGCCGCGCGCGCGCGCACGCGATCGCCGGCTCGCCGCCGCGCGAGGGCAGCATCGCCCATTCGCTGTCGCGGGCGCTCGCCATGGGCATCGATGCGCGCCGGCTGCTCGAGTTCTTCGCCCGGGCCCAGATCAGCCCGGTACTGACCGCACATCCGACGGAAGTCCAGCGCAAGAGCATCCTCGACTGTCACTGGAAGATCGCCTCGCTGCTCAACGAGCGCGACCGCACGCGGCAGACGCCGGAGGAAGCGGCACAGCAGGAGGAAGCGATCCGCCGCGCGGTCATGACCCTCTGGCAGACGCGCATGCTGCGGCCGGCCAAGCTCTCGGTCATGGACGAGGTCGGCAACGCGCTCGCCTTCTACGACACGACCTTCCTGCGCGAACTGCCGCGCCTCTACGCGGCCGCCGAAGACGAGCTAGCGCGGCAGGTGCCGGACTGGCCGGCCGGCCACGAACTGCCGCCCTTCCTGCGCACGGGCTCCTGGGTCGGTGGCGACCGCGACGGCAACCCCTTCGTCACCGCCGATGTGCTTGCCGGCGCGCTGCGCGCCCAGAGCCGGCGCGCGCTCGCCTTCTATCTCGAACAGCTGCACAAGCTTGGTGCCGGGCTGTCGTCATCGGCGCTCCTGGTGCGCATCTCCGACGAAATGCAGAAGCTCGCGGCGGCCTCGCCCGACCGCAACCCGCATCGCGACGACGAGCCCTACCGGCGCGCCATCGCCGGCATCTACGCGCGCCTGGCGGCGACGGCCCGCGCGCTCGACGGCCTCGAACCGGAACACCCCGCCGTCGCCGAGGCCGAGCCCTATCGCAGCGCGCAGGAATTCGCCGCCGATCTCGACATCATCCACCGCTCGCTCGTCGACAACGGCTCGGCGCTGCTCGCGCGCGGCCGTCTCCGGCGGCTGCGGCGCGCCGTGTCGATCTTCGGCTTTCATCTCGCACCGCTCGACCTGCGCCAGAACTCCGACGTGCACCAGAGGACGGTGCACGAGCTCTTCGAGGCCGCGCGCCCGGGCGTCGACTACGCCGGCCGCGGCGAGGAGGGCCGCATCGCCCTGCTGCTCGGTGAACTGGCAACGCCGCGGCTCTTGTCGACGCCCTATTTCACCTATTCGGACGAGACGATGGGCGAGCTGGCGATCTTCAACGCCGCGCGCGAGGCGCACCAGCGCTACGGCAAGGCGGCGATCGAGAACGTCATCATCTCGAAGACCGATGGCGTCTCGGACGTCCTCGAAGTCGCGCTGCTGCTCAAGGAGGCGGGGCTCCTGCGCCCGCGCGAGGGCGAACTCGACGTCAACATCGTGCCGCTCTTCGAAACCATCGGCGACCTCGCCGCCTGCGGCGGCACCATGGACCGGCTGCTCTCGCTGCCGGCCTACCGGCGGCTGCTCGAATCACGTGGCCTCTGCCAGGAAGTGATGCTCGGCTATTCCGACAGCAACAAGGACGGCGGCTTCCTTACCTCGGCGTGGTCGCTCTATCGCGCCGAGCTCGCGCTGATCGACGTGTTCCGCAAGCACGGCGTCACCCTGCGGCTCTTCCACGGCCGCGGCGGCACGGTGGGCCGCGGCGGCGGGCCGAGCTACCAGGCGATCCTCGCCCAGCCGGCCGGCGCCGTGCCCGGCCGCATCCGCATCACCGAGCAGGGCGAGGTGATCGCCTCGAAATACGCAAACCCGGAGCTGGGCCGGCGCAATCTCGAGACCATCGCCGCGGCGACGCTCGAAGCGACGCTGCTGCCGCACGAGCACGACGACCCCAGCGACGAGTGCCGCGCGGCGATGGCCGAACTCTCGGAACACGCCTTCCGCGCCTACCGGGCGCTGGTCTACGAGACCCCGGGCTTCGAACAGTACTTCTGGGAATCGACGGTGATCGCCGAGATCGCCCACCTCAACATCGGCAGCCGTCCGGCCTCGCGCAGCAACACGCGCTCGATCGAATCGCTGCGCGCGATCCCCTGGGTCTTCTCCTGGTCGCAGTGCCGCGTGATGCTGCCGGGCTGGTACGGCTTCGGCTCGGCGGTCAAGGCCTGGCGCGAGCGCCATGGCGAGGCGGGCATGGACCTCTTGCGGCGCATGCATCGCGAGTGGGCCTTCTTTCGCACCCTGCTCTCGAACATGGACATGGTGCTCGGCAAGAGCGACCTGGCCATTGCCGAGCGCTATGCGCAGCTCGTCCGGGACGAAGCGCTGCGTAATGCCGTCTTCGCGCGGATCCGGCAGGAGTGGCACGACTCGGTCGAGGCCCTGCTCGCGATCACCGGCCAGCAGGCGCTGCTCGACGGCAACCCGCTGCTGCGGCGCTCGATCCGCAACCGCTTCCCCTATCTCGATCCGCTCAACCACCTGCAGGTCGAGCTGCTGCAACGCTACCGCGCCGGCGAAACGGACGAGCGCGTGATCCGCGGCATCCACCTGACCATCAACGGCATCGCCGCCGGACTGAGGAACAGCGGCTGAGGTCTCAGGCGGCCAGGATCCCCTTGACCTGCGGCCACTGGCGCCGGCTGACGGGCAGGCGCTCGGGCACGTCGCGCAGCACGAGGGCCCAGCGCGCCTCGCCGTCCTCCTCGCGCGAGCGGTCACGCTCGTAGCCGGTGATGGCATCACGGGCCACCAGGCAGTTGCGGTGGATGCGCACGAAGCGCGCCGCGAATTCCGTCTCCAGCTGGGCGAGCGACTCTTCGAGCAGGAACTCGCGCTCCTTCGTCCGCGCGGTGACGTACTTGAGTTCGGCCTTGAAGTAGATCACCTCGGCTACCGGCACGAGGAGCACCTTGCCGCGCTCCGAGCTGCGCAGGTAGCGGCGGCCGCCCGGCACCACGGCTTCGGCAGCTGCGCGCACGGCATCGGCCACCGCGGGCGTGCGCAGCGCCCGCGACAACGCCTCGGCGAGCCGCTCGGCCTTCACCGGCTTCAGCAGGTAATCGACCGCGGCCAGTTCGAAAGCCTTCACCGCATACTGGTCGTAGGCCGTGACGAAGACGACCGCCGGCGGTCGCGGCCGCGCCGCAAGCTGGCGCGCCAGTTCGATGCCGTCCATGCGCGGCATGCGGATGTCCACCAGCGCGACGTCGACCTCCGCGTCACCGAGCCGCTCGAGCGCATCGATGCCGTCCGCGGCCGCGGCGACGACCGTGGTCGGCAGGGCTTCGCCGAGGTCTTCGAGCAGGTTGCGCAGCCGCGCGCGCGCCGGCGCCTCGTCGTCGACGATCAGCAGACGCAGCGGATTCATGTCCCGTCTCCCTTGCGGTAGGGCAGCAGGATGCGTACGCGGTGGCGGCCGCCGTCGGTGGCGGTCGCCAGCGAAGCCTCGAGGTCGAAGAAGAGCAGCAGCCGTTCGCGGATGTTGGCGAGCGCCATGCGGTTGCCGCCCGCATGGCCGCCCGGCGATTCGCGCGGCGGGCACGGATTGTCGATCTCGATCAGCACCCGGCCCGCTTCGCGCGCGAGGCGGATGCGCACCTCGCCCGGCTCGCCGAGCGGCTCGATGCCGTGATAGACGGCGTTCTCGATCAGCGGCTGGAGCATCAGCGGCGGCACGCGCGCATCGGGTGGGCAGCTCTCGACGTCCCAGACGACCTGCAGCCGCTCGCCGAGCCGCAGGCGCTCGAGGTCGAGGTACTGGCGCGCCAGCGCGATCTCGTCCGAGAGCGGCACGAGCTCGCGGTTGTCCTTCATCAGCACGCGGAAGAGCTCCGAGAGCTCCTCGAGCGCGCGCTCTGCGCGGCGCGGATCCTCGCGGATGACGCCGAGCACGGCGTTGAGGCTGTTGAACAGGAAGTGCGGCCGGATGCGCGCGGTGAGCGCCATGAGCCGCGCCTCGGTCACCGCCGGCGCATGGGCGCGCGCGGCGAGGTCGAACCAGGCCAGGAGCACGAAGGCGATGAGCGCCGCCCAGAGGCTGGCGTGCCACCACGGCTGAGTTTCGGCGAAGGCGAGCGGCGAAAGCAAAAGCGAGAACGTGCCCCCGCAACCCGCCGCGATGACGAGCACCGCGACGCCGGCGAACGCAGGCGGCCAGTACGTGAGCCAACGCCGCCCCGCGCACAGGAGTGCCAGCGTGGCGAGGCTCGCCGGCTCGACGACCGCCGCCAGCCCGACGAGCTCCGCCAGCGTCGCGGCGAGGCCGTGCGCGCGCAGCAGCGCAGCGACGAGCATCATGGCGTTCACGGCCAGGAGCACGCGCAGCCAGACGCCGAGATTGCAGAAGTCAGGCAGCCTTGGCGAGCCGGCCGGCAGCCAGGCGGGCGCGCGGCGGCCCGCGGAGCCGTCCTGTCCGTCCGCGCCGGCCTCCCGTTCCTTTTCCCGTATACTGCCCATCTCCCCGGAACTAACGGATATTTCAACGTTTTCATTATGTCAGACAAAACCTGGTCGGGCCGTTTCTCCGAGCCGGTCTCCGATCTCGTCAAGCGCTTCACGGCCTCCGTCCCCTTCGACAAGCGCATGGCCGCGCAGGACATCCGCGGCTCGCTCGCCCACGCGAAGATGCTCGCGCGCCAGGGCATCATCGGCGCACAGGATCTCGCCGACATCGAGCGCGGCATGGCGCAGATCGCCGGCGAGATCGAGCGCGGGGAATTCCACTGGAGCCTCGACGACGAAGACGTCCATCTCAACATCGAGAAGCGTCTGACGGCGCTCGTCGGCGACGCCGGCAAGCGCCTGCACACCGGCCGCTCGCGCAACGACCAGGTGGCGACCGACATCCGCCTCTGGCTGCGCGACGCCATCGACGACATCCTCGGCCTGATCCGCGACTTCCAGCGCGCGCTGCTCGACCTCGCGGAGCGGCACGCCGACACGCCGATGCCCGGCTTCACGCACCTGCAGGTCGCCCAGCCGGTGACCTTCGGCCATCACCTGCTCGCCTACGTCGAGATGAGCGAACGCGACCACGAGCGGATGAGCGATTGCCGGCGGCGCGTCAACCGCCTGCCGCTCGGCGCCGCGGCGCTCGCCGGCACCACGTATCCGATCGACCGCGAATTCGTGGCCAAGGAACTGGACTTCGAGGCCGTCTGCGAGAACTCGCTCGATGCCGTCTCCGACCGCGACTTCGCGATCGAATTCTGCGCCGCCGCGGCGCTTTTGATGACCCACCTCTCGCGGCTTTCCGAGGAGCTGATCCTCTGGATGAACCCGCGCGTCGGTTTCATCGACCTCGCCGACCGCTTCTGCACCGGCTCGTCGATCATGCCGCAGAAGAAGAACCCGGACGTGCCCGAGCTCGTGCGCGGCAAGACCGGCCGCGTCAATGGCGCCCTCGTCTCGCTGCTGACGCTGATGAAGGGCCAGCCGCTCGCCTACAACAAGGACAACCAGGAAGACAAGGAGCCGCTGTTCGACGCCGCCGACACGGTCATCGACACGCTGCGCGTCTATGCCGAGATGATCGCCGGCATCCGCGTCAGGCCCGAGGCCATGGCCGCGGCGCTCAAGCAGGGCTACGCGACGGCGACCGACCTCGCCGACTACCTGGTCAAGAAGGGGCTGCCGTTCCGCGACGCCCACGAGGCCGTGGCGCGCGCCGTCCGCGCCGCCGAGGAGAAGGGCTGCGACCTCGCCGACCTGCCGCTCGACGAGCTGCGGCGCTTCTCGCCGCTCGTCGGCGAGGACGTCTTCGCGGTACTCACGGTCGAAGGCTCGCTCGCCGCGCGCGATCACATCGGCGGCACGGCCCCGGCGCAGGTGCGCGCGGCCATCGCCCGCGCGCGGGAACGCCTCGGGCGCTGATGGAACGGATCGGCAAGTACGAGGTCGTCCGCAAGATCGGCGAGGGCGCCACGGCCACGGTCTGGCTCGCGCGCGATCCGTTTGCGGACCGCGAGGTGGCGGTCAAGCTGATCTCGCCCGAGGTGCTCCGCGACCCCGAGCGCGGCCAGAGCTACCGGCGGCTGCTCCGGAACGAGGCTTCGCTCGCCGGCCGGCTCGTCCATCCGCACATCGTGCAGATCCTCGATGCCGTGATCGGCGACGAGGAAAGCTACATCGTCATGGAATACGTCGCCGGCACGACGCTCGAGCCCTACTGCCGGCCGGACAACCTGCTGCCGCTCGAGCGGCTCACCGAGATCGTCTTCAAGTGCTCGCGGGCGCTCGACTACGCTTTCCAGGCGGGCGTCACCCACCGCGACATCAAGCCCGCCAACCTCCTGATCGCCGACGACGGCGGCAGCGGCAGGTCCGACGTCAAGATCTCCGACTTCGGCGCCGCGCTGCAGGCCGCGAGCGACGTGACACAGGTCACTGGCGTCGGCTCGCCGGCCTACATGTCGCCGCAGCAGATCCGCGAGCAGCCGCTCGACCATCGCACCGACATCTGGTCGCTCGGCGTCGTCCTCTACCAGCTGCTCACCGGCCGCCTGCCGTTCCAGGCGACCAGCCATTACGGCATGATCCACCAGATCTGCAACGCCGACGCGCCGCCGCCCTCGTCCGTGCGCCCGGAACTGCCGCCGGTGTTCGACGCCATCGTCGGCCGCGCGCTTCAGCGCGATCTCGATGCGCGCTACGCGAACTGGAGCGACTTCGCCCACGACCTCGCCCAGGCGTTCCGCAACCGCCAGCTCGCACCGCAGCGCCAGCGCTTCCCCGACAGCGAGAAGTTCGAGACGCTGCGCAACCTGGAATTCTTCGCCGACTTCACCGACGTCGAGATCTGGGAGTCGATCCGCTTCTCGCGCTGGGAGGACATCGCGCCCGGCACCTTCGTGATCCGCGAGGGCGAGGCCGGCAACGCCTTCTATTTCCTGATCGACGGCGAACTCGAGGTGGCGAAGAAAGGCCGCACGCTCAACGTCCTCGCGGCCGGCGACTGCTTCGGCGAAATGGCCGTGATCGGCAGCCGCAACGCCGGCGCCCGCGGCGCCGACGTCGTCGCCCGCACCGAGGCGCGCATCGTCTGCATCCCCGCCGACGCGCTCGGCCGCGCCTCGGACGCTTGCCGCATGCACTTCTACCAATCGTTCCTCCGCGTGCTCGCGCGCCGCCTCACCCAGGCCAACGCCAGGCTCGCAACGCTCTGATGGCCGACGTCTTCGTCAAAAGGGGAACGGCGGCCGATCTGCCGCGCTTCCGGGCCGAGGCGGAAGGGCTCGCCGCCTTGCGCGCCACCGGCGCGATCCGCGTACCCGAAGTGCTGCGCTGCGGTCTCGATGGCGGCACCGCCGTGATCGAGCTCGAGAGGCTCGATCTCTGCGGCCTCGACCGCGCGAGCGGCGCCGCGCTCGGCCGCCGGCTCGCGGAACTTCACCGGCATACCGGCGAACGTTTCGGCTGGCCCGCGGACAACTGGATCGGCGGCTCGCCGCAACTGAACGGCCTGCGCGGCGAATGGAGCCGCTTCTTCGCCGAGCGGCGTCTGCTGCCGCAGCTCGAGTGGGCCGCCGCGAACGGCATGGACCGCGCACACGTCGACCGCGGCCTTGCGCTCGCCGAGCGCATCGGCGCCTTCTTTCTCGATTACCGGCCGAAGCCGTCGCTCTTGCATGGCGACCTCTGGGCCGGCAACGCCTCGGCGCTGCCGGACGGCACGCCGGTGATCTTCGATCCCGCGGTCCATTACGGCGACCGCGAGGCGGACCTGGCGATGTCGGAACTCTTCGGCGGCTTCCCCGAATCGTTCTACGCCGCCTACCGGCTCGCCTGGCCGCTCGATGCCGGCTACGAGACGCGCAAGACGCTCTACAACCTCTACCACATCCTCAACCACTTCAACCTGTTCGGCGCCGGCTACCTGAACCAGGCGCGGCGGATGATCGACAAATTGATCGCCGAACTGCGGGGCTAGTCCGATCGCCCCCTCCTCGCAGGGGGCTGCGTGCGGCGCTTCGCGCCTTTGGCGCGTGCCGTCCCGGCCCGGGGCGGCCCTTCGCCGGGACTGCGTGGCTTGCCGCTTACGGCTGGCGTGTTACGACGGCTGAGTTTCGGGGCGGGCTTCCTCCGCCGACGGGTAGTCCCGGGCGCGGCGAAGGCTAGGACAAACCCCCACGGTTTCTGGGCCGCGCCGCTCAGGTGGCGGCGACGGTGGCGAGCTTCTGCTGGAGTTCGCCCGACTGGTACATCTCGAGCAGGATGTCGCTGCCGCCGATGAGCTCGCCCTTGATGTAGCAGACCGGCACAGTCGGCCAATTGGCGTATTCGCGCAGTTCCGGCACGGTGTCCGGCTCGGCGAGGACATTGACGTCGACGAAATCGACGCCGCAGGCCTTGAGCACCTGCGCCGCGCGGCCGGAAAAGCCGCAGGTGGGGAAGTTCTTCGTGCCCTTCATGAACAGCACGACCGGATTGCCGGTGACGATTTCATGAATGCGCGCTCTGTTCATCGTTTGCCGTCCTATAGTTGATCGAATTAGTCAAGTTTAACCCCATTGAGCACCCCGATCAAGCGCGTTGCAGCAGCGGCTGGGAAACCCGCGGTCACGGCCCAGCGCGTCGATGACGCGTAGATATACTGGAGGAGGCTCGATACCGGCGGCGGGATCTGGCGGAGAGGGTGGGATTCGAACCCACGGTAGGTTGCCCTACGCCTGATTTCGAGTCAGGTACCTTAAACCACTCGGCCACCTCTCCGGAGGCGCGCATTCTAACATCGCTGGCGTGGCAGAATGATCGTTTCGTTTCGTGGCGAATCCCATCCGATGAGACGGCCGAGTCTCCGCTGGGTCCTGCTGGTCGCCGCCTGCCTCGTCGCTGCCTGTGATCAGCCTGCCGGCGGCAGGCGCGGCATGGACGGCAGGATCCCCGTGCTCCGCGTGGCAGTGCTCGACGATCCGGTCTTCTACGAGCCGCCCCCGGGCGACGGTGAACCGGCCGGCTTCGAGCATGACCTGCTCCTCGCCTTCGCCGAACGGCGCAGGCAGCAGCTGCAGGTGGTGCCCTCGCCAAGCCCGGAAGCGTCGCTCGCGATGCTCGCGCGAGGCGAGGTGGATTTCGCCGCCGCCGCGCCGCTTAAGCCGGCGCCGGGGCTCGCCTTCTCCTCGCCGGTACGCGAGACGCGCCCGCTGATCGTCCGCCACGCCGCCGACCTGCCGGTCGCCGATGCCGATTCGCTCGCCGGCAGGGCGATCGAGGTCATCGCCGGCTCGCAACCCGAGGCCGCACTCGTCCGCCTTGCGGAACGCGTGCCGATCACCATCGAGCGGCCGCTCGTGCCGCACTGTGTCGACCTGCTCGGCCGCGTGGCCAACGGCGTTTCGGAACTCGCGGCGACCGACTCGGCGCATTTTGAGCTGGCCGTCAATCACTATCCCGATCTCGCCGTCGCCCTGCCGCTGCCGGGCAAGGTCACCTACGCCTGGGCCTTCCGCGAGAAAGACACGCGCCTGCGCGAGGATGCCGACGCGTTCCTCGCCGAGGCGCGGGGCAGCGGGCTCGTCGAGCGGCTGCACGACCGCTATTTCGGCCACCTGAACCGCGTCAGTCCGATCGAGGCGACCCAGTTCATCGAGGACGTGCGCCGCGTGCTGCCGAAATACCGGCGGCTGTTCCAGCAGGCCGAAACGGTGACGGGGATCGACTGGCGGCTGATCGCCGCGCTCGCCTATCAGGAATCGAAATGGAACCCGCTGGCGACCTCGCCCACGGGCGTCCGCGGCATGATGATGCTCACCGAGGAAACCGCCGACGCGCTCGGCATCGCCAACCGCCTCGACGCGCGCGAGAGCATCCGCGCCGGGGCGAAGTACCTCGCCGATCTCGCCGAGCGGCTCAACGACGTCAAGGGCCCGGACCGCCTCTGGCTCGCGCTCGCCGCCTACAACCTCGGCTTCGGCCATCTGAACGGCGCGCGCCAGCTCGCCGCGGGCATGAACCACGACCCGGATTCCTGGTACGACATGAAGAAGGTGCTGCCGCTGATGGCGCGGCCCGAGTACTACCGCCGGCTCAAGTCCGGCCGCGCGCGCGGCGGCGAGGCGGTGATCCTCGTCGAAAACGTGCGCACCTACTACGACATCCTCCGCCGCCTGGAGCCGCCGAACAAGGCCGCGCTGCAGGCCGGCATGGCTATGCGGTGAGCCTGTCGATGCCGCCCATGTAGGGGCGCAGCACCTCGGGAACGGTGACGCTGCCGTCGGCGTTCTGATAATTCTCGAGCACGGCCACCAGCGTCCGCCCGACCGCGAGTCCGGAGCCGTTCAGCGTGTGCACGAGCTCGGGCTTGCCCTTCTCGTTGCGGAAGCGGGCCTGCATGCGCCGCGCCTGGAAGGCCTCGAAATTGGAGCACGAGGAAATCTCGCGGTAGGTGTTCTGCGCCGGCAGCCAGACCTCGAGGTCATAGGTCTTCGCCGACGAGAAACCCATGTCGCCGGTGCAAAGCGCCATGCGGCGGTACGGCAGCCCGAGTTTTTCGAGGATCGCCTCGGCATGCGCGGTGAGCTCTTCCAGCGCCTGCCAGGAAGCGTCCGGCCGGACGATCTGCACCAGTTCCACCTTGTCGAACTGGTGCTGGCGGATCATGCCGCGCGTGTCGCGGCCGGCGCTGCCCGCCTCGGAACGGAAGCACGGCGTATGGCAGACGAATTTCAGCGGCAGCGCGCCGGCCTCCAGGATGGTGTCGCGGACCATGTTGGTCACCGGCACCTCGGCGGTGGGGATGAGATAGAGCCGGCTGCCGTCGGCGCGCGGCACGCGGAACAGGTCCTCCTCGAACTTGGGCAGCTGGCCGGTGCCGAACATGCTTTCGGGATGGACGAGATAGGGCGCATAGACCTCGGTGTAGCCGTGCTCGCTCACGTGCGTGTCGAGCATGAACTGGGCGAGCGCACGGTGCAGCCGCGCCACACCGCCCTTCATCAGCGTGAAGCGGCTGCCGGCGATCTTCGCCGCGGTCTCGAAATCGAGGCCGCCGAGCCGCTCGCCGATCTCGACGTGATCCCTGACCGGAAAGTCGAACGTCCGCGGCGTGCCACGGCGGCTGAGTTCCACATTGGCCGTCTCGTCGCCGCCCACGGGCACGCTCTCGTGCGGCAGGTTGGGAATCACCGCGACGAAGGCCGAGTAGCGCTCCTGAAGGGCGGAGAGCGCCTCCTCGTTCTTCTTCAGTTCGTCGCCGATGCCGGCCACCTCGGCGAGCACGGCCGAGGCATCCTCGCCCCTGCCCTTGAGGATGCCGACCTGCTTCGAGAGGCTGTTGCGCTTCGCCTGCAGCTCCTGGGTGCGCACCTGCAATTCCTTGCGCACGGCTTCGAGCGACTCGAAGGCGGCGGTGTCGAGCGTGTAGCCGCGCGTGGCGAGGCGTTCGGCGACGAAGGCGAGGTTGCTGCGCAGCAGTTGGATGTCCAGCATGGCGGTTCCTATGGTTTCTTCTTCGCTTGACGGTCGAGTTCGCGCAGGTGTGCGAGCTTCTCCGCGATCTTCTGCTCGAGGCCGCGCGGCGTCGGCTTGTACCACTCGACCTTCGGCATGCCCTCGGGGAAGTAGTTCTCGCCGGCGGCATAGGCTTCCGGCTCGTCGTGCGCGTAGCGGTATTCGGCGCCGAAGCCCAAGTCCTTCATCAGCCGGGTCGGCGCGTTGCGCAGATGCTCGGGCACCGGGCGGCTCCTGTCCTGACCGACGAAGCGGCGCGCCGCATTATAGGCGACGTAGGTGGCGTTCGACTTCGGCGCCACGGCCATGTAGAGCACGGCCTCGGCGATCGCCAGTTCGCCTTCCGGCGAGCCGAGCCGCTCATAGGTTTCCCAGGCATCGAGCGCCAGGCGCAGCGCGCGCGGATCGGCAAGCCCGATGTCCTCGGTGGCCATGCGCACGACGCGCCGCGCCAGATAGAGCGGATCGGCGCCGCCGTCGAGCATGCGCACCAGCCAGTAGAGCGCCGCATCGGGATTCGAGCCGCGCACCGACTTGTGCAGCGCCGAGATCTGGTCGTAGAAGGCGTCGCCGCCCTTGTCGAAGCGGCGCAGGTCTTGCGCCAGCGTCTCTTCGAGGAACCCCGCGGTGACGGTGCGCCGCTTGGCCGCGAGCGCCGCGGTGCGCAACGTCTCGAGCACGTTGAGCAGCCGGCGCGCATCGCCGTCGGCATGGCCGATGATGCGCTCGCGGGCGACGTCTTCGAATTCCAGATCGGGGAAGGCCCGCTCGCGCGCCCGCTCGAAGAGCTGGCCGAGCTCCTCCTCGGTCAGGCTCTTGAGCACATAGACCGAGGCCCGCGAGAGCAGCGCGGAATTGACCTCGA
>CAZGYD010000067.1:0-3346 GCA_964530115.1 uncultured Rhodocyclaceae bacterium | reverse complement strand
ATAAAAGATTATTATGGACAGAAAGATTCAGACAATGAATTTTTCGGATTAAAAATATCCTATGCCATACAACCTATTCCTGAAGGGCGAACCAAACCATATGGAACTGCTGACGCACTTTGGTGGGGGTTGAAATCCAGGCAAGATTGGAAAGGTAAAAAATTTACTGTATGTAATAGTGATAATTTATATTCTGAAAAAGCATTAAAAATTATGTTGGATTCAGAATATCCTGGAGCGTTAATTGACTATAACAGGGCAGCGCTTGAGTTTGATATATCACGAATAGAGAAATTTGCAATAACTGTAAAAAATAAAGATGGCTATTTGGTTGATATTATTGAAAAACCCTCTGCCGAAATAATCCAAAAAATATTAATTCAGGATGGCTATTTAGGAGTAAGTATGAATATATTTTCTTTGGATTATGATTTAATACTTCCAATTTTAGAAAAACTTGAACCAAATCCCGAGCGGGATGAAAAAGAACTCCCGGATGCTGTTAAGTTCCTGGCAAATAAATTTGAAAATTCTGTTTTTGCTTATCCATTATCAGAGCATGTTCCTGATCTTACTAGTAAGGAAGATATTCAAGAAGTTAAAAAATATTTAGAAAAATATTATTACAATATTAAATTTTAGCCATGGGAAAAGTCAGAAGGAAGATCCAAATTAGGA
Source organism: uncultured Rhodocyclaceae bacterium (assembly GCA_964530115.1). Taxonomy (GTDB): domain Bacteria; phylum Pseudomonadota; class Gammaproteobacteria; order Burkholderiales; family Rhodocyclaceae; genus Fen-999. The sequence continues at coordinate 2,668 of CAZGYD010000067.1, read as the reverse complement.
AAAATCTTGTACTTAAAACTTTGCTTAATGAAAAAGTACAATCACTTACAGAATTAAAAAATCATACAGGTATTTCACTACCAGTCCTGACTAACATTATAAAACAATTGAAAAGAGAAAATTTAGTCATTCAGGTAAAAGAAAAAGAAACTTTTGGAGCAGGCCGACCACCACAGGTGTTTAAATTAAATAGAAAAGGTGGCTACATAATAGGAATTGATATTGGCAGAACTTTTACAAATTTTTTACTGCTGGATTTGGAATTTAACATTGTTGAAGAAAGAAGAGAGTCTACATTCTCTTTAGATGATGCTACTTTGTTTCTAGACGAGATTTTTTCAGAAGTGAAGTCACTAGTAAATGCAGCGAAATTATCCTGGTCACAAATCCTTGGTATTGGTGTAGCCATTCCTGGAATCGTGCGAGGTCAGGAAGGAATTAGTGAAACATATCTGAAATTTAAAAATCAATCTGTAAGAGATGCCTTCACTAAAAAATTTAAAAAGCCGGTTCACATAGAACATGATGCGAAAGCGATGGCATTAGGTGAATTATGGATGGGCAAAGCCAAGGGTTGTCAGAATGTACTATGCTTAAATTTAGGATGGGGAGTAGGCTTAGGGATAATTGTTGATGGGAAAATTTACTATGGAAAAGATGGTTTTGCTGGCGAGTTCGGTCATATTCAGGTTGTTCCAGACGGGGACTTGTGTTATTGTGGAAAATTCGGATGTCTTGAAACAGTCGCTTCAGGGAAGGCACTAACCAGAATTGCAAAAAATAAAATTTTGAATGGTCAGAAATCTATTCTTACTAAGGAAAAGAATTTCGATATTAATAAATTAGATGCTAGAAGTATTTTGGAAGCAGCTAATAAAGGAGACCAATTTTCTATCGAGCTCCTTGAAACCACTGGTAAATACCTGGGTTTAGGTATTGGCTATTTAATTAATTTATTTAATCCTGAGAAAATTATTATGGGAGGGGGAATTACTGTCGCGAATCCTTATCTGCTGGATTCTATAATAAGCACTGCTATGAAACAGTCATTAACTCATATTAATAAAGATGTTCAATTCGAACTATCTACTCTTGGATTCAGAGCTGGAGCAATTGGCGTAGCGATGTTAGCAGTAAGAGATCTTTTCGAAGTAGATCATTTAAACCCCACTGCATATGTGTGAGTTAATCAAAATCATAGATGGGTTTTCTATTCAAATAACAATAAAAATGGGATTTTTGGGAGTGTAAATAATTCTGTGTAAATGGTTAAAGTAAAGAAATAGTTAAGTTCTGCGAAGCGCAGCGAAGCAGCACTTAACTTAAAGAAAATCCATTAAGGGTTTTATATTTGCAAAAAACTAATTACTTTTAACCAATACCCGAAAGGAGATTTACACAATGGAACTAACTCCAGAAATGATCGAGCAACTTAAAGCCGATCTTAAAACAGCAAGGACCTATCAGGACTTGATGGGAGAAAACGGAGCCATCAAGAAGCTCATAAAAGCTTCCCTTGAAGGGATGCTTGATGCAGAACTAACCGAACATCTTGGTTATGAGAAATACTCACCAGCTGGAAAGAACACAGGTAACAGTCGCAATGGCAGAAGCCGCAAGACTCTCAAGAATGATAACGGAGAAATAGAGCTAACAGTACCCAGAGATCGTAACGGTTCATTTGATCCTATCGTTGTCAAGAAGTATGAGAGAACGCTAGGACCGATTGAAGATAAGATCATATCTATGTATGCAAAGGGAATGACCACCAGAGATATACAATCACACGTTCAGGAGTTCTATGGTCTTGATGTGAGTGCATCTCTGGTTTCACAGATAACCGATAAGATCATTGATTTGGCCAAAGAATGGCACAATCGTCCACTCGAAGCTGTTTATCCGATAGTCTTCTTTGATGCGATACATTATAAAGTAACCAGTGAAGGAAGGGTAACAAATAAAGCAGCCTACACTTGTTTGGCACTTGATATTACTGGCAGAAAGGATCTTCTGGGCTTATGGGTAAGCGAAGCTGAGGGCTCAAACTTCTGGCTTAGTGTTTTAACTGAATTAAAGAATCGTGGGGTGCAGGATATACTGATTGCTTGTGTGGATGGACTGAAGGGTTTTCCTGAGGCAATAAATACGGTCTTTCCCGGAACAGAAATTCAGCTATGTATCATTCACTTAATCAGGAATACGCTTAGATACATTGCAAGCAAAGATCAGAAGTCATTTATGAAAGAACTTCGATTAGTTTACTCAGCACCAACAGAAGAAGCTGCTCTTATTGCTCTGGACAACTTAGAAGAAAACTGGGGCAAAAAATATTCTTTATCAATCAGAATCTGGAGACAGAACTGGGCTCACGCCTCTACATTTTTCAAGTATCCGGATGAAATCAGAAAAATCATTTACACTACCAATGCAGTTGAGGCGGTGCACCGCCAGTTTAGAAAGGTTACAAAACAGAGAAGCATTTTTCCCAACGATGAGGCACTGAAAAAAATGCTATTCTTAGCTTACAGAGATATATCGAAAAAGTGGACTGTTATGCCTGTACAGAATTGGGCTGTTGCTTTATCCCATTTATCAATTATTTTTGATCAGAGATTAAAAAATGTTCTTTAACACTAAAACCCATTTACACAAATTATTTTACAGACTC
>CAZGYD010000066.1:0-10139 GCA_964530115.1 uncultured Rhodocyclaceae bacterium | reverse complement strand
CGCTCCTCGCCCATGCTCGCCTCGATGACGGCGCGTCGCGAGAGCACGACGTTGTTGCGCTTGCGGTCGAGCTTGATGACCTTGAACTCGAATTCCTTGCCCTCGTAGGGGGTGGTGTCCTTGACCGGCCGGGTATCGACGAGCGAACCGGGCAGGAAGGCGCGGATGCCGTTGGTCATGACGGTCAGGCCGCCCTTGACCTTGCCGGTGATCACGCCCTTGACGAGAGTGTTCTCGTTGAGCGCGCGTTCCAGATCGTTCCAGGCGGCGATCCGCTTGGCCTTTTCGCGGGACAGGCGGGTCTCGCCGTAGCCGTCCTCGAGCATCTCGATCGCGACCTGGACGAAGTCGCCGGGCTTGACTTCGATCTCGCCGCGATCGTTCTTGAATTCATCGGCGGGGATGTAAGACTCGGACTTCAGGCCCGCGTTGACGACCACGAAGTTCTGGTCGACGCGGACGATTTCGGCCGTGATGACTTCCCCGGCGCGCATCTCCTGGCGCTGGAGGCTTTCCGCGAACAGGGCGGCGAAGGATTCTTCGGGACTCACGGCGGTGTTGGTGGCTGACATAGAGTTTCCAGAAAACCGTCGAAACCGACGGGCTAGTTGATGAAAGGCAGCCGCTGCCCGATGATCTCGAGCACGGCCGCCACCGCTTCTTCGATGCCCAGCGAGGTGGTATCCACCCGCTCGGCATCTTCGCACTGCCGGAGCGGCGCGACGGCTCTCGCCGCATCGCGGGCATCCCGCTCCTGCAGGTCCTGCAAAAGGGTCTGCATGCTAGCAGGCATTCCCTTTTCGATCAACTGTTTATATCGGCGCTCGGCGCGCGCCTCGGCGGAGGCGGTCAGGAAGATCTTGACCTGCGCTTCAGGAAAGACGACCGAACCCATGTCGCGTCCGTCCGCGACCAGGCCAGGAAAGCGCCGGAAGTCGCGCTGGCGTTCGAGCAGCGCGGCGCGCACCGCCGGCATCGCGGCGATCTTCGAGGCACCGGTGCCGACATCCTCGGCCCGGATCGCCTCGGTGACGTCGTCTTCCCCGAGCAGGATGCGCGCGCCTTCGAAGCGGACCGGCAGCGATGCGGCGACCGCCGCTACCGCGGCTTCGTCGTCGAGCGCGACCGAGGCGCGCTTCGCCGCCAGGGCGGTCAGACGATAGAGGGCGCCGCTATCGAGGAAGTGGAAGCCGAGCCGGGCCGCCACGCGTTGCGCGACGGTGCCTTTTCCGGAGGCCGATGGGCCGTCGATCGCGATGACCGGCGCCGCGATGCGCCCGAAACGGTCGAAATAGTCCGGGAAGGTCTTGGCCACACAGCCGGGATCGTTGATGCGCACGGGAACACCGCCGAAGGCGGCGAGCGAGAAGCACATGGCCATGCGGTGATCGTCGTAGGTGTCGATCGCCGCATGGGCCGTGAAACTCAGCGGTGGTGACACGCCGAGCCAGTCGGTGCCCTCTTCCACCGTTGCGCCCAGTTTGCGCAGTTCCGTGGCCATGGCCGATATCCGGTCGGTCTCCTTCACCCGCCAGGAGCCGATGTTGCGCAACCGGCACGGGCCGTCGGCGAAAAGGGCAACGACCGCCAGCGTCATGGCGGCATCGGGGATGTGGTTGAGATCGAGGTCGAAGGCACGCAGCCGGCCGCGTTCGGGGCCGCGCGCCTCGATGAAGTTCGCACCCGTCTCGATCCGCGCGCCAAGGGACGCAAGCGCGTCGGCGAAGCGGATGTCGCCCTGGATGCTGTCGCGCCCCACGCCCTCGACGCGCACCGGCCCGCCGCCGATCGCGCCGGCGGCAAGGAAATAGGAGGCGCCCGAGGCGTCGCCCTCGACATGGACTCGCCCGGGGCTCTTGTAGCGCTGACCGGCCGGAATCACGAAACGCGACCAGCCTTCCCGTTCGACGCGCACGCCGAAGCGCGCCATCAGGTTGAGCGTGATCTCGATGTAGGGCTTGGAGATGAGTTCGGTGGTCAGTTCGATCGTCGCCGTCCGGCCGACGAGCGGCAGCGCCATCAAGAGCGCGGTCAGGAACTGCGACGAGACGTCGCCGCGCAGCCGGACGGGATCGTCGATGCGAATGGTGGCCGGGAGGATCTCGAGCGGCGGGAAACCCTCGCTGCCCAGATAGCGCACGTTGCCGCCGATCTGCCGGAGACCGTCGACGAGGTCGCCGATCGGTCGCTCGTGCATGCGCGGCACGCCCGAAAGCCGGTAATGTCCGCCGGAGACGGCGAGCGCCGCGGTCAGCGGCCGGAACGCCGTGCCTGCGTTGCCGAGAAAGAGGTCCCCCTGCTCGACCGGGAAAGGCCCGCCGCAACCGCGCACCCGCCAGATCCTGTCGCCCCGTTTCTCCAGGCCGACGCCGAGCGCAGCGAGCGCCGTCAGCATCACGCGGGTGTCGTCCGAATCGAGCAGGTCATGGATCTCCGTCGTTCCCTCGGCGAGCGACGCGAGCAGCAGCATGCGGTTGGAGATGCTCTTCGAGCCGGGCAGACGCACCGTTCCCGCGGCCCGCTGCAAAGGGGGAAGATCGAGACAGGTACTCATTGCCCGAGCGAATCAAGCCAGGCGTCGCGCCGCGCGCGAGCGGTGGCGAACAAGGATTCGAGCCCCTGTGCATCGCTCGATGCCAGCAGCACTCGCGTTTTCAGCAGCTCGATCATGTAGGCGTCGAGCTCTTCCATCAGTGCCTTCCGGTTGGCCAGGCAGATGTCGCGCCACATTTCCGGGTGGCTGCTGGCGATGCGCGTGAAATCCCGGAAGCCGCCAGCCGCGAAGCCGAACAGTTGTTCGGAATTCTCGCGCGAGGCGAGGTCGTGCACCAGCGCGAAGGCGAGCAGGTGCGGCAGGTGGCTGACCGCCGCGAAGACCCGGTCGTGTGCTTCCGGATCGAGCTCGCTGACCGTCGCGCCGCAAAGCTCCCAGACCTTGCGCACCGCGGCGACATCTTCCGGGCGATTCTCGGGCAGCGGTGTCAGCACGACGCGCCGGCCGACGTAGAGATCGGCCTTCGCCGCGGCCACACCGCTCTTTTCCGCGCCGGCGATCGGATGGCCGGGCACGAACTGACCGACCCTGTTCCCGAAGGCCGCGCGTGCGGCGGCGACGACATCGGCCTTGGTGCTGCCGCCGTCGGTGACCACGGTTCTCGGGCCGAGATGCGGCGCCATCGCCTGCATCACCGGCGCCATCTGGCCGACCGGCATGCCGAGCAGGACGAGATCGGCATCCTCGAGCGCGGATGCCCAATCACCGCCGATCTCGTCGATGACGCCACGCCGGAGCGCCTCCTCGAGCGGCGCGCGCGTCCTGCCCATGCCGACGATATGCGGACATTGCTGGCGTGTTACGACGGCTGAGTTTCGGCGGCGCGTGGCGGCGAAGGCCTGCTTGATCGCCAGCGCGAACGAGCCGCCGATGAGGCCGACGCCGCAGATGACCAGCTTGCCCGCCATCAGAGCGATTGCTCCAGCGCTTCCAGAAAGCGCGCGTTTTCGCGTTCGAGGCCGATGGTCACGCGCAGATGGTGGGGCAGCCCGTAGCCGGCGAGCGGGCGGACGATGACGCCCTGGGCGAGCAGCCGGCGGTTCACCGCAGCGCCATCGGGCACGGCGACGGTGACGAAATTGCCGTGCGAGGGGATGTGCTCGAGGCCGAGGCGCTTGATCCCGGCGACGATCTGCTCCATGCCGCGCCGGTTGAGCTCGTAGCTCTCGGCAAGGAACAGATGGTCGTCGAGCGCCGCCTTCGCCGCCGCGAGCGCCAGGTTGTTCACGTTGAACGGCTGGCGCACGCGGTTCATCAGATCGGCCACGTCGGCCGACGCCGCTGCATAGCCGACCCGCAGGCCGGCCAGTCCGTAGATCTTCGAGAACGTGCGGGTGACCACGAGATTGGGGAACTCGCGAAGCCACGCGAGCGTGTCGTGGCAGTCGGCCGGCGCCAGATACTCGTTGTAGGCTTCGTCGAGCACGACCACGACGTCCGCGGGCACCCGGGCGAGAAAGGCCTTGACCTCGGCATGCGGCAGGAAATTGCCCGTCGGATTGTTCGGATCGGCGATCCAGACGACACGCGTGTCCGGCCGGATCGCCACGGCCATGGCGTCGAGATCATGGCCGTGATTCCGCGCCGGCACGACGATGCACTCGGCGCCGCAGCCCTGCGTCGCCAGCGGATAGACGGCGAAGGCGTACTGCGCCATCACCGCCGAGCGGCCCGGGGCGAGAAAAGCGCGGGCGACGAGATCGAGCACGTCGTTCGAGCCGTTGCCGAGCACGAACTGCTCCCGGGCGAGGCCGGTGCGTTCCGCCAGCGCGGCGATCAGGTCGTACTGGTCGGGGTAGCGCTCGATGCCGGCGATCGCCGCCTCGACGGCGGCTTTCGCCTTCGGGCTCATGCCGCGCGGGTTCTCGTTGGAGGCGAGCTTGACGATGCGCTCCTCGGCAATACCCATCTCGCGTGCGAGCTGGCTGATCGGCTTGCCCGGAACGTAGGGAGAAATGGCGCGGATATAGTCCGGCGCTCGGTCGATGATGTTCATGCCACGGCCTTTGGATAGGAGCCGAGTTCCTTGAGGAAGCCGACGCAACCGCGCAGCTCCTCGAACGCGGCCTTGAGCTTGGGTTCGCTGCGGTGGCCCTCGACGTCGATGAAGAAGACGTATTCCCAGCGCGACCCGCCGAAACCGCGCGCCGGCCGTGATTCGAACTTGGTCATCGACACGCCGTGCGCCTTGAGCGGCGTCAGCAGATCGTGCACCGCGCCCGGACGGTTCTGCGCCGAACAGACGAAGGAGGTCTTGTCCTGGCCGGAGGGGCCGGCATCATGCGTCGCGAGCACGAGGAAGCGGGTCGTGTTGTTCGGATCGTCCTCGATGTTCGAGGCGAGAATGTTCAGTTCGTAGAGCCTCGCCGCCGCCTCACCGGCGATGGCGCAGGCATCCGGTTCCGTCGCCGCGAGCCGGGCGGCCTCGGCATTGCTCGCGACCGGCACGCGCGGAATGTCCGGCAGGTTGCGGTTCAGCCACTCATGGCATTGCGCCAGCGATTGCGCATGGGAATAGAGCCTGCGCAGCCCGGCAGTCGATTCCGCCTTCGACATCAGGTTCTGATGGATGCGCAAATTGACTTCGCCGCAAATCATCAGCGGCGAGCTGAGCAGCAGATCGAGGGTCCGCCCGACCGCCCCTTCCGTGGAATTCTCGACCGGTACCACGCCGTAATCGGCGTGGCCGGATTCCACGGCGCGGAACACCTCGTCGATGGTGATGAAGGGCGTGAAGGACGGCGCGGAACCGAAATGCTTTTTCGCTGCGCTTTCGGTGAACGTCCCGGCCGGACCGAAATAGGCAATCTTCAGGGGCTGCTCGAGCGCGAGACAGGCGGACATGATCTCGCGGAAGATCGTGCGCACGGCCGCTTCCGGCAAAGGCCCTGGATTGGTCTCGGCGATGCGGCGCAGCACCTGGGCCTCGCGCTCGGGACGGTACAGGTTGCCGTGCTTGATTTCGCCGATGCGGTGCGCGTACCGTGCCCGCTGCGAGAGCAGCCGGAGCACCTCGTCATCGAGTGCGTCGATGCGCTCGCGCAGCTGCACCAACTCCTGCTGCGCGCGGCCGTCCTCCGTGGACATGACGTCAGGCTTCGACGGGCAGGTAACGGACCGCCAGCACGCCGTCGATCTTGGCGATCGCCTCGATCACCTTCTCCGGCACCCTGCTGTCCACGTCCACGAGCGTATAGGCCACCTCGCCCTTCGACTTGTTCATCATGTTGCTGATGTTGAGGCTGGCCCCGGCCATGGTCGTCGAGATCTGGCCGACCATGTTGGGCACGTTGGCGTTGGCGATGGCGATCCGGTAGCCGGACTCACGCGGCATCACGACCGTCGGGAAATTGACCGAATTGACGATGTTGCCGTCGAGCAGGTAGTCGCGAACCTGATCGGCAACCATCATCGCGCAGTTCTCCTCCGCCTCGCGAGTGGAGGCCCCGAGATGCGGCAGGGCGATGATCTGGGGATGGCGGTTTGCGCGCGAGCTCGGAAAGTCGCAGACATAGGTCGCGATCTTCCGGGCATCGAGGCCAGCCAGCACTGCGGCCTCGTCGACGACACCCTCACGGGCGAAATTGAGCAGCACGGCGCCATGCTTCATCTGTTCGACGGCCGCGGCATTGATCATCCGTCGCGTCGCATCGACGAGCGGCACGTGAAGCGTGACGAAATGGGAATTCTTCAACACTTCGCCGAGGCTGTTCGCTTTTTTCACCTGAGAAGGCAGGCTCCAGGCGGCATCGACGGTGATCTCCGGGTCGTAGCCGATCACGTGCATGCCGAGCTTGATGGCGGCATCGGCGACGAGACAACCGATCTTGCCCAGCCCGATCACGCCGAGCGTATGGCCCGCCAGTTCAAAGCCGGCATAGGTCTTCTTGCCGCCCTCGACCTTTTTCTCCATTTCCGGATCATCCGGATCGAGCGCGGCGACGAACTTCATCGCCCCGGCGACATTCCGGGCCGCCATGAGCATGCCGGCGAGGACGAGTTCCTTCACCGCATTGGCGTTGGCTCCCGGCGCATTGAACACCGGCACGCCGCGCTTGCTCATCTCCTTGACCGGGATGTTGTTGGTGCCCGAGCCGGCGCGGCCGATCGCGAGCACCGACGCGGGAATTTCCATCGCATGCATGTCCGCCGAGCGCACCAGGATCGCGTCCGGCCGGGCGACGTCCTTGCCGTGCTCGAACCGCTCCGGCGGCAGCCGCTTGAGGCCTTGAGCCGAGATGTTGTTGAGGATCAGGATCTGGAACTTGTCGGCCATGATCTCATCCCTTCTGCGCCGCGAATTCCTTCATGTAATCGACGAGCGCCCGGACGCCTTCGATCGGCATCGCGTTGTAGATCGAGGCACGCATGCCGCCGACGGAACGGTGCCCCTTGAGCTGGATCAGCCCGCGCGCCTTGGCACCCTTGAGGAATTCCTCATCGAGGCCGGCGTCCTTGAGCGTGAACGGAACGTTCATGCGCGAACGATCTTCCTTGGCGACGGGGTTACGGTAGAACTCGGTGCTGTCGAGATAGTCGTAGAGGATCTGCGCCTTCTCGATGTTCTTCTGTTCCATCGCCGCGACACCGCCGTTCCTCTTGAGCCACTGAAACACCAGTCCGGCGATGTAGATCGCGTAGGTCGGCGGCGTGTTGTACATCGACTCGGCATCGACGTGGGTCTTGTAGTTGAGCATCGCCGGCGGCGTCGGCACGGCCTTGCCGACCAGGTCCTCGCGGACGATGACGATGGTCAGGCCGGCCGGCCCGATGTTCTTTTGCGCGCCCGCATAGATCAGGCCGAACTTGCTGACATCGATGGGCCGCGAGAGGATGTTGGAGGACATGTCGCAGACGAGCGGCACGTCACCGGTGTCCGGCGTCCAGTGAAACTCGACGCCGCCGATGGTCTCGTTCGCCGTGTAGTGCACATAGGCGGCGTCCTTCGAAAGCTTCCATTCCGACTGGCGAGGCGCACAGGTGAAGTTCCGGTCTTCGGTGCTCGCCGCGATATTCACGTTGCAGAACGTCTTCGCGGCCTTGATCGCCTTCTTCGCCCATTCGCCGGTATGAATGTAATCGGCGACCGGCTTGCCGCGCAGGAGGTTGATCGGCACCATCTCGAACTGCAGTGAGGCGCCGCCTTGCAGGAAGAGGACCTTGTAGTTCGCCGGAATGTTCATCAGTTCCCGCAAATCGGCCTCGGCCTGGGCGGCGATGCCCATGAATTCCTTGCCCCGGTGGCTCATCTCCATCACCGAGGTGCCGCTGCCATGCCAGTCGAGCATCTCCTCCGCCGCCTGCTTCAGCACTTCTTCGGGCAGCGCAGCCGGGCCGGCGCTGAAATTGAATACGCGTGCCATGCTTCTCACTCCTCTTCGGTTTCGATGACCTTGTCGATGCCGGCAAGCTTCGTGCCGTCGTCCAGTTGAATAAGTGTCACGCCCTGCGCCGAGCGCCCGGTTTCGCGGACATCCTCTACCGGCGTGCGGATCATCACGCCGCCGGTGGAGATCAGCATCACCTCGTCTTCGGGCCTGACCAGAACTGCGCCGACGACCTTGCCGTTCCGCTCGGAAGTGCTAATGGCGATCATGCCCTTGGTGCCGCGTCCATGACGGGTGTACTCGGCGATCGGCGTGCGCTTGCCGTAGCCGTTCTCCGTGGCGGTCAGGACCTGCCAGTCCTCGCCACGGGCGACCACCATCGAGATGACCGCCTGCCCCTCTTCGAGCTGCATTCCGCGCACGCCGCGCGCATTGCGGCCCATGGGCCGCACGTCGCCTTCTTCAAAGCGCACCGCCTTGCCGGCGTCCGAGAAGAGCATCACGTCGCAGCTGCCGTCCGTGACTGCCGCGCCGATGAGGAAATCGCCCTCGTCGAGGCCGACGGCGATGATCCCGACCTTTCGCGGATTGGCGAACTCGGTGAGCGGCGTCTTCTTCACCGTCCCCTGCGCCGTGGCCATGAAGACGAAATGATCGTCGTCGAACTCCCTGACCGGCAGGACGGCGGTGATCTTCTCCCCGTCTGCGAACGGCAACATATTGATGACCGGCTTGCCCCGGGAATTGCGCGTGCCCTCCGGAACCTCATACACCTTGAGCCAATACACGCGGCCGCGATTGGTGAAACAGAGGAGGTAATCGTGCGTGTTGGCGATGAAGAGGTGATCGACGAAATCGTTCTCCTTGAGCGGCGCCGCCTGCTTGCCCCGCCCGCCGCGTTTCTGGGTGCGGTATTCGTCGAGCGGCTGACGCTTGACATAACCCCCGTGCGAAAGCGTCACCACCACGTCCTCGGGCGCGATGAGATCCTCGAGATTGATGTCCGCGGCCTGCGGGACGATCTCCGACCGTCGTCCATCGTTGTACTGGGCGCGGATCGCCGACAACTCATCTCCGATAATGCGGGTGATGCGCTCGGGGCGCGCGAGGATGTCGAGCAGATCAGCGATCTGATCCATCACCTCGCGGTACTCGGCGACGATCTTGTCCTGTTCCAGGCCGGTCAGCCGCTGCAGGCGGAGATCCAGGATGGCCTGGGCCTGGGCATCCGAAAGGAAATAGCCGCGGCGGGAGAGCCCGAATTCCGGTGCCAGTCCTTCCGGGCGCGACGCCTCCGCCGCGGCCCGCTGGAGCATTTCACTGACCAGCGCCGACGTCCACGCGCGCGCCATGAGCTCCCTCCTGGCGTCGGCGGGCGTCGGCGCCGCCTTGATCAGCGCGATCACCTCATCGACGTTAGACAAGGCCACGGCCAAGCCCTCGAGGATGTGGCCGCGCTCGCGCGCCTTGCGCAACTCGAAGACGGTCCGGCGCGTCACCACCTCGCGGCGGTGGTTGAGGAAGCACTCCAGCATCTGCTTGAGATTGAGCAGCCGCGGCCGGCCATCGACGAGGGCAACCATGTTCATGCCGAAGGTGTCCTGCAACTGCGTCTGCTTGAACAGATTGTTGAGCACCACCTCGGGAATCTCGCCCTTTTTGAGCTCGATGACGACGCGCATGCCGGACTTGTCCGACTCGTCCTGGATGTGCTGGATTCCGTCGATCTTCCTTTCGTGAGCCAGTTCGGCGATCTTTTCCAGAAGCGTCTTCTTGTTGACTTGGTAAGGCAGCTCGTCGACGATGATCGCCTGCCGGCCCGACGGCAGTTCCTCGACATGGGTGCGCGCGCGCATGACGACCCGGCCGCGGCCTGTCAGATAGCCCTCCCGGACGCCCGAGAGGCCGTAAATCAGGCCTGCCGTCGGGAAATCCGGCGCCGGAACGATCTTGATCAAGTCTTCGATGGCGATCTCGGGATTCTCCAGTACCGCCAGACAGGCCTCGACGATCTCACCGAGGTTGTGCGGCGGGATGTTGGTCGCCAGGCCCACCGCGATGCCTGCCGAGCGATTGATCAGCAGGTTGGGGATCCTTGTCGGTAACACCAGCGGCTCTCGCGCCGAGCCCTTGTAGTTCGGGTCGCAATCGACGGTTGCATTTGTGATGTAGGCAAGGCGGTCATTACCGAAGCTCGCCACGGGGACCCTGGTTCTACCCATCGCGCCGGTCTTGGTGCACCCCACCGAACCTGAAGT
>CAZGYD010000065.1:0-2304 GCA_964530115.1 uncultured Rhodocyclaceae bacterium | reverse complement strand
GCGCATGAAGGGCTGGCTGTTGACGTTCTCGTCGTCCTTGGTGAAATCCAGGCCGCCACGCAGACACTCGTAGACCGCACGGCCGTAGTTTTTCGCCGACAGGCCCAGCTTGGGCTTGATGGTGCAGCCCAGAAGCGGCCGGCCGTACTTGTTCATGATGTCGCGCTCGACCTGGATGCCGTGCGGCGGGCCACCGCAGGTTTTCACGTAGGCAATGGGAAAGCGCACGTCCTCCAGGCGCAGGGCACGCAGGGCCTTGAAGCCGAACACATTGCCCACCAGCGAGGTGAACACGTTGACCACCGAGCCTTCCTCGAACAGGTCGATCGGGTAGGCCACGAAGGCGTAGAAACAGGTGTCGTCGCCGGGAACATCCTCGATCTTGTAAGCGCGGCCCTTGTAGTAGTCCAGGTCGGTCAGCAGGTCGGTCCACACCGTGGTCCAGGTGCCGGTGGACGATTCGGCGGCCACGGCGGCGGCAACCTCCTCGCGGTCCACGCCAGGCTGCGGCGTGATCTTGAACACCGCGAGCACGTCCGTGTCCTTGGGCGTGTACTCGGGCATCCAGTACGTCTGGCGGTACTCCTTCACGCCAGCGTTGTAAGTCTTGACGGCCATGCAATTCTCCTTTGCGTTGTCTGCGGTTCTGCCCGACAGTTTCGGACAGGCGTCAGTGTGGCCATCAAGCTGAATTTATAAAACTGAATAATTTTTAGTTTTTATATTTATTAAAATGAATTCATGCACATCAGCCTTCGACAAATGCAGATCTTCGACGCCGTCGCCCGGCACCTGTCGTACACCCGCGCGGCCGAAGAACTACACCTGACGCAGCCAGCGGTCTTCACCCAGGTACGGCAGCTCGAGGGCACGGTGGGACATCCGGTGCTCGAACGCATCGGCAAGCGTCTGCACCTCACCGCTACGGGCCGCGAAGTGCAGGCCAGCTGCCGGGAGACCCTGGACGCGATGGCGCGCTTGAAAATGCGGCTAGCCGACCTGCAAGGGCTCAAGCGGGGACGGCTGCGCATTGCCATGGTGGCGACGGCCGAGTACCTGGTGCCGCGTCTGCTCGGCGGGTTCTGCGCGCGCTACCCCGGCATCGAGGCCGAACTCGTCGTCACCAACCGTGAGCGGCTGTTGGCACGCATCAGCGAAAACGCCGACGATCTGGCGATCCTCGGCGCACCGCCTGAAGGTATGGACGTGGTGGCGCGTCCGATCGCCGACAACCCGCTGGTCGTGATGGCGCGGCACGACCATCCGCTCGCGCGCAGGCGTCGCATCGATCCGGCCTGCGTCGCCGAGGAGCCCTTCATCCTGCGCGAGCAGGGTTCAGGCACCCGCCTGGCCACCGAGCGCTATTTCGCCGAACGGGGACTGACGCTGAAGGTGCGCATGGAGCTCGGCAGCAACGAGGCGATCAAGCAGGTCATCGCCGGCGGCCTGGGGATTTCCGTGCTCTCGCAGCATGCGCTCGACCTCGAGGGTGCCGACGGCTTGATCCGCCCGCTGCATGTGCGGGGCTTTCCGCTGATGCGCAAGTGGTACGTCGCGTACCCGCAGAGCAAGCACCTCTCGGCGGTGGCCGAGGCCTTTCTCGATCACATGATCGAGAGCCAGAAAACCTGAGCGGCGCCGGGCTACTTGCCGATCATGCGGCTCATGCCGGCGGCATCGAAGTGCTCGGTGACGGCTGCGTCGACCGGCACATCCTGCGAGGCACTGAGCTTTTCGATGGTCTGCCAGAGCAAGGCGATCTGGTGCTCCTGCACGGCGGCATGGTCGATCAGGCCACGCAGCGCCTGCGACAGCGGGTCGTCGCTCTGCGTGACGCCATAGGCCGAAAAGCCCATGCGCGAGGCCGTTTCCTCGCGCCGGGCGTCGGCCTGGGCCTCGATGATGCGCGCCGGGTTGCCCACGGCGGTGGCCCCGGCGGGCACTGGCTTGGTCACCACCGCATTCGAGCCAACCTTGGCGCCGTCGCCCACGGTGAAGCCGCCGAGCACCTTGGCGCCCGCCCCCACGACCACGTCGCGGCCGAGCGTTGGATGGCGCTTGGTGCCCTTGTAGAGCGAGGTACCGCCCAGCGTGACGCCGTGGTAGATCGTGCAGCCGTCACCGACTTCGGCGGTTTCGCCGATGACGATGCCCATGCCGTGGTCGAAGAACACCCGCTCGCCGATGGTGGCGCCCGGGTGAATCTCGATGCCGGTGAGAAAGCGCGACACGTGCGAGATGAAGCGCCCAAGCCACTTGAACCCGCGCCGCCAGCAGCGATGGGCCAGCCGGTGCAGCACCAAC
>CAZGYD010000064.1:0-48533 GCA_964530115.1 uncultured Rhodocyclaceae bacterium | reverse complement strand
CGCTGAAGGCCCGGGTGGGGCGGGGTGCGGGAGGCGGTTCCGTTGTAGCGGAAAAGAAACGACGTGGTGATGCCGATGAAGGAGACCTGCGCCACCGGCGCGCATAAGGGCGCGCTGGAGACGGGCGGGATGGCCCTCCAGGCCGCGGGCGCCGTCGTGGTGAACATGGACGACACCGTGGTCCGCGCCACGGTGGTGGGGAAGGAAGAGGTGAAGGCCTACCAGGACTTCTTCCCCCTGACCGTCGATTATGTCGAGAAAGTCTATGCTGCCGGCCGCATTCCGGGCGGTTTCTTCAAGCGCGAAGGCCGACCGTCGGAAAAGGAGACCCTGACCTCGCGCCTGATCGACCGGCCGCTCCGGCCGCTCTTCCCGGACGGTTTCTACAACGAGGTCCAGATCATCGTCCATGTCCTCTCGTCGAACCCCGAGGTCGATCCGGACATCCCGTCCATGATCGGCGCCTCCGCTGCGCTCGCCATCTCCGGCATCCCCTTCAACGGCCCGATCGGCGCGGCGCGCGTCGGCTACATCGACGGCCGCTACGTTCTCTGCCCGACCCGCACGCAGCTGATCGACAGCCAGCTGGATCTCGTCGTCGCCGGCACCGCTAGTGCGGTACTGATGGTCGAGTCGGAAGCGCAGCAGCTGCCCGAGGACGTTATGCTCGGTGCCGTCGTCTTCGGCCATGAGCAGATGCAGGCCGCGATCAAGGCGATCAACGAGCTCGTCGAGGTCGCGGGCAAGCCCGAGTGGGACTGGCAGCCGCCGGCCAAGGACGAGGCCCTGATCGCGAGGATCGCCGAACTGGGCGAGGCCGAGCTTCGCGAGGCTTACCGGATCACCAGCAAGCAGGCGCGCGTGGCCAAGTGCCGCGAGGTGGCCAAGAAGGTCATCGACACGGTTTGCGTCGGCGAGAATGCGCCGGACCCGATCCATGTCGGCAATCTGCTTTTCGAGCTGGAAGCGAAGATCGTCCGCAGCCAGATCCTCAATGGCGAACCGCGCATCGATGGCCGTGACACCCGCACCGTCCGGCCGATCAGCATCCGCACCGGCGTCCTGCCGCGTACCCACGGCTCGGTGTTGTTCACCCGCGGTGAGACCCAAGCGCTCGTCGTCGCCACCCTCGGCACCGGGCGGGACGAGCAGATCATCGATTCCCTCCAGGGCGAATACCGTGAACGCTTCATGCTCCATTACAACATGCCGCCCTTCGCGACCGGCGAGACCGGCCGCGTCGGCAGCCCGAAGCGACGGGAAATCGGCCATGGCCGGCTGGCCAAGCGCGCGATCGCCGCGGTCCTGCCGACGGCGGAAGAGTTCGGCTATTCGATGCGCGTCGTCTCTGAAATCACGGAGTCCAACGGCTCCTCGTCGATGGCCTCCGTCTGCGGCGGCTCGCTCGCCCTCATGGATGCCGGCGTGCCGCTCAAGGCGCACGTGGCCGGCATCGCCATGGGCCTGATCAAGGAGGGCAACCGCTTCGCCGTGCTCACTGACATCCTCGGCGACGAGGATCACCTCGGCGACATGGACTTCAAGGTCGCGGGAACCGAGACGGGCGTGACGGCCCTGCAGATGGACATCAAGATCCAGGGGATCACGAAGGAAATCATGCAGGTCGCGCTGGCCCAGGCCCGCGAGGCGCGCATGCACATCCTCGGCATCATGAAGCAAGCCGTGGCCGGCCACCGCGAGGAAATCTCCTCGTTCGCGCCGCGCATGATCACGCTCAGGATCAACCCGGAGAAGATCCGCGATGTCATCGGCAAGGGCGGGGCGACGATTCGCGCCCTGACCGAGGAGACCGGCTGCGTGATCGACATCGAGGATGACGGGACGGTGACGATCGCTTCGGTGAATGCCGAAGCGGCGCAGGTCGCCAAGAAGCGGATCGAGGATCTCACGGCCGAGGTCGAGGTCGGCAAGGTGTATGAGGGCACGGTTCTGCGCCTGCTCGACTTCGGTGCGATCGTCCAGATCCTGCCCGGCAAGGATGGCTTGCTGCACATTTCGCAGATCGCCAATGAGCGCGTGAACGCGGTGAGCGACCACCTGAAGGAAGGGCAGGTCATCAAAGTCAAGGTCATTGAGACCGACGACAAGGGCCGCATCCGCCTGTCCATGAAGGCCCTGCTCGGCGAGGAACAGACCGAAGCCCCCTCGGCCTGATCGATCTCGTCCGTCAATGAAAAAAGGACGCCTGGGCGTCCTTTTTTCTTGGTGCGCGCCCTTTGGCGGCGCGTCGCGAGAGCATTTCGGCGCTACTGCCGATGGCTCATTTCGCCATCTGTTTCTCTCTCCGCTCCTCGAGTTCCTTGCAGTCGATGCACAGCGTCGCGGTCGGCCGGGCCTCCAGGCGCTTCAGACCGATTTCGACACCGCAGCTTTCGCAATAGCCGTACTCGCCGCTGTCGATCCTCGCGATCGCATCCTCGACTTTCTTGATCAGTTTCCGTTCGCGGTCGCGGTTGCGCAGTTCGAGGGCGATATCGGATTCCTGGCTCGCGCGGTCGTTGGGATCCGCGAACACCGTCGCTTCATCCTGCATGGTCTGGACCGTACGCTCGATGTCTTGGGCCAGTTCGTTCTTGAGCGATTCCAGAATCTCCCGAAAGTGCTGGAGCTGTTTCGGGTTCATGTACTGCTCCCCCTTCTTGGGGACGTAAGGAGGAAACTGTTTGTGAAGGAAGTCTTCAGCCATGCTCGTGTGCAGTTCCGTGAGCGAAAAATGATGCTTTATAAAGGAAACGCCCCTTCGCCGCAAGGCGAGGAACGAACAATTTCTGTGGCGGCCGGACCGATCTCGGGACGACATCCGTCGATGCGAAGAAAGCCGAAGGAACGGCCGTGCCGGGCGCGATGATACAATCGCACAGCACGCTCGCGCGCCCGGCGGATCGCCGTGGCCTAGGCGTGTCCGCATTGCCGCGGGTGCTTAGCTCAGTTGGTAGAGCGTCGCCCTTACAAGGCGAATGTCGGCGGTTCGAGCCCGTCAGCACCCACCATTCGCATTCGACGTTTCGGGGAATCCGCCGGATTCGCGCTCCGGGATTCGCCGGCGGGGAGTCGGTATCGCGTGAACTTCTACCCCAATTCCCTGATCCGCCTCTTCGTCATCGGCAATCTGCTTACGGTGCTGCCACTCGTGTTCGCTGTCGGCTACGCGATCCTCACGGTCGACCGGATTTCCGCCCAAAGCGAACTCGTCGCCGGCGAGGCGAACCGCGCGGGCCGGCTTTCATGGACCTTGCCCGAGGATCTCCGCCAGATGGAGCGCATGATCCGGCAGTTCGAGCTCCTCCGCGATGCGAGCCTGATCGACGACTATTCCCTCGCCCGGGATGCCTGGCGAAAAAACATGCGGACACTGGCTGAAGTTCCGCTCGTCGCTCCTCTCTCCGCGCGCATCGACGCCATGTTGCTTGTCGAGGAGGAGGGCTACCGTACCTTCCGTTCGGTGGAGAAAGGGGAGCGCCAATTCCAGGACGTGCTCGCGAACCTCTTGCGCGAGAGCGAAACGCTCGCCGACGAGGCGGGCAAGCTCGTGGATGCCGCGCGGGCCCGATTCCGCCAGGAAGCGGAGCTTCTGCGACAACGGCTGCTCGTCGGTGTCGGCATCGCCTTCGCCATGGCGATGACCTTCCTTCTCGTTGGACGGCGCCTGATGGCGCGCCTGCTGTCGCGTGTGGAACGCGCCGTCCTCGCGCTCGGGGAAGGGCATCTCGACCGCAAGATCCGCCTCAGGGGGCCGGAAGACGTCCGCCGCATCGGCGACAAGCTGGAATGGCTGCGCTGCCGGCTGCTGGATCTCGAAACGCAGCGGACCCGGGTGCTGCGCCACGTTTCCCATGAGTTGAAGACGCCTCTCGCGGCCTTGCGGGAGGGGTCGAGCCTGCTGTCCGACCAGGTCGCCGGCAGCCTCACCGAGCAGCAAAAGCGCATCGTTGGCATCATGCACGCGAATGCCTTGCGCTTGCAGACGCTGATCGATGGGCTCCTCCGTCTCCAGCGCGCCGAGCACTCGTTGGAACGCGTCGAGCGCAGTCCGGTTCGTTTCGACGAGATCGTCCGCCAGGTGCTCGCCACGTATGAACTTGCCGCCCGGGACAAGCGACTGCGCCTGAGCGGCACGCTGGCGCCCGTGACGGTGACCGGCGGTCGCGAAGAACTGACGACGATCGCGAGCAACCTGCTGGCCAATGCGATCAAGTACTCGCCCGAGGGCGGACAGGTCACCTTGCTGCTCGGCAGGGATGGCGAAATGGCCGTATTCGATGTCATCGATCAAGGACCAGGCATTCCCCCGGAAGCCCGGGAGCGGATATTCGAGCCGTTCTACCGGGCGCCCGGGACGCGGTCGGCGACCGGCACCGGCCTCGGGCTGGCGATCGCGCGAGAATTCGTTCATGCTTTGCATGGGTCGATCCAGCTGGTGGATGTTCCCGCCGGATCGCATTTCCGGGTGAGCATCCCCTTGTTCTCGGAGAGGAAAGAATGAGGTTCTGCTACCTGCTGCCGGCAATGTTCCTGGCGTCGGCCTCGGGCTGCGGCAACCTCGCGCCCCTGACGGGATGCCCGGCATGTACCTCCCCGGCACCGGCAACGGCGGAAACGCTCCAGGCGAGCGAACCGCTCGCCTACTACCGCCGGCTGATCGAAATGGCGCCGGACGATCTGAGGCGCGAGTATGTGGCCGTCCAGGCCGCGAACGACACCGCGCCGGATGCGGCCAACCGGATGAAGCTCGTGATGCTGCTTCTCGTTCCGGACGCTCCGTGGAAGGACGATGCCGCGGTGCTCAGGCTGCTCGCGGCGGATCTGGCGATCGGGACGCAGGGGAGCCGAAGCGATCTGGTGATCCTCCTCGACCGGCTGGTCGGCGAGCGCGTGCGACTGCTACGCGAAGAGGCGAAGAAGCTCGATGCCGCGCAGCAGAAAATCGCCGCATTGCGCGAGGAGAACCGCAAGGCCGAGGCGATGCGGCAAAAACTCGAAGCCGTGAACGAGGAATGCATGAAGGCCGAGACATTGAGGAAGAAGCTCGAGGGATTGCGCGAAATCGATCGCGACATGGTCAAGCGCCCGCCGCGCCGGAGCACGCCGTGAAATCGCTTGGCCACATCCTCGTCGTCGACGACGATCCCGATCTGCTCGACCTGATCGGGATGCGCCTCACCGCGGCGGGATATACCGTGACGTCGGCCAGGTCGGGCGAGGAGGCGCTCGAACTCTTCCGCGCGCAGCGGCCGCGGGCCGTGATCACGGACCTGCGCATGGAGGGCATGGACGGCCACACGCTGTTCGCCAGGCTGCATGCGGAAGCCCCGACGGTCCCGGTGATCATCCTGACCGCGCACGGAACGATTCCGGATGCCGTGGCGGCGACCCGGCGCGGCGTTTTCGGCTTCCTGACCAAGCCTTTCGACAGCCGAGAGCTTCTCGCGCGCGTGGCGGAAGCCTTGACCGTGTCGCCGGACATCACGCCCACGGACGTCAGTGGCAGTTGGAGGGCGGACATCGTCTCGGCGAGCCCGGCGATGGACGAGGTACTGAGGCGCGCCCGCCGGGCGGCCGATGATGACCAGGCACTGCTGATCATCGGGCCGCAGGGATCCGGCAAGGAGACCCTGGCCCGGGCCATTCACCGCGCCAGCAAGCGGGCGGATCGACCGTTCGTCGTCCTGACCTGCGGCCAGCTCGCGCCCGAGGCGTTCGATGCCGAGCTGTTCGGCACGGCCAAGGGGCGTGGCGGCTCGCGCGGGTTGCTGGCCGAGGCGGACGGCGGCACGCTCTTCATCGACGAACTCGATGCCCTGCCGCCGCTCGTCCAGGCGCGGCTGGTGCCATGGGTGCGCAAGAGCCTGAATCCCTTCGAGGCCATTCGTCCGGCCGGCCCCGATGTCCGCATCATCGCGGCCGCCGATCGGCTCCTGGAGAAGGATGTCCAGGAGGGCAACCTGCGCGCCGACCTCTATTACAGTCTGGCGACGAACACGCTGCATGTGCCGGCCCTGGCCCAGCGACCCGAGGACGTGCCCGTGCTGGTCGCTCACTGCCTGGAAAAATACGGCGAGGGAAGCAGGACGTTCTCGCCGGAGGCGATGAAAGCGCTGCAGGAGGCGGGCTGGCCCGGCAACGTCCGTCAGCTGATCAACGTCGTGCGCCAGGCGCTGCAGCAGTCGGTCGCTCCGGTGATCCCGGCTTCCGTCGTGCTGCCTTTGCTACGCGAGGACGGCGAGAAGGAGATGGTGTGCTTCGACGACGCCCGGCGCGGTTTCGAGCGCGATTACCTGGTTCGCCTGCTCCAGATGACCGGCGGCAACGTTACCCAGGCGGCGCGAATCGCGCAGCGCAACCGGACCGAGTTCTACAAGCTGCTCGCCCGGCACGGCATAGAGCCGGCCAGCTTCAAGAACCCGGGCCGATAGGCTGGCAACACGCGCTTACAAACGCGGGTTGCCGGCAGCGACGGGGCTTGCGTTTAATGGGGCATGTCTGGATGCCCTCGGTCGGGGGACGGGAGCTTCACCATGAAACGCAAGCGCGCAATCCTTCTGGCATTCGTTGCCGCCGGCAATTTTCTGGCGACGTCGGCGTGGGCCGATCGGGGCTATTACGGTCCCGGACCCGGCCGATACCCGCCGGTCGTCCATCATCACCACCACGGCTATCGCGGCGCATGGGCACTCGGGACGGGGCTGTTGCTCGGCTCGGCGGTTCTCTGGGCAGCAACGCGTCCGCCGCCCGTCGTCGTGGCCCCCGAGCCGGTCGTCGTCGCGCCGCCGAGGGTGATCGTCCCGCAGCCGGCGACGGTGTGGTGGTACTACTGCCGTCCGGCCGGTGCCTACTATCCCTACGTCCAGAGCTGTCCGAGCGGATGGGAAGCGGTACCCGCCCAGCCACAGTGAGCAAGCCGCCTTCGTAAACTCAGCCGTCGTAACACGCCAGCCGCAACGCGCCGCCCGCGTCCGGGTGGTCGCGGGTCGGCTTTGTCAACGATGCACGGCGCCGGAAGGACCCGCCGAGGGGCGAAAATGTTGACTTAGTGCAAAGTTTGGCGAAAAAAACGCCCAGTCCTCTTTTTTGTCCGTAATTCCCCCACTATCATCGCGCCCGTACCCGGTTGGAAGCCGGGCAGGCGTTTTTTTTGCTTTGTCGATTTGATGGGTTTATCAGAAACTTTCATTCAAAGGAGGACAGTGTCGTGACCCCCGACGAGACGATTCCCCGCCGCGCCCCGGACGGGAATCCTTCATCCCCGTGTCCGCTGCCGCCGGCATCGGCCAATCCCGAAGCGAACAAACTGACGACCTCGCGGCGCAGTTTCCTCAAGGCTGGCGGCATGCTCAGCCTCTCCTCGCTCATGGGCACCGCCGCGCTGATGACCCAGTCCGACGACGTCCACGCGGCGATCGAATGGGCCGAGCACTTTCAGAAAAATTACCGGCTGATGACCGACGAGGAGAAGGCGGAAGCGCGCGCACGGCTCGAGAAGCGCTATTCGGAAGAGTACGGCAAGCCGGTCACGGTCGATACGACGCCTGCCCAGCCGGGCGTGTTGATGGGCTATGCCCTGAACATCCGCAAGTGCATCGGCTGCCGCCGTTGCGTCCATGCCTGCGTCGCCGAAAACAACCAGTCGCGTGGCAAGAGCCGCCCGGGCGAAAAGATCGAATGGATCCAGGTTCTGCGCATGGAGCGCGGCAAGTTCGAAGCCGAAAAGATGAACCATGGTTATCCGGAAGGCTTGGGCATACAAGTCGGCGGCAATGCCTACACGCCCGCCGGCGTGGTCCTCGAAGGTCAGTATCACTACACGCCCGATGCCGTGCCGGAGCAGGACGCCACCTACATGCCGATCGCCTGCATGCAGTGCGAGAAGCCGCCCTGTGTCAAGGTCTGCCCGGTACGCACCACCTACCGCGAGCCGGACGGCGTCGTGGTCATCGACTACAACTGGTGCATCGGCTGCCGCATGTGCATGGGCGCCTGCCCCTACTGGGCGCGACGCATCAACGTCACCAATCCGGTGCTGCCGAAGGAAGAGATGAATCCGGTGACGCACTATCTCGGCAACCGCCCGCGCATGCGCGGCGTCGTCGAAAAGTGCCACTGGTGCCTCCAGCGCACGCGCCACGGCCGCTATCCGGCCTGCGTCGAGGTCTGCCCGGTCGGTGCGCGCAAGTTCGGCAACCTGCTCGATCCGAACAGCGAGGTGAGCCTGATCCTGGCGCGGAAGAACGTCTTCCGCCTCAAGGCCGAGCTCAACACCTTCCCGAAGTTCTTCTATTTCTACGATTGAGGAGCCGGCCATGCTGACCAGCTTCATTTCGGATTACGTGCGCTACGTCCTCAAGGGCGGCACGAAGTTCTACACCTGGATGGGCATCCTTGCCGTCTTCATCGTCGGCATGCTCTACGTGTTCTACCTGCAGAACACCGACGGCCTGATCGTCACCGGCATGACCAGCCAGATCCACGAAGGTCTCTACTTCGCCAATCTGGTCTTTCTCGTCGGCGTCGCCGCCGGGGCGGTGACCATCGTCTTCCCGGCCTACGGCTATCACCACGAGGGCATGCACAAGGTGGCGGTGCTCGGCGAGATGCTGGCGATCACCGCCGTGATCATGGTGATGATGTTCGTCTTCGCCCACATGGGTCGCCCCGACCGGCTGTGGCACATGATTCCGCCGCGCGGCATCTACAGCTTCTCTTCGATGCTCGGCTGGGACGTGATGGTGCTCACCGGCTACCTGATCCTCAACTTCATCTGCGGCTTTTACTACCTCTGGTGCAAGTACACGGGCAATCCGATCAACTACAAGTGGTTCCTGCCCGTGGTCTGGATCGCGATCGTCTGGGCGCTGTCGATCCACACGGTCACGGCCTTCCTGATCTCGACGATGCCGGCGCGTCCGATGTGGCATCACAGCATGATGCCGATCCGCTTCATCACCACGGCGTTCGCCGCCGGCCCGGCGCTGATCATCCTCGCCTTCCTGATCATCCGCAACAACACCAAATTCTGGATCGAGGACAGCGTGATCAAGCTGCTGACGACCATCGTCGTCTGGTGTCTGGGCATCGCGATCTTCCTGACCATGTCCGAGGTGGTCGTCGAGCTCTACGCGCGCACCGAGCACGCCAACGGCCTGTACTACCTGATGTTCGGCCTCCATGGACTGACCCGGCTGGTGCCGTGGTTCTGGACGTCGGTGGTGCTGATGGTCGGGGCCTTCATCCTCTTCCTGATTCCGCGCTTCCGCAACGACTTCAGGCTCTTGGTCATCCCCTGTGTCATGGCCTTCGCCGGTATCTGGATCGAGAAGGGTATGGGCCTGATCGTCCCCGGCTTCATCCCGACCCCGATCGGCGAAGTGACAGAGTATTACCCGACCTTCCTCGAATGGCTGATGACGCTCGGCATCTGGGCGTTCGGCTTCTTCATCCTGACGATCCTGCTCAAGGGCGCCATCGGCATCCTGCTGGGCGAGATCAAGTACGGCGGGAAACCGGCGGCCCATTACGGCGCCCAGACCGCCGCAGCGAAGTGAGGCAACGATCATGAGAAAACTTGCAATTACCGCTTTGCTCCTCGCCTGCGGCGGCGGAGCGTTGTATGCCGTCTCCGCCGCCGAGAAGTCCGGCGAGGCGGCCACCGAGACCGCAGCCGCCCCGGCGGAGGGCGCGGCGGCACAGGAACCCGTCGTCTGTTTCGAGAGCCGCAAAGGCGCCTCCGAGGTCACCCAGCACGAGATCAGGCCGGGTTGGCCCAATGTGAAATGCTCGCCGACGACCGGGGCAGCGCTCTGGTATGGCGATCCCTTCGACGGCACCGTGCCGATGGGCAAGATGCCGGGCCTGGAGCACATTCCGGAGGGGCATGCCCTCGTCAAGCCGCGCTCGGAAAAACTGAGCCTGCTGCCGATGTGCTCGACGGCCTGCCACAACGGTGTCGGTCCCCAGTTCACGCCGCCGACCCTGCCCAAGGACAAGAAGCCGACGCCCATTCCGACCATGGAGGGCATGCTTCCCGAACTCAAGGAGTTCCAGCACGGCCGCGGCAAGATCTGGTGCCTCGACTGCCATCACACGACCAAGCGCAACAAGCTCGTCGACAACTTCGGTGATCCGATCGACTTCGACCAGTCTCAACTGTTGTGCGGCAAGTGCCATGGCGACAAACTGCGCGACTGGCGTGACGGCATCCACGGCAAGCGGATTGGCGAATGGGCCAGCGATGGCAAGAAACGCTGGTTCCTTTGCACCGAATGCCACAACCCGCACAACGTCCAGCAAGGTGAGCGCAACCGCGGCTTTGCCCAGCTTCAGCCCGAACCGCCGCCCCAGCTGCCCAAGGGCATGGCGGACATGAAGCACGAGTTCGTGCATCCGGTACCGCACTGATGCCGGACACGCCGGAGGGTGCCAAGCCCGTCCGGGGGGACCCCAGCTGGGTCCCCCCGGCGCTGACCCGAGAGGAAAAGACACGGAACGTCGGCAAGACGCCGGTGTTCTTCGGCCCGCCGCTGGCCATCCTCACGGACGGGTACAAGAACACCATGGAGATCAGCGGCAGACTGAACCGCACCGCCGAACGCTATCTGGAAATCCTGCGCAGCCACGGTCTCGAACTCACAGAGCCGGAAAAGCGCTGCATCGCGTACCTCTGTCACATCGGCTTCATGTCGCCGCTGGAAATCCGGGAACTGCCGATGGAAGTCGATATGACCGATTTCGAGTGTGAGGGGCTCGACAAGGCGGTCCTGAAAGCCAAGCTCGATGGCGCCAGCTTCGCCGACCTGGTGGCGGTCGTCGAATCGCTCGGTTTCTGACTTCTGGAGGGAAAATGGCCAACCGGGTGCTTTGGGATCCGCGTTTCGCCGTCGGCAACCAAACCATCGACGCCGAACACGAGTCCATTCTCGCCCAGATCAACGCCATGGCCGATTGTCTGGCTGTCGGTGGAGAGGAGGGCGATCGGCGATTCCTGTCCTTGTTCGGCGAGTTGAAGAATCTCGCCCGACGGCATTTCGCTGCGGAAGAGGCGCTTCTCGCCGCGGCCGGTTATCCGGATCTCGAGGAGCACAAGGCCGAACAGGAAGAATACGCCTACCTCGAAGCCGAGATCGTGACCACCGAGAATTTCGACAAGACCGAGTTGCAGACTTTCCTGAGCCTCTGGTGGAGCGGTCACGTGGTGACCTGTGCCCGGGCGCGCCGTGCCTGGCTCGAGCGGCCAACGCAGTCCTGAAGCCAAGCCCTGGCCGCGAGCGGCCGATGGCGGCGCATGCCAAGGCTTGCACGCGCCATGACTGCGTCGGTTCTGGGCGCAAACACGAAGCAGCGGAAATGGCCGCCGCTGACGCCGGCGGGGAGGGACCCGGACAAAAGAAAGGCCGATTCGCTGGAATCGGCCTTGTGATCTGGCTCCCCGACCTGGGCTCGAACCAGGGACCTGCGGATTAACAGTCCGTCGCTCTACCGACTGAGCTATCGGGGAATCGAAGAGCCGCGCATATTAGACATTTCACAAAACATCGTCAAGCCGGCATGGACGACAGTCTCGTTTTTCGGAAAAGCCCGTTGGGTGAAGCTGCGGTCCGCGACCGCGCCCGACTTCCGAGGCCGAATCTGCGAGCGGTTCTCATCGTCGTCGATGGCCAGGCCACCGTCGGTACGCTCAAGCAAACCTTGGGGGATCCGGCCATGCTCGAGGCTGCCCTCGCCGAACTCGAAGAACAAGGCCTCATCGCTCGGGCGGAAGGGGGCGCGGATGGGCCGCGCATGGAGAAGACGAGCGTGGCCGGGCCCTCCAGCGACGCACTGGCCGCGCAGGACTCCAGACCGCCGCGGGTGCCCGATGTCGCCAGCGCGGAGGCCGCTGCCTCGTGTCGAGGAGATGAAACGGTGGGTGTTGAAGGGGCAACCTCCGACGGTTCGTGTTTTCAGGGCACCGCCAAATCCGGTGGTCCGCGGGGTTCTCGGGTGCAAGGCCTCGAAGATCCCGCTGTAAGTGGTCCGTCATACCAAGCTGCCACGCCGGCCTACAAGGACAGAACGGGACGCAAATGCAGCAGGACGCGAAAAGGCGCCGGCCCATGGGTGGCTTTGGGATTGCTCGTCGCGCTCGTGCTGGCGGTCATCAGGCTGGTGTTCTATCCGTACGATGAGTTCCGCCCCGGGATCGAAGCAGCGCTTTCGCGAATCATCGGCGACCGGGTGAGCGTCGGTGTAATGCGTGTGAGCTTTCTGCCCCGGCCGGTGATCGTGCTCGAGAAACTCAGCCTCGGTAACACGCCGTACGCTTCGATCGAGACTGCGCGCATTCCCTTGGATATCGCTTCCTTGTCGAATGGAGAGGTCCGGGCCGGAGGGGAAGCCAGACTCGAGGGTGTTCGAATCGACGAGCGGGGGCTCGCCGAGGCTGGCAGGCTCCTGACGCATGCGGCGCCGGCAGAAATCGGGGTGACCACGATTGTCGTCGAGGGGCTCGGACTGCTGATCGGTGGACAGACGATGTGTCATTTCTCGGGCAGAGCTTCGGCGGGAGCAGGGGGAATCGGTAATCTCGCCGTGACCGACCGTGAAGATCATTTGAGACTGGAAGTCGCGCCAGCGAAGGATGGCGTTTCGCTCGGTGTCATGGCCCGATATTGGCCATTGCCGTTCCGGCCTTCGCTCATCGTTTCGTCAATGGAGGCGACGGCCCGCCTTTCTCCCGGTGCGCTGCGCATCGACCGTTATGAGGGGGCGGCGCTCGGCGGCCGTTTCGTCGGACAGGGGAGCATCGAATGGCGCGAGGAGGTGAAAGTCGACTTCGACGCGGAGATGCGGAGCATCGACGCCAAGGCGTTGATCGACGCCTGGCAAGCGCCGGCATTGCTCGAGGGCAGCGCGAGCGGACGGCTCACGATCACCGGCAAAGCGAAGGAAGCGGCCGGCTTGTCCGGGCAGCTGCGAACCCGTGGTCAGTTCAGGATAACCCGCGGTGCCCTCCGCGGTATCGATCTCGCGGAAGCTTTGCAGGTTGCCGCAACCGGTTCGGCTGACGCCGTCTCGGGTGGGGTGACGAATTTCGAAGCGTTTGCCGCGACGCTTGCGATCGACGAGCGCAGTGTCCGACTGTCTGGGGTGAGGATCGCGGCGGGCAGACTGCACGCCGCGGGGCACGCGGAGCTGCACCGGTCGAGCGGAACTTTGTCCGGTACGCTCGAAGTAACGCTCGATGGCAGCGAGGCGCGGCGGGGGGCGGTCGTCCGGTTGGCGGGCACGGCCGCCAGGCCCGAACTGCGCGTTCGTTGATGTCGAACGGCTGTCCGGGCCGGCGCGCATTCCCGGCTCCGGGAAGGGCAGACAATCAGCGGATGACAGCCGCGATCGCGTTGGCGACGTAGTCGATGTTGCGCGTATTGAGCGCGGCAACGCAGATCCGGCCCGTGCTCACGGCATAGATGCCGTATTCGGCGCGCAGTCGTTCGACCTGCGCGGGCGTCAGGCCGGTATAGGAGAACATTCCGCGCTGGACGTTGATGAAGTCGAAATTCGCCGCACCTGCCGCCGCCAGCTTCGCGACGAGGCTGGAGCGCATCGTCCGGATGCGGTCCCGCATCCCCGCGAGCTCGTCTTCCCACATCCGGCGCAGTTCCGGGCTGGAGAGGACGGAGGCGACGATGGCGCCGCCATGCGTCGGCGGGTTCGAGTAGTTGGTGCGGATGACCCGCTTGACCTGCGACATCACCCGGGCCGATTCGTCCTTGCCGGCCGTGACGATGGTCAGCGCGCCAACCCGCTCGCCGTAAAGCGAGAAGGACTTGGAGAACGAACTGGAAACGAAGAACTGCAGCCCCGAGGCGGCAAAGAGATCGAGCGCGGCCGCGTCCTGCTTGATGCCATCGGCGAAGCCCTGGTAGGCCATGTCGATGAAGGCGACCAGGCCACGCTCCTTCATGGCGGCCACGACTTCCTTCCACTGGTCGATCGTCAGATCGGCGCCGGTCGGGTTGTGGCAGCAGGCGTGCAGGACGACGATGCTCTGCGGCGGCATCGCCAGGAGGTCGGCCTTCATGCCGGCGAAATCGACACCGCGGGTCGTCGCGTCGTAATAGGCATAATCCTTGACGGGGAAGCCCGCGGCCTCGAACAGGGCACGGTGGTTTTCCCAGCTCGGGTTGCTGATATAGACGGTCGCTTCCGGCAGCAGGCGCTTGAGGAAATCGGCGCCGACCTTGAGCGCGCCCGTACCGCCGAGGCATTGACAGGTAACGGCCCGGCCGGCGGCCAGGAGTTCGGAGTCCTTGCCGAAGAGCAGATCCTGCACGGCGCCGTTGTAAGCCGGCGTCCCTTCGATCGGCTGATAACCCCGCGGCGGCTGGGCAGCGAGACGCGCAGCCTCGGCGGTCTTCACTGCCGCGAGCAGCGGAATCTTGCCATCGTCACCGAAATAGACGCCGACACCGAGATTCACCTTGTTCGGGTTGGTCTCGGCGTTGAATGCCTCGTTGAGGCCGAGGATGGGGTCGCGGGGCGCCAACTCGACGCCGGCAAAGAGGGATGTGCTCATTTCGGCTCCTGGAACGGAAAATTTGGCAAACACGCAATAATATCGCAACCGTCGCGCCCAGCCGGCGGCACCAACGATCGAAATCCCTGATGTCCGAACAAATAGTCACCTTTCCCGACAGCCCGTATCGGCTGCATCAGCCATATCCTCCGGCCGGCGATCAGCCGGAGGCGATCAGACTGCTCTGCGAGGGTGTCGCCGATGGCCTCGCCTTCCAGACGTTGCTTGGCGTAACGGGCTCGGGCAAGACCTTCACCATGGCCAACGTCATCGCCCGGCTTGGGCGCCCGGCCCTCGTGCTGGCCCACAACAAAACCCTCGCCGCCCAGCTTTATTCCGAATTCCGCGAGTTCTTTCCGGACAACGCCGTCGAGTACTTCGTCTCCTACTACGACTACTATCAGCCCGAGGCCTATGTGCCGTCGCGCGACCTTTACATCGAAAAGGACTCGAGCATCAACGAGCACATCGAACAGATGCGCCTCTCGGCGACCAAGAGCCTTCTCGAGCGTCGCGACTGCGTCATCGTCTGTACGGTTTCGGCGATCTACGGCATCGGCGACCCGGTCGATTACCACAGCATGATCCTGCATCTGCGCCAAGGCGAGAGACTCGGTCAGCGCGACATCATCCGGCGCCTGACGGAGATGCAGTACGAGCGCAACGAGACGGACTTCCGCCGCGGGACCTATCGGGTGCGCGGCGACGTCATCGACATCTTCCCGGCGGAAAACGCGGAGAGCGCGATTCGCGTCGTGCTCTTCGACGACGAAGTGGAATCGCTGACGTTGTTCGATCCGCTCACGGGCCATGCCCGGCAGAAGCTCGCGAGATTCACCGTCTTCCCCTCCAGCCATTATGTGACGCCGCGTGCCACGGTGCTCCGGGCCATCGAAGCCATCAAGGCGGAGCTGCGGGAGCGGATCGAGCATTTCCAGCGCGGGCACAAGTTCGTCGAAGCCCAGCGTATCGAACAGCGCACGCGCTTCGATCTGGAAATGCTCGAACAACTGGGTTTCTGCAAGGGCATCGAAAATTACTCTCGCCATCTTTCCGGGCGCAAGGAGGGCGAACCTCCGCCGACGCTGATCGACTATCTTCCCCCCGACGCGATCATGTTCATCGACGAATCGCACGTAACGATTCCCCAGGTTGGCGGCATGTATCGGGGCGACCGTTCGCGCAAGGAAAATCTCGTGGATTACGGTTTTCGCCTGCCCTCGGCCCTGGACAACCGGCCCCTGACCTTCGAGGAATTCGAGCGCCTGATGCCGCAGACCATCTTCGTCTCGGCGACTCCCGCCGAATACGAGCAGCAGCATCAGGGACAGGTGGTCGAGCAGGTCGTAAGGCCGACCGGCCTCGTCGATCCCGAGGTGATCGTCCGGCCGGCGACGACGCAGGTAGACGACCTGCTCAGTGAAATCAGGCGCCGCGTCGCAGCGGACGAGCGTGTGCTCGTGACGACGCTGACCAAGCGGCTCGCCGAGCAACTCACCGAATTCCTGCGTGACAACGGTGTCCGGGTGCGTTACCTCCATTCCGACATCGACACCGTCGAGCGCGTCGAAATCATCCGCGACCTCAGGTTGGGTGAATTCGACGTGCTGGTCGGCATCAATCTCCTGCGCGAAGGGCTCGATATCCCCGAGGTCTCTCTCGTGGCGATCCTCGATGCCGACAAGGAGGGGTTCCTGCGTTCGGAGCGATCGCTGATCCAGACCATTGGCAGGGCCGCCCGGCACCTGCACGGGACGGCCATCCTCTATGCCGACCGCATCACGGAATCCATGCGCCGGGCGATCGCCGAGACCGAGCGCCGCCGCGCCAAGCAGATGGCTTACAACCTCCGGCACGGCATCACGCCCAAGGGGGTCGTCAAGCGCGTCAAGGACATCATCGACGGTGTTTACGACGACGAGGTTGCGGTGCGCGAACTCAAGGCCGCCCAAGAGTCGGCCCGCTACGAATCGATGAGCGAAAAGGCCTTGGCCAAGGAAATCCGGAGGCTGGAAAAGGCTATGCACGAACATGCGCGAAACCTCGAGTTCGAGGCAGCCGCGGCCGCGCGGGACGAACTATTCAGACTCAAGGAGCGTGCTTTCGGCGCCGGCGTGCATGACCACGACGCAGCCGCCTGAGCCCGGGCATTACGCCGGCCGGATCGCCCGGCCCGGCAGGTACGACCCGGCCTCGCAGGAGGGGCGGGCCTCAGCCGAAACGGGCTTTTTCGTCGCGTTGGGCGTGCATGATGAAACGCTGGACGGCATGTTCCTCCAGCGGCGTCAGCGAGGCGAAGCGGCAGCCCATATGCACGACCTGCCGGGAGCCACGGTTGAGCAGTTCGTAATGGCGCACGTCCAGGTCGGTATGGATCACTCCGCCGGTCTTTCCGAGATCGATGGTGGCATCACGCAGAATCTGACCAACGACGAACGGCAGAGAAGAGCCTTCCGTTTCGAGACCGACGCCGTTCGCGCCGATATCGACGACGGCCATCTGCCATTTCGATGGCGTATCCCCGGCTACAAAGCTGCAGGTCGGCCGGTGGATGAGGGGCAGGGCCAGACGGAAGAACTGGCGCCGCTGCAGGCGCACGAAGCGGTCTGGAATCGGCGCAGAGAAAGCCGGCCTCGACTGCCAGGTGGTTTCCTTGAACGGGCCGGTGGCGAATTGGTGACGGATTCCGCCCGGGGAAGCGACGACGAAAGCGCGTTCGGCGCTGAGCAGGCGCTTGTTGGTGGTTTCGCTTCCGCCCCAGTCGAGGATCAACGCATTCCGGGCTACATCGACGTCGAGAAGGATCGTGACGAAAGTCTCGCGGCCCTCGTCGAAGCTGACGAGTGCCCGTTCGCCGGAGGCAATCAGCTGTCTCAAATGAAAAATGATTTCCGGACGATAGGTTATCGTGAAATCTTCAAGCGCTTCGTCAGTTAATGACATGACCGTGCATTGAATCGTCGGTAGGCTGACCGCATTCGTTTCAGCGATGGGGGACATCCTAGCGGAGAGCACCGGATGCCCCAAACCGGAAATGATGGAGAAAGCATTGCTGCTCCGTGAATTATTCCTCCTCAGAAAGCCATGTAATGTATATTATGTAAAATAATGATATCTCAAGCGTCGCCCCTCCGAAGACCCGAGTGTGCTAGTGGGAAGTTCTTTTTTTCGACAGTGGCAGCACGGGAATTCCTTCTTCAAGCAATTCCCGGGTTTCCTCAAGGGTGGCGAGGCCACGAATCGATCGGCGCTCGGTTTCGTCGTAGTGGATGCGCCGAGCTTCCTCGGGGAAACGCCTGCCGACGTCCTCGGCATCCGCGGCGAGTTCATCGAGCTTGTCGAGTAAAGCCTGGATGCTGGAAGACTCTGCCGGTGGCCGGCCTTGGTCTTTCCGGCTTTCGGCGCGAACGATTTTGGGGGCTGCCGGAAGCCGTTCGATCCGGTGGCTGTCGCAATGCGGACAGATGACCAGGCGGCTGCGCATTTGCTGTTCGAAGGCGTCGATGGAAGCGAACCAGCCTTCGAAACGGTGTCCAGCGTCGCAAACGAGATCGAGGATGATCATCGGTGTTGGTTGCGCGATCCGGGTGGTCCGAGTCGTCCGAATCGGTCAGTCTCGAGGGGCACCGGTCCCGGCAGCCCGATACAATGGGAATTTGTCGCCAGCCCGGATGGTGAAATGGGTAGACACAAGGGACTTAAAATCCCTCGCCGCGAGGCATACCGGTTCGAGTCCGGTTCCGGGCACCACCGACCCCAGATCTTCCGATGACTTCCCTCGCCTCGACGCCGATGGGATCCTGGAGGCGCGAGCCGGAATCGAACCGACGTAGACGGCTTTGCAGGCCGCTGCATGACCACTCTGCCATCGCGCCACACCTGGCATGTCGACAAACGCCAGGCTTCAAGCTAAACGGGGGAAAGCTTGGCTTTCCCCCGGTATCCTGGAGCGGGAGACGAGTCTCGAACTCGCGACCTCAACCTTGGCAAGGTTGCGCTCTACCAACTGAGCTACTCCCGCAGAACGGACCGGCATTATATCCGGGCCCGCTTCGCTGTCAACGCGCCGTATTCGAAATCGCGGGCCAAGCCTTGCGCAGGTAGTAGGCCATGGACCACAGGGTCAAAGCCGCAGCGATGTAGATGAGCCACGTCCCCACTGCCTGCGCGTCGAGCGGACCGATCGGGTCGTGATACAACAGCAGCGGGATGGCGACCATCTGGGCGGCGGTCTTGAGTTTGCCGACGAAGGAGACGGCAATGCTCCTGGCGGCGCCGATCTTGGCCATCCATTCGCGCAGGGCCGAGATCGCGATTTCCCGGCCGATGATGACGAAAGCCACGGTCGCATCGACGCGGCTCAACTGGATCAGGATCGCCAGGGCGGCGGCGACCATGAGCTTGTCGGCGACCGGATCGAGAAAGGCGCCGAAGGCCGAGGTCTGGCCGAGCCGACGCGCGAGCCAGCCGTCGAACCCGTCGGTGACGGCCGCGGCGATGAAGATGATCGTCGCCCAGACGTTCTGTTCCGCCGGCGTCAGCCAGTGCCAGGGGAAATAGAAGATTCCGACGAACAGCGGGATCATGAGGATGCGCGCCCAGGTGAGCAGGTTCGGCAGGTTGAGCGGCATCGTCAGTGTGCGTGCAGATGATCGTAGAGCGTTTGGGCCATGCGCCGGGAGATTCCTTCGACGCGGCAGAGGTCTTCCACCGTTGCCGCCACCACGCCATCGAGTCCGCCGAAATGGGCGAGCAGCCGGCGCCGCCTTGCTGCACCGATGCCCGGCACATCTTCGAGCTTCGAGCGGCCGCGCGCCCGGGCGCGCCGGGCCCGGTGGCCGGCGACGGCGAAACGGTGCGCCTCGTCGCGGATTTCCTGGAGCAGATGGAACCCGGTGTGATCGGCCGGCAATTCTAACGGCTCCCGCCGGCCGTGGACGAACAGTGTCTCCCGGCCGGGCTTACGTTCCTCGCCCTTGGCGATGCCGATCGACAAGAGATGATCCAGCCCGAGTTCGGCGAGGACCTCGCGCGCGATGCGGTGCTGGCCCTTGCCGCCATCGATCACGATCAGATCCGGTGCTTCGCTCTCGCCGGTGGCCACCTTCTCGTAACGACGGAAAAGCGCCTGGCGCATCGCCGCGTAGTCGTCCCCGGGTTCGATGCCGGCGATGTTGAAGCGGCGGTAGTGGCTTTTTTTCATCGTCCCCTCGACGCAGACGACGCAGGAAGCCACGGTGCCCTCGCCCATCGTGTGACTGATGTCGAAGCACTCGATGCGTCGTGGCGGTTCGGGCAGCCCGAGGGCTTCCTGCAAGGCTGCCAGCCGGTCGCCGGCGCGTTGCCGGGAAGTCCGTCTGTGCGCCAGGGCAAGCCAGGCATTCTTTTCCGCCATGGCCAACCAGGCCCGCTCCATTTCGTTTCTCGGCGTGCCGACCGCCATTTCGAGGCCCGTCTCCTCGGCCGGCACGATGCCGACGATGATGCGTGGCGGTGGCGGATGTTCGGGGTAGTGCTGGCTCATGAAAGCGGCCAGCACTTCGGCGGCGTCCGTCCCCTCCCCCGCGGCATGTTCGGGAAAGAAGGCCCGGTCGCCGAGGTGCAGGCCCCCGCGGACCATGGCCAGGTTCAGGCAGACTTCCCCGTGGGCGATGGCGACGGCCAGGATGTCGGCATCCTCCTCGCCGGTCGAGCTGACGTACTGCCGGTGCAGGACCGTCTGCAACGCGCGGATCTGGTCGCGCAGCGCGGCGGCCTCCTCGAAGCGGAGCGCTTCGGCGGCGGCTTGCATGCGTGCGGTGAGATCGTCGATCACCTCGGTGTGCCGGCCGCGCAGAAAGCGTTCCGCCATGCGCACGTCCCGCGCGTACTCCTCGGCCGAGACCAGGCCCACGCAGGGCGCCTTGCATCGGCGGATCTGGTGCATCAGGCACGGCCGGCTTCGGTGGGAGAACACGGCATCCTCGCACGTGCGCAGCAGGAAGGTCTTTTGCAGCAGCTGGATGCTCTCGCGCACGGCCAGACCGCTCGGGTAGGGGCCGAAGTATTTCGACTTGCGCTCGAAGGCGCCGCGGTGGAAGGCCAGGCGCGGGAATTCGTGGCCCGTCAGGCAGATGTAAGGGTATGACTTGTCGTCGCGGAAGAGGATGTTGTATTTCGGCGAGAGCTTTTTGATCAGTGTGTTCTCGAGGATCAGCGCCTCGGCCTCGGAACGGGTCGCCGTGATCTCGACGTTGGCAACCTGTTGCAGCATGAGCGCGATGCGCGGGCTCTGCCCGGTCTTGCGGAAATACGAGGAAACGCGCTTTTTGAGGTTCTTGGCCTTGCCGACATAGAGCGCCCGGCCTTCGGCATCAAGCATGCGATAGACGCCGGGAGATTCGGTCAAGGTCGCCAGGAAGGCTTTTGCGTCAAATCTCGGCGCGGATTCTGCGGAAGACATCGTGAAACTCAGCCGTGGTAAGACGCCGCGTCTGCGTGTTGTAGCGGCTGCAGTGATAGGAATCGAACAGCAGCCGGCCGTCCGGCAGTACATGGCATGCCCCGTGGCCGAAAGGGAAGGCGTTGCGCTTCAGTCCGAGCGCCATCAGCACGGCCTGGTGCGCGACCTGGCCCAGCGCGAGGACGACGCGGACATCCGGCGAGGATGCCAGTTCCGCGGCGAGGAAGCGGTTGCAGGTGCGGATCTCGGCGGGGCTCGGCCGGTTTTCCGGCGGCAGGCACTTGACGGCGTTGGTGATCCTGCAATCGGTCAGGGTCAGACCATCGTGCCGCGACACCGATGCCGGCCGGTCGGCAAAGCCGAAACGGTGCAGCGTTTCGTACAGCAGGATGCCGGCATGATCGCCGGTGAACGGCCGGCCGGTCCGGTTCGCGCCGTGCATGCCCGGGGCCAGGCCGACGATGAGCAGGCGCGCCGCGGGATCGCCGAACGGCGCGACAGGCCGGGCATGATACGTGGGATGTTGGCGGCGCACATCGGCGAGAAAAGCCGAAAGCCGCGGGCAGGCGACGCACTCTTCGGGCATTCGGCTAGGATAACGCATGCCCGTCCGTTGCGACCTCTTCTGCCGTGTCATCGACAATCTCGGCGACGCGGCCGTTTGCTGGCGCCTCGCCCGCCAGCTGGCCCTCGAACATGGCTGGGCCATGCGCCTGTGGATCGATGACCCGACGCCGATCGACGTGCTCGCCCCGGACCACGGCTTCCTTCCGGTCGAGATCCGGCGCTGGACGCCGGATTTTCCCGATGCCGACCCCGCGCAGATCGTCATCGAGGCTTTCGCCTGCGAGCTGCCGGCCCGATACGTCGAGCGCATGGCGCGGCTTTCCCGGCCACCGGTCTGGATCAACCTCGAATACCTGTCGGCCGAGGACTGGGTTCCCGGTTGCCATGGCCAGCCTTCGCCCCATCCGACCCTGGGGCTCGTCAAGTACTTCTTCTTTCCCGGCTTCGTTCCGGGCACCGGGGGCCTGATCCTCGAGCGCGATGCGAATTTCGGCCGGCACGGTATCGGCAGCACGCTGTCGGTCTCAATGTTCTGTTACCAGAATCCAGCCCTCCCCGAACTGCTCGACACCTGGGCGAAAGGCAACGAGCCCGTCCTTTGCCGCGTCGCCGACGGCCTGCCGCGCCGGCAGGTCGCGGATTGGCTCGAAGTCGCCTTCGAGCCCGGCGCTTCGGTCCGGCGCGGATCGCTTGAACTGATCGCCCTGCCCTTCGTGCCCCAGCCGGACTACGATCGGATCCTCGGCGGGAGCGATCTCAACTTCGTCCGCGGTGAAGATTCCTTCGTCCGTGCCCAATGGGCGCGGCGGCCATTCGTCTGGCAGGCCTATCCACAGGCCGACGGGGCGCACCGGGCAAAACTGGAGGCGTTCCTTAGTCTTTTCGGGCGTGCTTTGCCGGCCGACCGGCGTATTGCCATGGCTGAGTTTCACCGGGCCTGGAACGGCTTCGGCAGCGTCGTGGCCGCCTGGCCGGCCTTCCGCGCGGCGCTGCCCGCTTTGGCCGCCCACGCGGCCCCATGGGCCGAAACCATTGCAACTCCCGGGAATCTTGCGGAAAACCTGGTGCGATTCTGCGCCGAGCGGCTATAATTCGCCGTTTCTTTTCATCGCCGCTTCAGGCATCGGGACACGCATCATGAAAACCGCACAGGAACTCCGCTCCGGCAACGTGATCATGGTCGGCGGCCAGCCGCTGGTCGTGCAGAAAGCCGAATACAACAAGTCCGGCCGCAACGCCGCGGTCGTCAAGTTCAAGTTCAAGAACCTCCTCACCGGCAACCCCTCCGAGGCCGTCTACAAGGCCGACGACAAGTTCGAGCAGGTCATCCCCGAGCGCAAGGAATGCACCTACTCCTACTTTGCCGATCCGATGTACGTCTTCATGGATGCCGACTACAACCAGTACGAGGTCGAGGCCGAGAACATGGCCGACGCCATCCCCTACCTCGAAGACGGCATGCCGGTCGAGGTCGTCTTCTTCGAGGGCAAGGCGATCTCGGTCGAAATGCCGAACTCGGTGGTCCGTGAGGTCGAATACACCGAGCCGGCGGTCAAGGGCGACACCTCGGGCAAGGTCATGAAGCCGGCCCGGATCAAGCCCTCCGGCATGGAAGTGATGGTGCCGATCTTCGTCGAAATCGGCGACAAGATCGAGATCGACACGCGTACCGGCGAATACAAGAACCGCGTCAAGTAAGCCGCGGCATCGGGAGCCGGCGCGAGGGCGGCTGCGGCCGCCCTTTTCTTTTCTGCAGGCCGTGCCGGACTACGCGTTCCCGGGCGACGGCAGGATGCCGGCCAGCCGGCGCACCACCGACCGGCCGGCGAGATAGCTTGGCGTGGCGGCCAGTTCCTCCCAGGCCAACGCCGGCGTCGCCGGCAGCAGACGGGCGATGCGCACCAAACGCGCCGGATCGGGCCGCGGCCGCCAGTTCTCCAGAAGTTCGCCGACGCCCCCGGGCGAATTGCAGACGAGCAGCATGTCGCAGCCGGCGTTCCAGGCCGCCTCGGCCCGCTCGACCATGCCGCCGGCGAAGGCGGCCCCCTCCATCGACAGATCGTCACTGAAGATCACGCCTTCGAAACCGAGCTCCTGGCGGAGCTTGGCGAGCCACACCGGCGAGAAGCCGGCCGGTCGCCCGTCGATTCGCGGGTAGATGACGTGCGCGGGCATGACCCCGTCGAGCTTCAGGCGCCGATAGGGCGTGATGTCGGGCTCGAGTTCGGCGAGGCTGCGTTCGTCCACGGGAATGGCGAGATGGGAGTCCGCCTCCACCCAGCCGTGGCCGGGGAAATGCTTGCCGCAACAGGCCATGCCGGCCGCCCGCATGCCTTCGATGAGCGCGCCGGCGAGCGAGGCCACGGCCTCGGGATCGCAGTGGAAGGCACGATCGCCGATCACCGCGCTGCGGCCCCAGTCGAGATCGAGCACCGGCGCGAAGGAAAGATCGACGCCGGTGGCACGCAGTTCCGAGGCGAGCACGAAGCCCACGTCGCGCGCGCACTCGCAGGCCGATCGAGGCGTCTTTGCCCACCATTCGCCGAGCTTGCGCATCGCCGGCAGCAGCGTGAAACCTTCGCGGAAGCGCTGGACGCGGCCGCCCTCGTGGTCGACGGCGATGAGGAGCGGCGGCTGCCGGAGGCCGTGTATGGCTCCGCAGAGCGCCTGAAGCTGGTCGCGTGACACGAAATTGCGCGAAAACAGGATCACGCCGCCGACGAGCGGATGGGTGAGCCGCTCGCGGTCGAGCGCCGAGAGTTCCGTGCCGGCGATGTCGATCATCAGCGGGCCGTGGCTCATCGCTGCTCCACGATCACATAGGCGATGGCGAATTCGCGCTCGTCGCTGATCGAGACGTGGGCTACGAGCTTGCGCGCGTCGAGCCAGCCGGCGAGTTCCGGCGATAAGGAAAAGTGCGGCTTGCCGAGCGCGTCGTGGCCGACGGCGATCGCGGTCAGCAGCACCGGCGTGCGGATGCCGGTGCCGAGCGCCTTGCCCAGCGCCTCCTTGGCGGCGAAGCGTTTGGCCATGAAGCGCTCGGGCTGCGCGGCCGCACGGCAGTCGGGAATCTCCTCGGCCGCGAGCACGCGGGCCATGGCCCGCTCGCCGTGGCGTTCGAGCAGTTCCGCCATGCGGGAAACGGCGACGATGTCGGTGCCGATGCCGAAGATCACGCCGCCGCTTCCCGCATCAGCCGCTTCATTTCGGCGACCGCCGCGCGCATGCCGACCAGCACCGCCCGGCTGACGATGGCGTGGCCGATGTGCAGTTCGCGGACCCCGGGCAGCGCCGCGACCGGCTGGACGTTGTAGTAATTGAGCGCATGTCCGGCGTTGAAGCGCATGCCGAGATCGCGAATGGCATTGCCGGCCGCGCGGATCTTGTCGAGTTCGGCGAGGACCGCCGGGCTTCCGGCATCCCGGCCGTGGTCATGGAAGGCGTGGGCATACGGGCCGGTATGGACCTCGCAGACGCGCGCGCCGATGCGTGCCGCCGCCTCGATCTGGGGCAGCTCGGCATCGATGAAGACGCTGGTGACGATGCCGGCATCGGCGAGCCGGGCGACGACCTCCCTGAGTCTCTTCTCCTGGCCGGCGACGTCGAGGCCGCCCTCGGTGGTGATCTCGTGGCGGCCTTCGGGCACCAGCATGGCCATCTGCGGCCGGATGCGGCAGGCGATGGCGACCATCTCGTCGGTCGCCGCCATTTCGAGATTGAGCTTGATGTGCGTCATCGCAGCGAGCCGCTCGACGTCGTGGTCCTGGATGTGGCGCCGGTCCTCGCGCAGATGCACGGTGATGCCGTCGGCGCCGCCGAGATGGGCCTCGACCGCGGCCCAGACCGGATCCGGTTCGTACGTCCGGCGCGCCTGGCGGATCGTCGCCACGTGGTCGATATTGACTCCCAGTTCGATCATATGTCCTGAAGCTCCACGAATATCCTCCGCGACTGGAGCGGCTGACCGCCCAGGTAATGCGAAATCAGATGCCGCATCAACGCCTTGCCTTCGGCCATCGTCCGCGGATCGCGATAGTCGTCGGCGGCGAGGTCGAGCAGGGTCTTGCCCGCGAAACTCAGCCGCGGTAACACGCCGGCCGACTCGTCCGCCGCGACGACGCCCCGCTCCACCTCGTAGGTGTAGCGCTTCTCCGGCCGCACCGGCTCGCCCGTTCCCGCTTCGCGATCGAGCGCGAGCCCGTAGCCGAGTTCGCGCAGCAACGACTTTTCGAAACGGCGCAGTTCCGCGGTCTCCGTCCTGCCGCGGGCCAGGGCCGCGAGCGCCTCGGCATAGGCGTCGAAGAGCGCCGGATGCGGATCCTCGCGCGGCAGCAGCCGGATCAGCAGCTCGTTGAGATAATAGCCGAGCAGCAGCGACTTGCCGGCGAGCAGCGGCATGCCGCCCTGCCATTCTGCGCGCGCCAGGGTTTTGACTTCGCCGCCGCCGAACCAGTCCAGCACCAGCGGCTGGAAGGCCATGAGGATCCCGCGCAGCGCCGAGCGTGGCCGGCGCGCCCCCCTCGCCAGCAGCGCAAGGCGCCCGTGCTGGCGAGCGAAGACGTCGAGGACGAGGCTCGTTTCGCTGTAGGGATGGGCATGCAGCAGAAACGCCGCCGCACCGTCGACCCGCTGTTTCACTCGTAACCCAGGGACTTCAGCGCCCGCTCGTCGTCGGCCCAGCCGCTTCTGACCTTGACCCAGGTCTCCAGCCAGACCCGGCCGCCGAACAGGGCCTCCATGTCCTTGCGGGCGTCGGTCGAGATGCGCTTCAGGCGCTCTCCGCCCTTGCCGATGACGATGCCCTTGTGGGCGGGCTTGTCGACGACCACCGCGGCATGGATGCGGCGCAGCTCGCCCTCCTGCTCGAATTTTTCGATTTCGACCGCGATGCCGTACGGAAGCTCCTCGCCGAGATTGCGGAACAGCTTTTCGCGCAGGATCTCCGCGGCGAGGAAGCGTTCCGGCCGGTCGGTGATGTCGTCGGCCTCGAACACGGGAGGCGCGACCGGCAGATGCCTGGCCGCCACGGCGAGCAGCTCGTCGAGGTTCTCGCCGCGTTCGGCGCTGACGGGTACGATGTCGGCAAAGTCGTGCTCGCGGCGGACCCGGTCGATGAAAGGCAGTACCCGGGCGCGCTCGCCGAGCCGGTCAATCTTGTTGACGACCAGCACCACGGGCCGATCGCCGGGCAGGAGGCGAAGGATCTCCTCCTCGCCGCTGCCCCAGCGGCCGGCCTCGACGAGGAAGAGCACGACATCGACGCCGGCCAGCGCCTGTGTGACGCTGCGGTTCATCAGCCGGTTGAGCGCATTGAGGTGTTTGGTCTGGAAGCCCGGCGTATCGACGAAGATGAACTGGCAATCCTCGGTCGTCAGGATGCCGTGGATGCGGTGGCGGGTCGTCTGCGCCTTCTTCGAGACGATGCTGACCTTGGCGCCGACGAGGCGGTTGGTCAGCGTGGACTTGCCGACGTTGGGACGGCCGACGACGGCGAGGTAGCCGGTGCGGAATTCGCGCGGCGCGGCGGTCATGGTGCGGAAATGGCGTCGATGGCCTTGCGCGCGGCGGCCTGCTCGGCGTTGCGCCGGCTGCTGCCCGTGCCGCGAACGGCGATGCCCAGCGCCGGCACGGCGCATTCGACCTCGAATTCCTGGAGATGCGCCTCGCCGCGGGTGGCGACCAGCGTGTAGGCCGGCAACGGCAGCCTGCGTCCCTGGAGGATCTCCTGGAGTTCGGTCTTGGCGTCCTTGCCGGAAGTCTTCGGGTCGATCGCCGCGACAAGCGGCGCGTAGAGCCGGGCGATCACGCTGCGCGCGGCCTCGAAACCGGCATCGAGATAGATGGCACCGAAGAGCGCTTCCAGGGCGTCGGCGAGGATCGAAGGCCGGCCGAAGCCGCCGCTCTTCAACTCGCCCTCGCCAAGCCGCAGATGATGGCCGAGATCGAGTTCCCGGGCGATTCCGGCCAGCGCGTCCTGACGGACGAGGTTCGCGCGCAGCCTCGACAGCTCCCCTTCACGCAGCGAGCCGAAGCGCTCGAACAACAACGTCGCCACGGCGCAGTTGAGTCCCGAGTCGCCGAGGAATTCCAGCCGTTCGTTGTGGGGCGTGCCGTGGCTGCGGTGGGTCAACGCCTGGACCAGCAGATCCGGACGGGTGAATCGGTGACCGATCGCCGTCTCGATGCGCTCCGGCCGTTTCACTTGCCCGAAGAGCCCTCGAAATCGATCAGCAGGCTGACCGGGCCGGCGACGGGAATGCGTTTCGAGTAGGCAAAGGACAGCACGAGGTTGCCGTTGTCCTTGCTGATGTCGAGATCCTGGGGGGTGACCGACTTGATGTTGTCGACGATGGCCCGGTTCTCGTAAGCGCGGCGGATCTCGGCCGGAGAAGCCTGCCGGAGGTCCGGATCGCGGGCGAGGGTCTTGATGACCGAAACGATCTTCCCGTACTCGACCACGTCTGGAATGACGCGCATGCCGAAGACGACGATGATCGCCACGACGATCAGCGTGACGATCATTCCCGAGAGGGTGAGGCCGGATTGTTTGCGAGCGTTCAGATGCATTGGCATGCCCTCATTTGAACGAACCGATACGCTTCCAGTCACCGAAGTTCAGCCAGATGAAAAAGGCCTTGCCGACGAGGTTCTCGTCCGGGACGAAGCCCCACACGCGGCTGTCCTGGGAGTTGTCGCGGTTGTCGCCCATCATGAAATAGTGTCCGGGCGGCACCTCGCAGACGAAACCCTCGGCATTGTAGAGGCATTTGTCGCGATGCGGGAACTGCAAGGGCTGGGCGACGAAGGGGGGCGCATCCTCCTCGATCAGAGTCTCGTGCTCGACCGCGCCGAGCGTCTCGATGAAGCGCGGCGTGTAGAACAAGCGCTCCTTGTCGAGAAAATCGCCGTTCCGCCGGATCGGCACGGGCTCGCCGTTGATGAAGAGCCGCTTGTTGCGGTATTCCACGCGGTCGCCGGGCAGGCCGACCACGCGCTTGATGTAGTCGAGCGAAGGATCGACCGGATAACGGAAGACGACGACGTCGCCCCGCTGCGGCGAATTCAGTTCGATGATCTTCTTGTTGATGACCGGCAGGCGGATCCCGTAAGTGTATTTGTTGACGAGGATGAAATCGCCGACCAGGAGCGTCGGGATCATCGAGCCCGAGGGGATCTTGAACGGTTCGACGAGGAAGGAACGGAGCAGAAAGACGATCAGGATCACCGGGAAGAAACTGGCGCCATATTCCACCCACCAAGGATCCTTGGCCTGGGCAGCACGCTTCTTGCGGAAGACGAAACGGTCCGCCAGCCAGAGCAGACCGGTGGCGACGGTGAGCAGAA
Source organism: uncultured Rhodocyclaceae bacterium (assembly GCA_964530115.1). Classification (GTDB taxonomy): domain Bacteria; phylum Pseudomonadota; class Gammaproteobacteria; order Burkholderiales; family Rhodocyclaceae; genus Fen-999. Next base: position 19,611 of record CAZGYD010000064.1, on the reverse strand, counting down.
ACAGGATCAGGGCGAAGTTCATTCAGTCCACTCTCAGCACGGCCAGGAAGGCATCCTGGGGGATCTCGACGCGTCCGACCTGCTTCATGCGTTTCTTGCCGGCCTTCTGCTTTTCCAACAGTTTCTTCTTGCGCGTGATATCGCCGCCGTAGCACTTGGCCAGCACGTCCTTGCGCAAGGCCTTGACGTTCTCGCGGGCGACGATGGTCGAGCCGATCGCCGCCTGGATGGCGACGTCGTACATTTGCCGCGGGATCAGGCCGCGCATCTTCGCCGCGAGTTCCCGGCCGCGGTGCTGGGCGTTGGCCCGGTGCACGATCACCGAGAGCGCATCGACGCGCTCGCCATTGATGAGCACGTCGAGTTTGACGACGTCGGCGGCCCGGTACTCCTTGAATTCGTAGTCGAGCGAGGCGTAACCGCGCGAGACCGATTTCAGCTTGTCGAAGAAGTCGAAGACAACCTCGGCGAGGGGCATCTCGTAGCGGACGTGCACCTGCCGGCCGTGGTAGCGCATGTCGACCTGGTTGCCGCGCTTGCTTTCGCAGAGCGTGATCACGGCGCCGAGGTAATCCTGCGGCACGAAGATCTCGGCGGTGATGATCGGCTCGCGGATCTCGGCGATCTTCTGCACTTCCGGCAGTTTCGAGGGATTCTCGACGAAAACTTCGGAACCGTCGCGCATCAGCACCTGATAGACGACGGTCGGCGCCGTGGTGATCAGATCCTGGTCGAACTCGCGCTCGAGCCGTTCCTGGACGATCTCCATGTGCAGGAGACCGAGGAAGCCGCAGCGGAAGCCGAAGCCGAGCGCCTGGGAGACCTCCGGCTCGAAATGCAGCGAGGCGTCGTTGAGGCGCAGCTTTTCCAGCGACTCGCGCAGGCCGTCGTACTGGTTGGCCTCCACCGGATAGAGGCCGGCGAAGACCTGAGGCTTGATCTCCTTGAAACCCGGCAGCGGTTCGGCCGCCGGCCGGTCGGCGAGGGTCACGGTGTCGCCGACCTTCGCCGCCGAAAGAATCTTGATGCCGGAGATGACAAAGCCGACCTCGCCCGCCGACAGCGATTCCCGGGTCTGCGATTTCGGGGTGAACACCCCGACCTGCTCGCAGAGATGCACGGCGCCGGTCGACATCAAGCGGATGCGCTCCTTGGCCTGCAGCGTGCCTTCGACCACGCGCACGAGCATGACGACGCCGACGTAGTTGTCGAACCACGAGTCGATGATCAACGCCTTGAGGGGCGCCTCGGGGTCGCCCTTGGGCGGCGGTATTCGGGCGATCACCGCTTCGAGGATGTCATCGACGCCCATGCCGGTCTTGGCCGAGCACGGCACCGCCCCGCTGGCGTCGATGCCGATGACGTCCTCGATCTCGGCCTTGGCCGCCTCGGGGACGGCCTGCGGCAGGTCCATCTTGTTGAGGACCGGGATCACCTCGACGCCGAGATCGAGCGCCGTATAGCAGTTGGCGACCGTCTGCGCCTCGACGCCCTGCGAGGCATCGACGACCAAAAGCGCGCCCTCGCAGGCCGAGAGACTGCGCGAGACCTCGTATGAGAAATCGACGTGACCCGGCGTGTCGATGAGGTTCAGGTTGTAGCGCTTGCCGTCACGGGCCTGGTACCAGAGCGCAGCCGTCTGTGCCTTGATGGTGATGCCGCGCTCGCGCTCGAGCTCCATCGAATCGAGCACCTGATCCGCCATCTCGCGCTCGGACAAGCCGCCGCAGCGCTGGATGATGCGGTCGGCCAGCGTGGACTTGCCGTGGTCGATGTGGGCAATGATGGAAAAGTTGCGGATGTGTTCCAAGGCTGCGGTGCCGTCCGTCCGGCACCCCGGGGAAATAGCGAAAGCCGCGAATTTTATCGGAAGCGGCGGGGTTCTTCACCTGCGGCGGCGCCGAGCGGACACTGCCGCGCCCGCCGGCACTCCGGCCGGGCGCCGTCAGGATCGGTCATCCCCCTGCCGCACGAAACTCAGCCGTGGTAACACGCCAGCCGGCTCACTTGTCGCCGAGATTCCTGATCGTCACGAAGGTCTGGGTGTCGCCACGGCGCACCAGCAGCGTCACGGCGGCGTTCTTGTCGAGTTTTGCGAGGAGCGCGTTGAACTGGTCGATGCTGCGCAGTTCGGTCTGCACGCCCCTGCTGATGACGGCGAGGATGACGTCGCCCGGCCGCAGCTCACCGCGGGCGCCGCCGTTTCGCACATCCTCGACGAGGAGGCCGTGATCGATGCCGAGCTGCCGGCGCTGTTCCGGCGTCGGCTCGCTGAGCAGCAGGCCGAGCCGGTTGGGCTCGCCCTTCTCCATGCCCTTGCCGTTCCTGCGTTGCGGCGGGCCGCCCCGGTCGTCCGGCATTTCGGCGACCGTCACCTTGATGTCGCGGGTGGCGCCCTTGCGCCAGACCTGGACGACGACCTGGCTGCCGGGTTTGGTCGCGCCGACGATCCGCGGCAGGTCGCTCGACTGCGTGATCGGCTTGCCGTCGAACTTGAGGATGACGTCGCCGGGTTCGATACCGGCCTTGTCCGCCGGCAGCCCCTTTTCGACCGAGGCGACCAGGGCGCCCTGGGGCTTGGGCAGGCCGAAGGACTCGGCCAGCTCCTTCGACATTTCCTGGATCGCCACGCCGATCCGGCCGCGGCTGACGCGCCCGGTCGCGCGCAACTGGTTCTGGATCTCCATGGCCACGTCGATCGGGATCGCGAACGACCCGCCCATGTAGCCACCCGAGCGCGAGTAGATCTGCGAATTGATGCCGACGACCTCGCCCTTCATGTTGAACAGCGGCCCGCCCGAGTTGCCGGGATTGATGGCGACGTCGGTCTGGATGAACGGCACGTAGTTTTCCTGAGGCAGCGAGCGACCCTTGGCGCTGACGATGCCGGCGGTCACCGAGTTCTCGAAGCCGAACGGCGAGCCAATCGCCACGACCCATTCGCCGACCTTGAGCCGGTTGGGATCGCCGAACTTGACCACCGGCAGCCCGCTGGCGTCGATCTTGAGCAGTGCGATGTCCGTGCGCTTGTCGGCGCCGACCACCTTGGCCTTGAATTCGCGCTTGTCGGTCAGCTTGACGAGGACTTCCTCGGCGCCATCGACGACATGGGCGTTGGTCAGCACGTAGCCGTCCGCGCTGATGATGAAGCCGGATCCGAGCGACTGGCTGCGGAACTCCCGTGGCAGGCCCGGAATCTGGCGCGGGATGAAGCGATGGAAGAATTCCCAGGCCGGGTCGTCCTCGTCGAAAGGCAGGTTCGGCATCATCCGGTTGCCGCGGACGACCTGGGTGGTGCTGACGTTCACCACCGCCGGCCCCTGCTTCTCGGCAAGCTCGCTGAAATCCGGGAGCGTCTGGGCCCGCGCCAGTGTTGCCGCAACGGTCAGGGCGAGGCTGCAAAGCAGCATCCGGAGGTATCTTTTCATCATGGGCGTTCCCCGTGGAAATCGATGAAACTCGTCTTCAGGCGCAGGATCGGAGCAAGGTCGTCGTTGGCGCGGACCGCGGCCTGGCGGCGCAACATGAGCCAGCCCGCCCCCAGTCCGGCCAGGCCGAGCACCACCCCGACTGCTTCGTCGCCGGCGGCCAGCCCCAGTGCCACGCCGGCCAGCGCCAGCAGCAGAGGCCAGATATAGGCCCGCAGCGCCGCTTTCAACACCGCGCCGTCCGGTACGACGATGATCACCGCGTCGCCGACGCGCGCACCGACCGTGTTGCGGATCCGCTGCCGCCGGCCGGGGCCGGCGCCGGTCGTGCAGCCCCCCGCCCGGCTGCAACTGCCGCAGCCTTCGCCGGCCGGCAGATCGACCACCGCGTATTCGCCGTCGATACCGACGACACGGCCTTCGCACTCGGTCATTTTCGCCTCGGCTCGATACCTTCCGCGAGACGGCGCAACGCCGCCGGCGGCACGTCGCCCATCACCACGATGCGATGGTCGCCGATCTGCCGGCGGTAGGCATTCAGGGCGCCCATACTGAAGGCGCCGCTTTCGACGGCATCGCCGCCATTGGGCTCGATGAATACGGAAATCGAGGCGAGGCCGTCCGAATAGATGAGCTGCGTTCCCTCCGGCGCGTCTGGACGGAACTGCCGCTTGATGCCGGAGATCCGCCTGAAGCCCGGCAACGGGGTCTTGACCAGCCACTGGCCGTCATCGGCCTTGGCGTCGCTGGTGCGGACCTGATGCACCTGCCAGCCGCCCTCGCGGTTCGCGAACTGGGCTTTCAGCGCATCGACGTCGATGTTCGGGGAAATGCGGATTTCCGTGAAGGCGAAGGTCTCGATCGCCCTGCCCTGCTCGCCGATCAGGCTCGACTTGAGCAAGAGGCCGCTGGCCGGATCGATCCACATGCGGTGGCCATAGCGGAACTCGTCCTTGGGTTCGATCTGGAGTTGCAGGCTGTCGATGCCGGCGATGCGGCCGCCGGGCTTCTTGCGGATCTCGTAATACTCGGTTAGGCCGGCGAGACTGCCAGGAAGAACGCCCGGAAAGAACTGCCGCCCGCTGCGCCGTTCGACGATCAGCAGCTTGCTGTCGGGCAGAAAGCATCGGACCTCGTCGTTCCGGCGGATGACTTCGCGCGGGCTGCCGTCGAGCACTTCCAGCCGCTCGAATTCATTGTCGCCGTCACGCACGCGCGTGATGCGGGAAGTCTCGCTGAGGGCGCCGCTCTGATAGACGAAGATACCGGTGTAGGCGACCTTCCGCGCCGCGGTCGCCACCTTGTGGAGCAACTGCATGGCGTCGCCTGCCGGCTCGGCGGCCTGGACCGTGGCCGCCAGCAGGCAGAGCGGCGCGAAGAAGACGGCTGCGCGGATCATTGGCCGGCGCCGAGGGAGGTGACCGTGCGGATGTGTTGCGTGCCGCCCGGCAGGTACAGCCCCGTCGCATTTGCCTGGTGGGCGAGCAGATAGTGTCGGTAATCGGGTCCCGTCTGTGGCTCCCTGGCCGGCAGCGCCGCGAGGGTTTGAGCGGAGGCCGGCACGGCCGCCGCGATGCGGCCCGCCGGAACGGGGGCCGGCGCCGTCGGGCCGGAACCCCGGGCGATCGTCACGGTCGCGTCCGGCCGCTCGGCCATCGTGGCGAACGCCAGCCAGCCGACCACCGCGACCCCGGCGACCGAGGCGGCCAGCGCCATCGGCAGGCCGGGGCGGACCGCACGCCGGGAGGCAGGACGTGGTGCGAGCACCGTCGGTTCCGCGGCGATGCCCTCCATGACCCGCGCGGCGAAATCGGTGCCGAGTGCGCCATCGCCGCGGATCGCATCGCGGACCAGCTGGTATTCGGACCACTTGCGCTGGAGTGTGCGGTCGGCCTTGACGGCGGCCCACAATGCCGGCGCTTCGTGCGCCTCGAGCTCGCCGTCGAACAATGCGGAAAGTTCCTTCGTCATCTCACCATCTCCTGTCCGGGGCCGTGTCCAGCAGCGGACGCAGCCTTGCGGCGATCGCCTCGCGGGCGCGGAAGATCCTCGATCGCACGGTGCCGATCGGGCAATCCATCGCCTCCGCGATTTCTTCGTAAGACAGTCCGTCGATCTCGCGCAGCGTGATCGCCGTCCTCAACTCCTCGGGCAGCTCGGCCATCGCGGCATTCACCGTGTCGCCGATCTGCCGGGTCATCAACAGCCGTTCCGGCGTATCGACGTCCCGCAGCAGCTCGCTCTCGCCCTGGCTTTCCGCCTCCTCGTTGTCGAGTTCGGTGCTCGTCGGCGCGCGGCGACCATTGGCGACCAGCCAGTTTTTCGCGGTGTTGACGCCGATCCGGTACAGCCATGTGTAGAACGCACTTTCTCCTCTGAAGGAAGGCAGCGCCCGGTACGCCTTGATGAACGCTTCCTGGGCGACGTCCTCGGCTTCCGCCGGATCGCGGATCAGCCTCGAGATCAGCCGCAGCAACTTACGCTGGTACTTGGCGACCAAGAGCCCGAAGGCCTGCTTGTCGCCTGCCTGGACACGCTCGACCAGCAGCTGATCCGCCTCGCGGTCACCCATCGATGCTCGGTATTCTGTGTTCTGCCAGGATTGACCGGCCCAGCCGGCCGGACTGGCAGTATAGCCCAAGCACCCCGGACAAACGGCTCGGAGACCCGCATCGCAGCGCCGTTTCGCTGCCGGTAGTGACAACTCGTCGCCGTTTAAGTTCCGGTAATCCCGGGCCCGATGCTATAGTCGCCGCCGGCATGACCGACGATTACCTCCGATCCTTCGACGTCCTCGTCTTCGGCAGCGGCCTCGCCGGCCAGACGGTGGCGCTCCGTCTCGCCGATACCCACCGGGTGGCGCTGGTGACGAAGAGGACGATCGCCGACTCGGCGACCGCCAAGGCGCAGGGCGGCATCGCCGCCGTGCTCGACGACCGCGATTCGATCGAGGCGCACATCCAGGACACCTTCACGGCCGGTGCCGGCCTCTGCGATCCGGTGGCCACGCGTTTCGTCATCGAGCGCGGACGGGAAGCGATCGAATGGCTGATCGCCCAGGGCGTGCCCTTCACCCGCGACCAGTCCGGCTATCACCTGACCCGCGAGGGCGGCCACAGCCACCGGCGCGTGATCCATGTCGCCGATGCCACGGGCGCGGCGGTTCAGGAGACCCTGAACGAAAAGGTCCGCCGCCATCCGAACATCACGATCCTCGAGAACCATCTGGTCATCGACCTGATCACCGGCGCCAAGCTGGGCCTTACGCAGAACCGCTGCTGGGGCGCCTACGTGCTCGACATCGACAACGACCGGGTGGTGACGCTGGCGGCGCCGAATACCGTGATCGCCACCGGCGGCGCCGGCAAGGTCTACCTCTACACGACCAACCCCGACACTGCCACCGGCGACGGCATCGCCATGGCCTGGCGCGCCGGCTGCCGCGCGGCCAACATGGAGTTCATCCAGTTCCATCCGACCTGCCTCTATCACCCGCACGCGAAGTCCTTCCTGATCACCGAAGCGATGCGCGGCGAGGGCGGCATCCTGCGGCTACCGAAAGAACTCGGCGGCACCCGCTTCATGCCGAACCATGACGAGCGGGCGGAACTGGCCCCCCGTGACATCGTCGCCCGCGCCATCGACTTCGAGATGAAGAAGCACGGCATCGACTGCGTCTTCCTCGACATGACCCACAAGGGCGAAGCCTTCCTGCGCGAGCATTTCCCCAACATCTACGCGCGCTGCCGCGAACTCGGCATCGACATCGCCCGGGAGCCGATCCCGGTCGTGCCGGCGGCGCACTACACGTGTGGCGGCATCGTCGTCGATACGCGGGCGAGAACCGATCTGCCCGGGCTCTACGCGCTTGGCGAGGCGTCGAGCACCGGTCTGCACGGCGCCAACCGCCTGGCCAGCAACTCGCTGCTGGAGTGCGTGGTTTACGGCGAGGCGGCAGCCCAGGACATCCGTGCCCAAAAGCCGCTGAGCGTCCCCCGGCTGCCGCGCTGGGACGAAAGCCGGGTCACCGATGCCGACGAAGAAATCGTGCTCTCCCACAACTGGGACGAGCTGCGCCGCTTCATGTGGGACTACGTCGGCATCGTGCGCACGAGCAAGCGGCTCGAACGCGCGATGCACCGCATCCGGCTGCTGGAGCGGGAAATCGACGAGTATTACGCCAATTTCCGCGTTTCGAACGATCTCATCGAACTGCGCAACCTGCTCCAGACGGCACACCTCATCGTCAGGAGCGCCCGGCGCCGCAAGGAAAGCCGCGGCCTGCACTACAGCCGCGACTATCCGCAGACGCTGCCGGTGGCGCGCAGCACCATCCTCACACCGCCGCGCCGGCGGCCTTCTCCCTGAGCCAGAGGCGCAGCCGGCGATGCCCTTCGGTGCCGAGGGCGTCGACCGTCAGGGGAAGATTGCGCCGGCCGTCCGGCGCATCGAGCCTAAGCATGATCAGCCAGGGGAGTACGACGGTGGAGGGATGCACCCGGCACTCGGCATCGAGGCCCTCGGCATCGATCCAGAGCAGGCGGCCGTCTGGCCGGAGCACCAGCCTCGCCGGCCAGGGCTGGCGCACCGTCCGGTAATACGAGATACCAAGCAGGAACCAGATCAGGGACTTCGCCCAGAGTGGCACGGTCGTGGGCATCAACGCGATCACGGCGATCAGGTGGGCGAGGCCCAGCCAGACCAGGAATCGCAACGGATAGTGGACGTGGAGGGTGGCGGGCAGCTGCACGGCGTGTGAAACTCAGCCGTGGTAAGACGCCGGCTAGATCCGCCGGAAAGCGAGCGTGCCGTTGGTGCCGCCGAAACCGAAATTGTTCTTCAGTGCGACGTCGATCCGGAGCTCCCGCGCCGTGTTGGCACAGTAATCGAGGTCGCATTCCGGGTCCTGGTTGAAGATGTTGATCGTCGGCGGCGACACCTGGTGATGGACCGCCAGCGCCGTCAGCACCGATTCCAGGCCGCCCGCACCGCCCAGCAGGTGGCCGGTCATGGACTTGGTCGAATTGACGACCGCCTTGCGCGCCGCGTCGCCCAGCGCGAGCTTGATCGCCTCGGTCTCGTTCTTGTCGCCGAGCGGCGTCGAAGTGCCGTGAGCGTTGATGTAATGGACCTGGTCGGCATTGATGCCGGCGTCCTTCATCGCGTTGACCATGCTTCGGCGCGGCCCGTCGGTGTCCGGGGCGGTCATGTGGTAGGCATCCCCGCTCATGCCGAAGCCCGCGAGTTCGGCGTAGATCCGCGCGCCGCGCTTCTTCGCGTGCTCGTATTCCTCGAGCACCAGCACGCCGGCGCCCTCGCCGAGCACGAAGCCGTCGCGATCCTTGTCCCAGGGGCGGCTCGCGGTGGCCGGGTCGTCGTTGCGCGTCGACAGCGCCTGGGCCGAACCGAAGCCACCGACTGCCAGCGGCGTGATGGTGGATTCCGCCCCGCCGCAGATCATCACGTCGGCATCGCCGTACTGGATGGTCCGGAAACTCGTGCCGATCGCATGAAGGCCCGTGGTGCAGGCCGTGACCACCGCAAGATTCGGCCCCTTGGCACCGAGCATGATCGACAGGTTGCCGGAGATCATGTTGATGATGGTGCCGGGAATGAAGAACGGCGAAATCTTGCGCGGACCGGAGGCGAGGAAGTCGTTGTGCGTCTCCTCGATCATCGGCAGTCCGCCGATGCCCGAGCCGATGTTGATGCCGACGCGGTCGGCGTTCTCGGGCGTGATCTCGAGGCCGGAGTCGCGGAAGGCCTGGATGCCCGCGGCCATGCCGTAATGGATGAAGACATCCATCCGGCGCGCTTCCTTCGCGGAGAGATACTGGCCGACGTCGAAGCCTTTCACCTCGCCGGCGATTCTGGCCTTGAACGCCGAGGCATCGAAGCGGGTGATCGGGACGATGCCGCTTTTGCCGGCGACGATGTTCGCCCAGGTTTCGGCGACGGTGTTACCGACGGGCGAGACGGCCCCGAGGCCGGTGACCACGACTCTGCGACGCGACAAGATGTTCTTCTCCGGGAAACGCGCCGGGCAACCCCGGCCAGGGGATGGACTCAGGCCTTCTTGAGGTTGTTGTTGATGTAGTCGATGGCCTGCTGGACGGTGGTGATCTTTTCGGCCTCCTCGTCCGGGATCTCGCACTCGAACTCTTCCTCGAGCGCCATCACCAGTTCGACCGTGTCGAGCGAGTCGGCACCGAGGTCGTCGACGAAGGACGAATCGATCTTGATGTCGGCCTCGTTCACGCCCAGCTGCTCGGCGACGATCTTCTTGACGCGCTGCTCGATGTTCTCCATTTATTTCTCCTTCCCTGAACGGGTGTAGTGAAAAACCTCGGTAGTTTACCAAAGCGCAGGCGGGTTCGAAGCCCGCGGCGCTCAGGCCATGTACATGCCGCCGTTGACGTGCAGCGTCGTTCCCGTGATGTAGCTGGCGCCGGGGCCGGCGAGGAAGGCGACTGCAGCGGCGACATCATCGCCCTGCCCCATGCGGCCGAGCGGGATCATTTTCAGCATCGCGGCACGCTGCTCTTCGGGAAGGTGGCGGGTCATGTCGGTGTCGATCAGGCCCGGCGCGACGCAATTGACCGTGATATTGCGGCTGCCGAGTTCCTGAGCGAGGGAACGGCTGAGTCCCTCGACGCCCGCCTTCGCCGCCGTGTAGTTGGCCTGTCCCGGATTGCCCGACGATGCCACGACCGAGGTGATGTTGATGATGCGGCCGTGGCGCGCCTTCATCATGCCGCGCATGGTCATCCGGCAGAGGCGGAAGACGGCCTTGAGGTTGGTGTCGATCACCGCGTCCCAGTCCTCGTCCTTCATGCGCATCGCCAGATTGTCGCGGGTAATGCCGGCGTTGTTGACGAGGATCAGCACCGGGCCGAAGCGTTTTTCGGTTTCCGCAAGCACCGCTTCGCAGGCGGCGGCATCGGTGACGTCGAGTTTCGCGCCCCAGCCCCGGATGCCTTCTGCATCGAAAGCCTTCTGAATCTCGGCGGCGCCGGCATCGGAGGTCGCCGTGCCCACGACGGTGGCGCCCTCACGCGCGAGTTTCAGTGCAATGGCGCGGCCGATGCCCCGCGATGCGCCGGTCACCAGGGCCACCAGTCCTTGCAGTGTCGTCATGGTCAGCCTCTCACCGTTGCCAGCGCGGCCTCGAGGCCGGCCAGATCGTTCATCGCACCGCCGGAGAGCCCGTCGGCGCAGCGTTTCACGAGCCCCGCGAGCACCTTGCCCGGGCCGCATTCGAAAACATGCGTGATGCCCGCGGCCTGCATCGCGCGCATCGTCTCCACCCAGCGGACCGGCGAGGCCGCCTGACGGACGAGTGCGGCACGGATGGCGTCCGGCTCGCTCACGGCCTCGACATCGACGTTGTTGAGGACCGGAATGGCCGGGGGCGAAACCTCGACGTCGGTGAGACGGCGCTTGAGCCGTTCGGCCGCCGGCTGCATCAGCGAACAATGGAAGGGGGCCGACACTGGCAGCATCAGCGCGCGCTTCGCCCCGCGCGCCTTGCAGGCTTCCGCGGCACGCTCGACGGCGGCCTTGTGGCCCGCGAGCACGGTCTGCTCGGGCGAATTGAAATTGACGGCCTCGACCACCTGCCCTTGGGCGGCCTCGGCGCACGCCGACTTGACCGACTCGGCCTCGAGGCCGAGCACGGCGGCCATCGCCCCTTCGCCGGCCGGGACGGCCTCCTGCATCGCCCGGGCGCGCAGTTCCACCAGCGGAACGGCATCGGCGAGCTTCAATGCGCCGGCGGCGACGAGCGCGGCATATTCGCCGAGGCTGTGGCCGGCCACCATCGCCGGTCGCGGGCCGCCCTTTTCGCTCCAGAGACGCCAGACGGCGATGTCGGCCGTGAGCATCAGGGGCTGGGTATTCACGGTCTGGTTCAGCGCTTCGGCCGGACCTTCGCTGACGAGCTGCCAGAGGTCACGGCCCAGCGCGGCGGAGGCTTCGTCGAAGGTGGCCCGGATGATGGGGCTGTCTCCGTAGGCGGCCATCATCCCGAGCGACTGGGAGCCTTGGCCGGGGAAAACGAGAGCGAATTTCATGTCGACCTCAAAATCTCAACAAGGTGGCGCCCCAGGTGAAGCCGCCGCCGACACCTTCCAGCAGGACGACATCGCCGCGACGGACGCGGCCGGAGCGGACGGCCTCGTCGAGCGCCAGAGGAATGGATGCAGCGGAGGTGTTGCCATGGCGGTCCACGGTGACGATGCACCGCTCGAAGGGCAGATGCAGCTTCTTTGCCGTCGATTGCATGATTCGGATGTTCGCCTGGTGCGGCACCAGCCAGTCGACGTCCGCGGCGGACAGGGCGGCCGCGGCGATCACCTCGTCGGCGACTTCGGCCAGCACCTTGACCGCGAACTTGAACACAGCCTGGCCGTCCATGCGCAGCAACGGGTCGCCGATCGGCTGGCCGCCGGCGAGATGACCTGGAACAGAGAGGATCCGGTTGTGGCTGCCATCGGCATGCAGGGCCGAGGCGAGGATGCCGGGCTCCTCCGCGGCTTCGAGGACGACGGCGCCGGCGCCATCGCCGAACAGGACGCAGGTGCCACGGTCCCGCCAGTCGAGGATCCGGGAAAAGACTTCGGTCCCCACGACCAGGGCGCACCGGTGCGAGCCGGAACGGATGAATTTCTCGGCGATGCCTAGCGCATACATGAAGCCGCTGCAGACGGCCTGGACGTCGAAGGCGGCGCAGCCGTTGCGGATGCCGAGCTTGTCCTGGAGGAGTGTCGCGGTGCTCGGAAAGACGTAGTCGGGCGTGGAGGTCGCGACGACGATCAGATCGATGTCGTCCGGCCGCCGGCCCGCGGATTCGATCGCCCCACGGGCCGCAGGTACGGCCAGGTCCGACGAGGAGACGCCGGGCGCGGCGAAATGCCGGAAGCGGATGCCGGTACGCTCGACGATCCAGGCATCGCTGGAGTCGAGGCCGTGTCGGGCGATCAGGGCATCATTGCCGACCGGCTCGCCAGGCAGATGGCTTCCTGTGCCGGTGATCCTCGCGTGAATCATGCTGGGGCCGTGCTTTCGGGATGGAGGACCGCCATACGGGCGGCAATCTTGTCCGGGAGCCGCTCGCGCGCGGCTTCGGCCGCCCGCTGCAGCGCGCAGCGGAAGGCATAGGCATCGGCCGAGCCGTGGCTCTTGAAGACGATGCCCCGCAGGCCGAGGAGACTGGCGCCGTTGTAAGTCCGGTGATCGAAGCGCCGCTTGAAGGCGCGGATCACGGGCAGAGCCATGAGCGCTGCCAGCCGGGTGAAGACATTGCGCGAGAACTCCTCCTTGAGGCCCCTGGCGATCATCTGGGCGAGCCCTTCGGAAGACTTCAGGACGACGTTGCCGACGAAGCCGTCACAGACGATGACATCGGCTGCCCCCGTCCAGATCCGGTCGCCCTCGACGTTGCCGCAGAAATTGAGCCCGCTTTCCTTCAGGAGCTCGGCGGCCTGCTTGACCACCTCGTTGCCCTTGATGTCCTCCTCGCCGATGTTGAGCAGGCCGACCGTCGGCCGTTCGCGGTGCTCGAGTGCGGAAACGAGCAGCGAGCCCATGACGCCGAACTGGCGCAGGTGTTCGGCGGTGCAATCGACATTGGCGCCCAGATCGAGAACATAGACATGGCCGTTCGCCGTCGGCAGGATCGTGGCGATCGCCGGGCGGTCGATGCCCGGCAGCGTCTTGAGCACGAAGCGCGAGATCGCCATCAGCGCACCGGTGTTGCCGGCCGATAAGGCCGCATCCGCGACGCCCTCCTTTACCAGCTCGGCGGCAACGCGCATCGACGAATCCTTCTTCGTGCGCAGCGCCGTCGCCACCGGCTCGTGCATCTCGACGACCTCGCTCGCGTGATGGATGCGCAGACGGTCGGACAACGCGGAGGCGCTGGCGAGATGGGGCCGCAGCGCCTCCTCCCGGCCGACGAGAATGGCCGCGCAGTCCTTGTCGCGATCGAGGAAGTCGAGGACGGCCGGAACGGTGACCGACGGGCCGTGGTCACCCCCCATGCAGTCGACGGCAATCGTGATCGTCATCGTGATTGCGGCCAGACGGATCGCCGTCTGGCCGCAGCCAATGCGGAAAAGGGATTATTCGCCCTTGGTCTTGATCACCTTCTTGCCCCGGTAGACGCCCGAGGGCGAGACGTGATGGCGCAAATGCACCTCGCCGGTGGTCGGCTCGACGGCCAGCGGGGGGTTGGTGAGGAAGTCGTGCGCGCGATGCATGCCACGCTTCGACGGGGACTTCTTGTTCTGTTGTACGGCCATTTCAGACTCCTTTCTTCAACTTTGCCAGCACCGCGAACGGCGATGCCTCCGATCCGTCACCGGCCGCCGCCGGCATCGTACAGGTGGCGTGTCGCGGCGCGATCGGCAACGCCAGCAGCACTTCCTCTTCGATCATCGGCAACAGCGCCTTTTCCTCTTCAATCGCGACGGCATCCCAGCCGTCCTCACCCAGTTCTTCGTCAGGCCACGGCTGCCCCGGCCGCATCAGCAGGAGCCGGCTGTCGATCCGCAACGGCAGAGCCATCGCTTCCAGACAGCGCTGGCAGACCACTTCGACCTGCCCGGAGATCCTCACGCTGAGCCACGACTTACCCTCGCCGTCGCGCTCGCCCGAGACGACGCAATGCAGGCTTTCTCCGGCAACGACGTCACTCAGGCCGGGAAGCGCCGCCATCGGTACGACCTCCTCGATCACGCCCTGCCGGGCAGCGAACTCGAAGAGATCCATGACGACCGACAATGAAGCTTCCACCCGCCGGGACATAAACGGCGAATGTTATCATGTCGGCAGTTTTCAAGTCAAAACAGAAACATGGCCGACAGCTTCCATCCCCGCCTCGTCCTCGCCTCCACTTCGCCTTACCGTCGCGAACTGCTCGGCCGGCTGCAGCTGCCCTTCGAGACGGCGGCCCCGGACATCGATGAATCGCCTCTCCCCGGCGAATCTCCTCCCGCCACAGCCGAACGACTGTCCGTGGAAAAGGCCCGCGCGGTCGCCGGGCGTTTCCCGGACGCGCTGATCATCGGCTCCGATCAGGTCGCCTATCGGGGCAACGAACGTTTCGGCAAACCGGGAAGCCGTGAGAATGCCCTCGCCCAGCTCCGCTCGATGAGCGGCAAGGCGATTATCTTCCACACCGGTCTGTGTCTCCTCAATGCAGCGACTGGTCGTATCCATCAGCGCGCCGTGCCGACCGAAGTCCGCTTCCGCGAACTTTCCGATGCGGAGATCCTGCGCTACCTCGACAAGGAAAACGCGCTCAATTGCGCCGGCAGCGCCCGTTCGGAGGGACTGGGCATCGCGCTGCTCGAATGGCTGCGCGGCGACGACCCGAATGCGCTGGTCGGTCTGCCGCTGATCGCCCTCTGCGAAATGCTGCGCGCCGAAGGCGTCGAACTGCCCTGACCTCCCGCTCATGCCGGGAACCCTCAATCTGATTCCGTCGGCCCTCGGCGAGCTCGCCTGGCCGGTATATCTGCCGGCCGACACGCGCGACATCGCCTGCCGGCTCCGAACTTTCATCGCCGAGAACGCCAGGAGCGCCCGAGCGGAGCTCCGGAGACTCGGACATCCCGGCCCATTGCGCGAACTGGCGATCAGGGAAATCCCCCGCGATCCGTCGCCCGAAGAGATCGACCGTCTGCTCGCTCCATTGTTGGACGGCGAAGACGTCGGCCTCCTGTCGGAGGCAGGCTGCCCGGCGGTCGCCGATCCGGGCGCACTGCTGGTCCGCCGGGCGCACGAAACGGGAATCACGGTGGTTCCGCTGGTCGGACCTTCCGCGCTGTTGCTGGCACTGATGGCGTCGGGTCTCGACGGGCAGCGCTTTGCCTTCCATGGCTATCTGCCCGTGAGGGAGCCCGCGCGCGGCCGGCGCATCGGGGAACTCGAAAGGGAATCGCGGCGCGCGCGGCAGACGCAGATCTTCATCGAGGCGCCCTATCGCAACGAGGCGCTGTTCGCGGCGCTGCTGTCGCATCTTTCGCCCCAGACTCGGCTTTGCGTCGCAGCGGACCTGACGCTGCCCACGGCGTTCATTGCGACCCGGACGGTCGCCGACTGGCAACGATCGGCGCCGCCCGTGCTCGACCGGCGGCCGACCGTTTTCCTCTTCCTCAGCGGAGACTGATCCGCGCCAGTGCGCCGGCGAGGCCTTCGGCCATGTCGGCGCCGAATTGTTTTGCCAGCTTTTCGGCGAGATTGGGCTTGACCGTATAGTCGCGGATCTCCTCGGCCTTGACGACGTCACGGGCCACCGATTCGAGGCTGCCGAAGCCGTCCGTCAGGCCGAGCTCGACGCTCCTGGCGCCCGACCACATCAGGCCGGAGAACAGTTCCGGCGTTTCCTTCAGGCGGTCGCCCCGGCCCTTGCGCACCACATCGATGAACTGCGCGTGGATCTCCGCGAGCATCTGCTCGGCGTGCGCCTTGTGCTTGGCGTTCTGCGGCGAGAAGGGATCGAGGAAGCCCTTGTTCTCGCCGGCCGTGAGCAGGCGGCGCTCGACGCCGAGCTTATCCATGGTGCCGGTGAAACCGAAACCGTCCATCAGCACACCGATCGAACCGACGATGCTCGCCTTGTCGACGAAGATCTTGTCGGCCGCCGCGGCGACGTAGTAGCCCCCGGAGGCACAGATGTCCTCGACCACGGCGTAGAGCGGAATGTCCGGGTACTTGCCGCGCAGGCGGACGATCTCGTCGTTGATCATCCCTGCTTGCACGGGGCTGCCGCCCGGGCTGTTGATGCGCAGCACGACGCCGGCGGTCTTCTTGTCCTCGAAGGCCGCCTGGAGGGCGGCGATCACGTTCTCGGCGCTCGCATCGCCCTTGCTGGTGATCACACCGCGCAGATCGACCATCGCGGTGTGCCGCTCGCCTTCACGCAGCCGCTCGCCCGCGCCGGGCCAGCCGAGCGCGATGGCGATGATCACCGTGAGATAAGCGAAGCCGAGGAGCTTGAAGAAGATGCTCCAGCGGCGATGGCGGCGCTGCTCGGCGATGCCCTCGAGGGCGATCTTTTCGAGCACCTTGCGCTCCCAGTTCGTTTCGTTCTGCTCCGACACGTCGTTCCTTCCAAGCTAAATCGTTCGAGTATGCGGCGCGGATTCTAAGGCAGGGCAGGCGTCGCCGGCAGCCGTCAGGCGTTCGCGCCGAGCCAGGCACGCAGCTCGGCGATGCTCGTGGCGACATGCAGCGGCGCAACTTCGGCGAGCGCGCTCGCCGGATGGGCGCCCCAGGCCACGCCGATCGCCGGCACACCCGCGTTCCTGGCCATGTGCAGATCGTGCGTGGTATCGCCGATCATCAAACTCAGCCGTGGTAATACGCCGAGTTCCTCCATCAGTTCTTCGAGCATCTGCGGATGGGGCTTGGAATGGCATTCGTCGGCGCAGCGGCTGGCATGGAAGGCATCGGCAAGACCGCTCGCCGCGAGCGCCCGGTCGAGCCCGGCGCGCGATTTGCCCGTCGCCACCGCGAGGAGGAAGCCGGCATCCGAGAGTTCGCGGACCAAAGATTCGGCCCCGTCAAAGAGGGTCAGGCGGGTGTCCTGCGCGAGATAGTGGTGCCGGTAGCGAGCCGCCAGCTCCGCGTGCCGGTGCTCTTCGAGTTCCGGCAGCGCGTACCGGAGCGCCTCATGCAGGCCCAGCCCGATCACGTGCCGCGCGCGCTCCTCCGACGGCGGATCGAGTCCGAGATCGACGGCCGCGGCCTGGATGCAGGCGACGATCGTGCCTGCCGAGTCCATCAGCGTGCCGTCCCAGTCGAAAACGATGAGCTCAAACCTCCTGCCCATATTCCCTGTGCTCGTTGTCGTTGATTTTGGCGAGAAATTCGGCAAGTTCCCGGGGCAACGGCGATTCCAGTTCCAGCATTTCCCCGCCGAGCGGATGGGCTAGCCGGAGGCTCGCCGCGTGCAGGAACATCCGTCGCAGGCCGGCTTTCTGCAGATCGCGGTTCAGGGCGAAGTCGCCGTATTTGTCGTCGCCCGCGATCGGGAAGCCCAAGTGCGCGAGATGGACGCGGATCTGATGCGTTCGCCCGGTCATCAGTTCCACTTCCAGCAGGCTGAAGTTCTCCCAGCGGGCCATCAGCCGGACGATGGAATGGGCCGGTTTGCCTTCCGCGTCGACGCTCACCCGCCGTTCGCCGGTGGCGGTGACGGATTTCAGCAACGGCAGGCGGACGTGCTGTCGCGCGTTCAACCAGCGGCCCCGGACGAGCGTGAAATAACGCTTGCGGATACGACCATCCCGGAAGAGCGCATGGAGTTTCGTCAATGCGGAACGCTTCTTGGCCACGATGAGCAGGCCGGAGGTCTCGCGGTCCAGCCGATGGGCAAGCTCGAGGAAGCGCGCGTCCGGGCGCGCCCGGCGCAGTTGTTCGATCACGCCGTAATCGACGCCGCTGCCGCCATGAACCGCGACCCCGGCCGGCTTGTCGATGACGATCATCGCCTCGTCCTCGAAGACGATCGCGAACTCCCTCGGCGGCACGCGGGGCGCCTCCGGTGCGGCGGGGAGACGCATCGGCGGCACGCGGACGACATCGGCTTCCCTCAGCCGGTAGTCGGCCCCGACCCGGCCCTTGTTGACCCGTACCTCGCCGCTCCGGAGGATGCGGTAGATGTGGCTCTTCGGCACCCCCTTGGCCACCTTGAGCAGGAAATTGTCGATGCGCTGGCCGACCGCCTCCTCGCCGACCTCCAGTAAAGTTGCCGAATCTTTGCTCAAGTCTTTCATTTGAAATATACTGGACGCCGGTTTGCCGTCCCGCGACGGCGTGCCCGACGACCCGAAGCGGCGTCGGTGGCGCTCTCCCGGGACGTTGCCTGTTCCAGTTCCGGAGCGCCGGATGCATCGTCGGCGCAACACTGGTGACGGCAAGAGGCCGTTCCCCGCTCCGTCCGTCCCCTCGACCGACGCCGCAGCGGACGGCTTCCCGGAGCAGCCCCGAAAGGGTATGTCGCTCGCCCGAAGCAGCGATACTACTTGATTGCGCGCACCACTGGCACAGACGATTCGCCGCACGGCACCGACCCCCGGTTTCCGTGCGGTCACCAACAATAACCGACCACCGTTTGCCCGCTGGACGATGATCCAGACCTGACCACCGACAAACACGAGTCGCCGGCCCGGCCCCGCGTGGGAGACGTGCGCCGGATTGTAGGAATCCGTCGTGCCCCGTTCGCGCGGGAGCACAGATGAAACGCATGCTTTTCAATGCGACGCAGGCCGAGGAACTCCGCGTCGCGATCGTCGATGGCCAGAAACTCATCGACCTCGACATCGAATCGGCCGCCAAGGAACAGCGCAAGGGCAACATCTACAAGGCGGTGATCACCCGCATCGAGCCCAGCCTCGAGGCCGCCTTCGTCGATTACGGCGCCGAGCGTCACGGCTTCCTGCCGTTCAAGGAGGTCTCCCGCTCCTACTTCAAGCCCGGCGTCGATGCCGGTCGCGCCAGCATCAAGGACGCGCTCCAGGTCGGCCAGGAACTGATCGTCCAGGTCGAGAAGGACGAGCGCGGCAACAAGGGCGCGGCGCTGACGACCTTCATCTCGCTCGCCGGCCGCTACCTCGTGCTGATGCCCAACAACCCGCGCGGCGGCGGCGTCTCGCGCCGTGTCGAGGGCGAGGACCGCCAGGAGCTGCGCGAGATCATGGATCAGCTCGAAGTGCCGCCGGGCATGAGCCTGATCGCCCGCACCGCCGGCATCGGCCGCAGCCTCGAAGAGCTGCAATGGGATCTCAATTACCTGCTCCAGCTCTGGCGCGCGATCGAAGGCGCAGCCCAGGCCCAGAGCGGCGCCTTCCTGATCTATCTCGAATCG
This sequence comes from uncultured Rhodocyclaceae bacterium, assembly GCA_964530115.1. Classification (GTDB taxonomy): domain Bacteria; phylum Pseudomonadota; class Gammaproteobacteria; order Burkholderiales; family Rhodocyclaceae; genus Fen-999. The sequence goes on along the minus strand of CAZGYD010000064.1, from coordinate 309 downwards.
AGCCTGGTGATCCGCGCGATCCGCGATTATTTCCACGCCGACATCGGCGAGATCCTGATCGACACCGACGACATCTACGAGCAGGCCCGCCACTTCATGGCCACGGTGATGCCGAACAACGTTTCGCGCATCAAGCGCTACCGTGACGACGTGCCGCTCTTCTCCCGGTTCCAGATCGAGCACCAGATCGAGTCGGCCTACTCGAGGCAGGTGAATCTGCCCTCCGGCGGCGCGGTGGTCATCGACCACACCGAGGCGCTGGTGGCGATCGACGTCAACTCCGGCCGCGCCACCAAGGGTGCCGACATC
>CAZGYD010000063.1:0-1900 GCA_964530115.1 uncultured Rhodocyclaceae bacterium | reverse complement strand
GTGGGTGTTTTTTTTTTCAAGCAGCAGCCGGCATACGAGATCTAGTACGGTATCGTGGGCTGGGAGAGGTGTATAAGGGACGGGGGGCGGCCTCGACCGTTACTGGAACGGCGGCGTAAGCCGGCTCCGGTTCTTCCGGGGCCGGCATCGGCACGGGCACCGGCCAGGGCATCGGTTTCGGCGCCACGACGACGGGCGCCGCCGCCTCGGCCTGCATCGCCGAACCCGTGGCGGCTTCGGCGCCCGGAACGTTGGCTGCCGCCTCCTCGCGGCGTTCGCCACGGCCGCGTCCGCCGCGACGGCCGCGCCGGCGGCTACCCTCGGCGGCAGCGGCTTCCGGCGCTGTCACGGCCTCCGCCCCCGGCGGTGTCACCACGGCCGCCATTCCCGCCGCGGTGGCCTCGGGATTCTCAACTGCCGGGGATTCGGGCCGGGCGGGACGGGGGGCACGTTCGGGGCGTCCTTCGCCACGCTGGGGACGCTCGCCGCGCTCCTGACGATCGTTACGGCCGCGCCGGCCGGCGTCCTTCGCTGGCTGGGCTTCGGTGGCCTCTTCACGGCGGGGCGGCTGCGCGCGCTGTTCCCGGCGCTCGCCTTCCTCACGCTCGCGACGTCCGCGGCCACCGCGTTCGCCACGTTCGCCCCGATCGTTGCGCTCGCTGCGATCCCGGCCGGGACGGCCGCCCCGTTCCCGGCGCTCGGGCTTGGCCGCGGTAGCTTCGGCTGGCGCTTCCTGGGCGGTCTTGTTGCCACGGAACCAGGCGAAGATCTTGGCGATGATGCCGGGCTCGGCCTTGGTCTCTTCCTTCGCCTCCGAACGGGATTCCGCCTTCGGCTCCACCACGGGCGCGGGCTGCGCCGGGGTGATGCCGCGCACCGCGGCCTCGGGTCGCGCCGGGCGGGGCTCCGTCTGTGCCGACGGCGGCTGGTAGGCGGCCTCCTCGGCGGCCTTTTCGGCCTTCTCGGCCATCTGGTAGCTGGGCAGCGTCACCCCTTCGGCGTTGAGCTGGTCGTGGCGGAGGCGGACGATTTCGTGCTGCGGCGTCTCGAGGTGCCGGTTGGGCACGATGACGAGATTGATCCGGTGGCGGACCTCGATGCGCGCGATGTCGACGCGCTTTTCGTTGAGCAGGTAGGTGCCGACATCGACGGGCACCTGGGCATGGATGGCGCCGGTGTTCTCCTTCATCGCTTCCTCTTCGAGGATGCGCAGGATGTGCAAGGCTGCCGACTCTGTCGAGCGGATGTGGCCCGTGCCGGTGCAGCGCGGGCAGGGGATGTAGCTCGTCTCGGCGAGCGCCGGGCGCAGCCGCTGGCGTGACAGTTCCAGGAGGCCGAAGCGCGAGATCTTGCCCATCTGGACGCGGGCGCGGTCGTACTTGAGCGCATCGCGCAGGCGGTTTTCGACCTCGCGCTGGTTTTTTGCGCTCTCCATGTCGATGAAGTCGATGACGATCAACCCGCCCAGGTCGCGCAGGCGCAGCTGGCGCGCGACCTCGTCGGCGGCCTCGCAGTTGGTGCGGAAGGCCGTCTCCTCGATGTCGGCGCCCTTCGTCGCCCGCCCGGAGTTCACGTCGATCGACACCAGCGCCTCGGTGTGATCGATGACGATGGCGCCGCCCGAGGGCAGGGTGACATGCCGGGAATAGGCCGACTCGATCTGGTGCTCGATCTGGAACCGGGAGAAGAGCGGCACGTCGTGACGGTAGCGCTTGATGCGCGAAACGTTGTTCGGCATCACCGTGGCCATGAAGTGGCGGGACTGCGCGTAGGTGGCGTCGGTGTCGGTCAGGAGCGCGACGAGTTTGGGGAGGTAATAAATGCGGATCGCGCGGATCACCAGGCTCGATTCGAGATAGATCAGGAAGGCGCCGCTCTGGGCCTGGGCTGCGCCTTCGAT
>CAZGYD010000062.1:0-2059 GCA_964530115.1 uncultured Rhodocyclaceae bacterium | reverse complement strand
GAGAATTCGAGCGTCACGTAGCCTTCCCATTCGGGTTCGAAGGGCGTGACATTGACGATGATGCCGCAGCGCGCATAGGTGCTCTTGCCGAGGCAGATGGTGAGCACCGAGCGCGGGATGCGGAAATATTCGACGGTGCGGGCCAGCGCGAAGGAGTTCGGCGGGATCACGCAATGGCCCTTGCCGGAGACCTCGACGAAGGAATCGGGATCGAAGGCCTTCGGGTCGACGATGGTATGGTTGATGTTGGTGAACACGCGGAATTCGTCCGCGCAGCGGATGTCGTAGCCGTAGCTCGAAGTGCCGTAGGAGACGATCTTCTGGCCATCGACCTCGCGCACCAGCTCGGGCGAGAACGGCTCGATCATGCCGTACTCCCGCGCCATGCGGCGAATCCACTTGTCCGATTTGATGCTCATCCGGCTCTCTCGAAGAATGTGCCCAGAATGTGCCTGAAAAGACAGCGCCCCGTCTGGACGGGGCGCTGCCAATTACACCATAAAATGCCGGGGAATCAGGTGTTCTGCACGACGATGGTCGGGAACTTGCTGCTGTGATCCTTGGCCTGCTCGGCGATCTTGACGCCGATGCGCCGGGCGATGGTCCGGTAGATTTCGGCGACGCGGCCGTTCGGATCGGCGACGACGCTCGGGTGCCCGGAGTCGACCTGCTCGCGGATGTTCTTGTCGAGCGGCAGGGCGCCCAAGAATTCCACCTCGTAGTCCTCGCACATCTTCTTGCCGCCACCCTCGCCGAAGATGTGCTCTTCATGGCCGCACTTCGAGCAGATGTGGATGCTCATGTTCTCGACGATGCCCAGAATAGGGATGCCGACCTTCTCGAACATCTTGAGGCCCTTCCGGGCGTCGAGCAGGGCGATGTCCTGCGGCGTGGTGACGATCACCGCGCCGGTGACCGGCACCTGCTGGGCGAGCGTGAGCTGGATGTCGCCGGTGCCGGGCGGCAGATCGACGACCAGATAGTCGAGATCGCGCCAGTTGGTGTCGCCGAGCAGCTGGTTGAGCGCCTGGGTGACCATCGGGCCGCGCCAGACCATCGGCGTTTCCGGATCGATCAGGAAGCCGATCGACATCGCCTGGATGCCGTGGGCCATCATCGGCTCGAGCTTGCGGCCGTCGGTCGATTCCGGCTGGCTGTCGGGGATGCCCAGCATTTGCGGCTGCGACGGGCCGTAGATGTCGGCGTCGAGCAGGCCGACATTGGCGCCTTCGGCGGCGAGCGCCAGCGCGAGGTTGACGGCGGTGGTGGACTTGCCGACGCCGCCCTTGCCGGAGGCGACGGCGATGATGTTCTTCACGCCCGGGATCAGTTTCACGCCCTTTTGCACCGCATGCGAGACGATCTTCTGATAGACGTTGGCCGAGACGTTACCCACGCCCGGCACGGCCTTGATTGCGTCGATGACCGCCTTGCGGATCGTGTCGATCTGGCTCTTCGCCGGATAGCCAAGCTCGACGTCGAGGGAAACGTCGTTGCCGTCGAGCTTGATGTTCTTGACGCTCCGGGTGCTGACGAGGTCCTTGCCGGTGTTGGGGTCGATGACCGACTTGAGGGCTTCCTGGATGGTTTGTTCGTTGAGGGACATGGGGGCTCCGAATGATTGATCAGTTTAGTCTAATATTACCGCAGGCAGCGGGCAGATGAGGGCGTTTGCTAGAATTTCCAGGGAAACGCTGAATAAATCTGCTGCGCGAGCGAGGCTTGCGTTGCGCGGTGCCCGGAACCTCGCCTAACTTTTTGTTATGTCTCGGTTCCTGCGCTCCGGGCGCCTTGCCCTTCGCCCGCTCGCGACGATTTCTTCAGCGTTTCCCCCTGTCTCTACCAGTGGAATCCACATCATGCCCTCCCGCCAGATTCTCGTCACTTCCGCGCTGCCTTACGCCAACGGCGCGATTCATCTCGGCCACCTGGTCGAATACATCCAGACCGACATCTGGGTGCGCTTCCAGAAGATGCGCGGCCACGAATGCTGGTATGTCTGCGCCGATGATACGCATGGCACGCCGATCATGCTGCGCGCCGAGAAGGAGGGCATCGC
>CAZGYD010000061.1:0-1023 GCA_964530115.1 uncultured Rhodocyclaceae bacterium | reverse complement strand
TGACTGGGGACGGCTGGGTGTGCGGGGTGGGTAAGAAATTGAAGATGCTACCACGTTGAGAAGTAATTGACCTACGTCAACGATTTGAGGGGTTTGAGCGACTGATTAGGGATAATCCAAGACATTGAACTGAAGACTTTGAGCCTGTCTCAGATTGAACGCTGGCGGAATGCCTCACACACGCAAGTCGGGCGGCAGCGCGGGGGCAACCCTGGCGGCGAGCGGCGAACGGGTGACTAATACATCGGAACGTACCCAGTCGTGGCGGATAGCCCGGCGAAAGCCGGATGAATACCGCATACGCCCTGAGGGGGAAAGCGGGGGACCGGAAACGGCCTCGCGCGATTGGAGCGGCAGATGGCGGATTAGCTAGTTGGGGGGGTAAAGGCCTACCAAGGCGACGATCCGTAGCTGGTCTGAGAGGATGATCAGCAACACTGGAACTGAGACACGGTCCAGACTCCTACGGGAGGCAGCAGTGGGGAATTTTGGACAATGGGGGCAACCCTGATCCAGCCATTCCGCGTGGGTGAAGAAGGCCTTCGGGTTGTAAAGCCCTTTCGGCCGGAACGAAACGGTGGATCCTAATACGATCTGCTAATGACGGTACCGGAAGAAGAAGCACCGGCTAACTACGTGCCAGCAGCCGCGGTAATACGTAGGGTGCGAGCGTTAATCGGAATTACTGGGCGTAAAGCGTGCGCAGGCGGCTTTGTAAGACAGGTGTGAAATCCCCGGGCTTAACCTGGGAACTCCGCTTGTGACTGCAAGGCTGGAGTGCGGCAGAGGGGGGTGGAATTCCACGTTTAGCAGTGAAATGCGTAGAGCTGTGGAGGAACACCGATGGCGAAGGCAGCCCCCTGGGCCTGCACTGACGCTCATTCACGAAAGCGGGGGTAGCAAACAGGATTAGATACCCGTGTAGTCCCCGCCGTAAACTGTCTATGTTCAAAAACTGACGCTGCCGACGTCTTACGATTGCTACTTATTGTTCGTCGCATGACTCTACACAAAGAAATTACA
>CAZGYD010000060.1:0-12572 GCA_964530115.1 uncultured Rhodocyclaceae bacterium | reverse complement strand
CTTCGGCGCCCAGCCCGCTCAAGACTTCGCCGCACCGGCGTCCGCAGCCGGTGTTCCCACGATCACCCTTACGCTCCGCCGTATTTCACTGCTGGACGCGATCAAGTACATTACGGAAGTGGCCCGATTGAAATACCGCTTGGAAGAGAACGTGGTGATGATCACGCCGGAAAATATGCCGACCGGACGGGTTATTACGCGTCTGTACCCGGTGCAACCCTCGATCCTGGATGTCATCGTCGAGAAGGAAGATACCCAGCAGGCGGGTGCGGGCGGATTTGTCGAGCTCGGCGCAAAAAGCGCGACCTTCAAAAAGAGCGATGTGAAAGAGTTCTTCGAGCGCGCGGGCGTGCCGTTCCCGCAGGGCACCTCGATCACCTACAACCCGACGATCAGCCAGTTGATTGTGGCGAATACACCCGAAAATCTCGAAGTGTTTGAACGCATCCTGGCGCGACTGAACGTGATTCCGAATCAGGTCGAAATCGAAGCACGCTTTGTCGAGATTTCGCAGGACGATCTCGAAGAACTCGGATTCCAATGGCTGCTGACGGACAACTTCGAAATCGCGCAGAAGAAGGGCCCGTTTGGGCGGCGTCCTCCGAGCGGATTCAGATGAATTCCGATCCGAACGGCGTGACGAAGGGATTGCGCTTCTTTAGCCGCAATAACAACACGGGATCTATTGAGCCTGCGACCCGCGCACAGTTTGGCGCTGGAATCAGCCCTATTGGCGGTATTGCGACCTTCGCAAGCGTGCTGACCAATCCGGAACTTTCGCTTGTCATCCAAGCCATCTCGCAGCACGGCGGCTCGGACCTGCTATCCGCGCCTCGCGTCACGACGCGAAGCGGCGTCAATGCGCAGATTCAGGTCGTGCGTGAGATCATCTATCCGACTGAATTCGAGACCACACAGCCTCAATTCAACGAGAGCGGCAATGTCACCACGCCCCCGGTCGTTACGCCGGGCAGTTTTGAGAAGCGTGAAACGGGCGTGATTTTGAATGTGACGCCGACGGTCGGTCCCGACGGCTACACCATCGACCTCGTGATGGTCCCGGAAGTCTCGGAACTGGTGGACTGGATTCAGTACGGGTCGACGGTCAGCATTCCGCGCTCCGACCCGATCACGGGCCTGTTCTCCGGCGACCAGACCTTCGTCTTCAATATCCCGCAACCGGTCTTCTCCAGCCGGAACGTCACCACGAGCATTGTCATTTGGGATGGTCAGACGGTTGTCATGGGCGGCCTGATTCGCGAGGATCTCGTCCGCGTGAAGGACAAGATCCCCTTCCTTGGCGACATCCCGCTCCTAGGTCGGCTGTTCCGCAGCGAGGGCGAATACAGTCGGAAGAAGAACCTCCTGATTTTCGTGACGGCGCGTTTGGTTGACCCGGCGGGCAAGCCGATCAATCGAGGCGAAATCGAGGGCGAGGTTCAGGGCGTCGCGGCGAAGCCGTAACCCCTTCTCACTCGACCCCCAAACTTCCGCTTTTCCCTCTCCTAATCGTAATCATAATCGTAATCGTAGTCCTGGTCGCCTTGCGTTTAGCGTGGGAGCGATGACGATTAGGATTACGACTACGATTACGAGATCAGCATTCATCTATCTTGTGCTTAGCCTTTGAATGGTATCTCCCTCTTGCTGATCGACGCGCTGGCGCTCGCATACCGGGCGTTTCACGCCATTCCCCCGCTCACTGCGCGAGATGGGACGCCCACTAATGCCGTCCTGGGTTTCGTGAAGGCTGTGCGAAATCTGCGGGAGCGTTTCCAGCCCTCGCATCATGCGGTTGTATTCGACGGCGGCTTGCCCGCGGCACGCATGGAGCAACTGCCTGAATACAAGGCGCAGCGGACCCCGATGCCGGATGCGTTAGAGAAGCAGCTGCCCTTGCTGGATGAGTACCTCGAAGCGGAATCGATTCCCCGCATCCTGCTGGAGGGAGAGGAGGCCGATGATGTCATGGCCACGCTGAGCGAGCGCGTCGCGGGGCAGGGGGGGCGCGTGTGGATCGCCACGAACGATAAGGACCTTTTCCAAATGGTGAACGATCGGGTGTCGATCGTCGCGCCTGTAAAAGACGCGCCGGTGATGGGGCCGGAAGAAATTCGCGAAAAGACCGGTGTCGCGCCCTCCGCGATCCCGGCCTGGCTCGCGCTGACAGGCGACGCAGTCGACAACATCCCGGGCGTGCCCGGCGTGGGTGCGAAGACCGCCGCGAAGCTGCTCCATCAGTTCGGTTCGCTCCATGCGTTGTTTGAACGGATCGAGGAAGTGCCCGGCGACAAGTTGCGGGAAGCGCTGCGCGGGTCCCGCGACCTCATCGAGCGCAATCTCTCCCTCGTGACGCTGAATCGCGACGTGCAGGGGCTGCCCGACCTGGATCGCCTTCGCGTGCAGGAGGCCGATGCAGCGAAACAGCGAAGCTTCTTCTCCCGCTTGGACATGCCCTCGCTGGCCCCGCCCGCGTCGGCTTCTCAACTGGAATTGTTCTAATTGAGTCGATCCATCGCATGAACGGCCGATTGATTCGCATCCTTCTGTTTCTGCTGGCCGGCGCATTTCTCTTCACGCTGGCCTACGGCGCACGTCGCGCCATCGTGGAAGCGCAATATCGGCGAATCGGACCGAATCTGCCGTTCACGCTTGAAAGTGCGCTCTACTATCGGCGCGTCAAAATGGTGCACGACACCGGTCGATTGCCGGATCACGATCCGATGATCCAGTTTCCGGAGGGCATTCAAACCCGCGCGACGTACACGACAGGATCGGAAACGATCTACGCCTGGCTGGCGAAGCGGATGCCGGAGTCCATCCCGTTTCCCGATCGTGTGCGGCGGATCGAGGCCGCGTGGTTTTCGCTGTCGATCCCGCTTCTGGCGCTGGGACTGTAACGCTGGCGCCGCAGCATCGGCGCGGCGGGGTGGGGCGCGGCGTTCTATGCCGTCGCGCTCTCCAGCGTGATGCGCTCCACCGGACAGGAATTATCACACGAGAATTTCGCGATGCCCTTCATGGTCGCGCACTGGGCGCTTTCCGTCGCGGCGCCCGGCTTCGTGCGCGCGCGAAGCCGTATCGCCGCGCAGGTGCTCGCGGCGCTGTCCCTCGCGCTGGCGCTGTGCTCCTGGGACATGGCGAAATACTACATCGCGCTCCGATTGCTAACGCAGGCCTGGCGGCTCATACGCGGAGCCGACGAGTCGGATGCCGCGACGTGGATGGAATATGTCGCCTTGTGCGCCGTCGGCATCTGGAATCCGTATCACGCCGCGCAGGGTTGGTTGACGTCCGGCCTGATGGGGCTTGCGCACGGACTCGCCGCATTCCGGTTGATCCGTGCATTTTCTCCGCGTCCGGTCGCCTGGAACACATGGGTGCGGGCTGCCTTTGTCGCTGTCGTAATCCTCCTGGTCCATGTCGTGCATCGCTACACGGCGCCCGCCGACGCTTACGGGCATTTCGCCGAGCTGCTCTGGGCCAAGATTCGTTTTCTCAATTCGAAGCCGGCGGACCCTTCCTTGCTGACGTTCGAGCAGCGAATTTTGTGGGTGCCGGCGCTCAATTCGACCGACTGGCGGCTCGCACTGATGCTGTTTCCGGCATTATTGGCGTTGACAATACCGGCTCTTTTTCTACTCTTTCGCCAATCAAGGAAATCACCTGATCCCAGAACCGGCGATGTGATCTTCGCCGTATTGGTTTCGGCGGTCGCGTTCTGGTTGTTTGCCCGTTTTCACGTTTATCTCTCCCTCTTTGCCTGTATCGCCATCGGGGCGGCGTGGTCGTCGGTTCCGAAGGATTCCCGGTGGATGCGCATTGCGGCGGGCGTACTCGCGGGAGTCGGATTGTTCGTGGAGGCGGCCCACACCCTGCGCGTTCCGGAACGATGGGGTCGGGTGAATGTGTATTTCAGGGAACTGAATGAATTGACGATGTGGTTGGAGCGACACGCGGCGCCGGATCCGGTGCTGGCCAATTTCGGCGTCAGCGGTTCCATCGCCGCCTACGGCAAGTGCGCGATCATCCTCCATCCGAAGTTTGAAAGCGCCGCGATCCGCAAGCGGGTCCGCGAATATGGAGAAAAATTGTTTCACGGTACGGAAAAAGAGTTCCGAGACTGGGCCGATGCGCACGGCGCACGGTACTACGTGCACGCGTTCGGCGAGTTCTCGAAGGAAAGCCCGGAACTGCAGATGCGCTATTTTGTGAACGCCCTCGATCCAAAGCCCGACGCAGCGGCGCGCGGGTTTGAGTTCGATCCCGATCAACGAACGTGGTTCGTGCCGCTGTACCGCAACGTGAAATACGCCGTCTTCCGGGTTGTCACCGCAGCCGATGAAGCGCTGGCCGCGCGGGAGGTCGCGCGAGCGGAATCGGCATTTCAGCGCGGCGATCTGCGCGCCACGCAGCGGGCGTGTCTGGCGGCGATGGAGTATTTCCCTCGCCAGCCGCGCGCACTGGAATTGCTCGCGCTCTGCGGATCGCTGGAATCATCCGGTTTCAGGACGGGGGAGAGGACGAATTGATCATGCGCCCTGTGGTGGGGATCACCGGTGGCGTGGGGTGCGGGAAATCGGAGGTCGGCCGCATTTTGGAGCGGATCGGCGTGGCGGTGCTGGATACGGATACGGTTGTCCATCGCCTGCTGCGTGAAGACGTGGAAGTCTTCGACGCCGTGACCCAGCGCTTCGGAGCGGCCGTTCGCAGACCGGAGGGAGGGCTGGATCGCCGAGCCCTCGCCGCGCGGGTATTCGCGGACGAGGCGGCGCGGGCGGAGTTGGAATCGATCCTGCATCCGCGCGTGCGGCAGGAAGTGGAAAGCTGGCGTGCGAAGGCGCGCACGGAGCAAGGCGGCGCGGCGTTGGTCCCGCTGCTTTTCGAGGCCGCGTTTGAAGCGGGATGGGATGCGATCTGGTGCGTCATCGCGCGCGAGGATGTGGTCGATGCGCGACTCGCCGCGAAGGGCTGGGATGCCGCACGGATCGCGGCGATCCGTGGCGCACAGTGGCCCGTTGAACGCAAGGCCGCGCGGTCGGATGTGGTGTTGGAGAACAATGGATCGATCGAGGATTTGTCGGCGCTGGTGACGCATCACTGGCGGCTGCTGGAGAGAAGGAGTACGTGACATGCCGGACGAGCAACAGAACAACAACAACAGGCACCGGCGCGGCCGGCGCCCGGGCCGTCATCACCGCCATCATGGCGGGCACCGCGATCGCGGACCGGGTATTCATCATGAGCCGTGGTCTCCGCCCGTGGATGACTTCGACGACCCGCCCGCGGACGGAAACGTAGCGGGTGCGCCCGGCGCGATTACAGAGGGAAATCCCAACGCAGACGGCAACGTGGGCGAACTGCCACCACAGCCGCGTCCGCAAGGCGAGCCGCGCGTCCTGAAACTCTTCGAGCTTCAAATGATGTCCGTCCCGGACATCAAGGCGATGGCTGACAGCTACGGTCTGGTCGAGCTCGGCGCGCTCCGCAAGCACGAGCTGATCTTCGAAATCCTGCGCGCCAACGCGCGGCTGGGCGGCCAGATGTTCGGTCGCGGCGTACTCGAAATCCTGCCGGACGGCTTCGGTTTCCTGCGCTCGCCGTTGAACAACTATCTGCCGTGTCCGGAAGATCTCTACGTTTCTCCCTCGCAAATCCGTCGCTTCGCGCTGCGCACCGGCGATTATGTTGAAGGCGAAATCCGCCCGCCGAAGGACAAAGAACGCTTTTTCGCCCTCTTCAAGGTGGACAAGATCAATGGCGACGGGCCGGAAAAGCAGCGCTCGAAGGTCCCCTTCGAGAACCTGACGCCGCTCTTCCCGGATCGCCGGATCAACCTCGAGGTCAAACCGACCGAAATATCGATGCGCGTGATGGATATCCTCACGCCCATCGGGTTCGGTCAGCGCGGCCTCATCGTCGCGCCTCCCCGCACGGGTAAAACCGTGCTACTCCAGCAGATTGCGAACAGCATTTCCGCCAACCATCCGGATGCGCACCTGATTGTCCTCCTGATCGATGAGCGGCCCGAGGAAGTGACGGATATGGAGCGCAACACGAAGGCCCAGGTCCTGAGCTCGACCTTCGATGAGCCGCCCGAGCGGCATATCCAGGTGGCCGAGATCGTCATCGAAATGGCCAAACGGATGGTCGAATGCGGGAAGGATGTGGTCATCCTGCTCGACTCGATCACGCGCCTCGCGCGCGCGTACAACACCGTACAGCCGCACAGCGGCAAGATCCTGTCCGGCGGTGTGGACGCGAATGCGCTGCACAAGCCGAAGCGCTTCTTCGGCGCGGCGCGCAATATCGAGGGCGGCGGCAGCCTGACCATCATCGCAACGGCGCTGGTGGACACCGGCAGCCGCATGGACGAAGTCATCTTCGAAGAGTTCAAGGGCACCGGCAACAGCGAGATCCACCTCGAACGCCGCCTCTACGAAAAGCGCGTGTTCCCCGCCATCAACCTCAACCGCAGTGGCACCCGCCGCGAGGAACTGCTGCTGCAACCCGAGGTGCTGCAGAAAACGCGCATCCTGCGTCAGTTCATGTACAACATGGACGAAATCGAAGCGATGGAAATGGTGCTCAAGAGCATGAAGGCCACGAAGAACAACTCCGAGTTCTTCGACATGATGCGCCGCGGCGGCTGACCGCTATAATGTCGGTTTTTGGCGGGAAGTACTCCGGATGGGCCGGGGCGGCTGTCGCATGAGGAAGAGGCAACATGAAAGAAGGCATTCACCCCAACTACCGCGAAGTCTGCTTCGTGGACCTGTCCAACGGCTTCAAGTTCGTGACCCGCTCGTGCGCCAGCACGAAGGAAACCATCAAGATGGACGACGGCCGCGAGCTGCCGCTGTTCAAGCTCGAAACCTCGAGCGAGTCGCACCCCTTCTACACCGGCACGCAGAAGTCCGTCGACAACATGGGCGGTCGCGTCGAGAAGTTCCGCAACCGCTTCGGCAAGACCGCGGTCGCCAAGTAAGCCGCTCAGACGCCACCTTCGAGGGCAGCCCGGGTTACCGTGCTGCCCTTTTGCTTGGGGTCGAGCCCCTACTCCGCAGCCCACCCATCTTGCCGTAACCTCAGCGGACCCAACCCCGCTGAAGGCCATTGCCCGTGAGCGCGCCCTCCCCCGCCATCGTCACCCAGGCTGCGGTTCGCCGGCTGCCGCGCTGGGCCTTGCTCGGCCTGTGCGCCGCGTATCTGCTGGCGGGCTTCATCGGGCGCGATCCGTGGAAGAGCACGGATGTGACGAGCCTGGGCTTCATGCTGGAGCTCGCGGGTTCTGCGCCATGGAACTCCGCGAGCTGGCTGCACCCGCGCCTGCTCGGTGCCGCGCCGGAAGTCGACGCCCTGCTGCCCTACTGGCTCGGCGCGTGGGCCATTGCCTACCTGCCGCCGGACCCAGCCCTTGCCGCACGGCTGCCCTTCATGGGCTTGCTCGCTGCGGCCATGGCCGCCACCTGGTACGCCGTCTATCACCTCGCGCGGACCGCGGGGGCGCAGCCGGTGAGCTTCGCCTTCGGCGGCGAAGCCCAGCCCACCGACTATGCGCGTGCCGTGGCCGACGGGGCGCTGCTGGCTTTCCTCGCCAGCCTCGGCCTGGCGCAGTTGGGTCACGAGGCAACACCCGCGCTGGCGCAACTGGGCTTCACGGCCATCCTGCTCCTCGGCGTGGCGCGCGCGCGCACGCGCGGCGGAATCACCTGGCTGTTCATCGTGACCGGCCTGCTCGGGCTCACGCTGAGCGGGGCGCCGGCCATGGCGGTTATTCTGGCGGCGGGCAGCGCAGCGCTGCTCGGCCGAGGTGCATCGAACGGCGAGGAAGACCCACCGCCGCGTCGCTCCATCGCCGTCGGTCTGCTCGTTCTTGGCCTGGGCATGGCGGTTCTGGCGTTCGCGCTGGGGCTGTGGCAGTGGCGCCTGCGCTGGCCTGAGCCCACCTGGATCGCCTGGCGCAACATTGCCCGCCTTCTGCTCTGGTTCACCTGGCCGACCTGGTTACTGGCCCTGTGGGCACTGTGGCGCTGGCGTCTGCAGCTGCGTGAGCCCTCGCGCTATCCGCACCTGAGCGTTCCGCTCGGGTTCGCGTCGGTGGCCGTGGCAACCGCTATCGTCACCCCCGCGGGCGATCGCTCGCTGTTGTTGGCGCTGCCTTCGCTGGCCGCGCTGGCGGCATTCGCCTTGCCGACGCTGCGGCGCAGCGTGTCTGCGCTGATCGACTGGTTCACGCTGTTGTTCTTCACCGCGGGCGCTCTGGTGATCTGGGTCGTGTGGGTTGCCATGCAAACCGGCGTGCCGCCCCAACCGGCGGCCAACGTGGCCCGGCTCGCACCCGATTTCGCGCCCTCGTTCTCCGCGGGAGCCACCGCGCTCGCGCTGCTGGCCAGCGCCGGCTGGCTGTGGCTGATCGCGTGGCGCGTCGGCCGGCACCGGGCTGCGATCTGGAAGAGCCTGGTGCTGCCGGCAGGAGGCGCGGCGCTGTGCTGGCTGTTGCTGATGACGCTGTGGCTGCCCCTGCTCGACCATGCGCGCAGCTACGGCCCGCTGGTGCAACGCGTCGTCGGCGTCGTCGGTCAGCCCGCGTGCGTCGAGGTCGCCGAGCTCACGCTCGCGCAGAGGGCGGCGCTGCGCTACCACGGCAAGCTGAACCTGCAGACGGCCGCTGACGGCGTTCGCTGCCCGTGGTTGATCGTCGATGGCGAACCGGAGCAACCGCCCCACACGGACGAAGCCGGTTGGACATGGGTTCGATCGGCGGTGATCCGTCGGCCGACGGACAACAACGAATACCTGACCGTTTTCAGGCGTGTTCCGGCAAATCCCTGACGCGGTTGCTCGGGAACAGCAGCGAAAACCGCGACCCCTTGCCCAGGGTGCTCGAGATGCGCAACTCGCCGCCGTGGCGCTGGATGACGTGCTTGACGATGGCCAGCCCCAGGCCCGTACCGCCAGACTCGCGCGAACGGCTCTGGTCGACCCGGTAAAAGCGCTCGGTCAGGCGCGGAATATGCTCTGGCGCGATGCCCGGTCCGGTGTCGGCGACGAAGAACTCCAGCCGCCCATCGGCTGCCGAGCGCCAGCCGACCTCGACGCGCCCACTCGGCGGTGTGTAGCGCAAGGCATTGGCAATCAGGTTTGAGAACGCACTGCGCAACTCAGCGGGCGTTCCTGCCAGTTGCAGCGGTGGCGCTTCGTCGAATTGCAAGTCATGGCCGCCTTCTCCGCGCGGTGCGAGGGTTGCCGCAAGGCCCCGGGCTTCGTCTTCGCATTGACGCATCAGGCCGGCGAGATCCACCCACTCGCTGAAGCCGGGCATCGGGCTGCCCTCGAGCCGGGAGAGGGTTAGCAAATCGTTCACCAAAGTCTGCATGCGCTCGGCCTGGGCGGCCATCAGCGCGAGGTAGCGTTCACGTTCGGGCGCATCGAGTTCGATGCTCTGCAGCGTTTCGATGAAGCCGCTGAGCACGGTCAAAGGCGTGCGGATTTCGTGCGAGACATTGGCCACGAAATCCCGCCGCATGGCCTCGGCCTGCGACACCGCGGTCACGTCGCGCGAGAGCAGCAGCAAACGCCCCTCTCCGTAAGGATGCAATTGAACCGACAGGCGCTGCGGCGCGAAGGTGCTGCCCTCGCGGCCGCTGACGATCACCTCGTGACCATAGTCGTGGCTGGCGAAGTAGGCCGCGAAATTCGGGTCACGAACCAGGCTGCCGATCATCTGGAAGTGATCACGCCGCAAATCGAGACCAAAGTGCGCGGCCGCGGTTCGGTTGCACCATTCGATGTGCCCGCGGGCATCGAGCAGCGTGACGCCGTTGGGGGACGCCTGCAGCGCACTCAGAAAGGCATCGAGGCGGCTTTCGCTTTCCGCAAGTTTCGTGTCACGGCCACGCAGCAGGCGCTGGAAACGGTCAGCGAGTTCGCCCCACGGCGTGCCCAGCCGAGGGGGCGACCCAAGGTCGGGGGCGCGCAACCAGGCCATGAGCCGCGCAAACCGCGCCCAATCCCACGCGAGCCAGGCCAAGGCACCGAGCACGGCGGCGGGCAGAGCCGCCTCGACACCGAGCCCGCCCCAGGCCGCAGCAGCGGGCAAGAGCAGGAACAGGAGCAGGAGTGCGAAACGACCGAACATGTCCGCAGGGGCGCAAGCGAGAGGATGCGAAGGCAGGCAACGAGACGGCGCATTGTCGCCGCCCGGCGCCCTGCTGGTTCACATCAAGCCGCGGCGCCCGTCCCTGCCGCCGCGCCGGAGCGGCTCGCCACTGCGGTAGTGGCCTGGGCGGTCAGCCGGTAGCCCGCGCCGCGCACCGTCTCGATCATTGCGCCACCCGGACCCAGGGCCTCGCGCAGACGCTTGACGTGCACGTCGACCGTGCGCTCTTCGATGAACACATGATCGCCCCAGACCTTGTCGAGCAACTGGGCGCGGCTGTGCACCCGCTCCGGGTGCTGCATGAAGTAATGCAGGAGCTTGAACTCGGTGGGGCCGAGCTTGAGCGGCTGCTGATTCAGGGTCACGCGATAGGTCGAGGCGTCGAGCACCAGGTCGCCCACGGTGACGACCCCCCCCATCTGCTCCGGCGCGCGGCGGCGCAGCACCGCGCGGATGCGAGCGAGCAGTTCCTTCGTGGAGAACGGCTTGCTGATGTAGTCGTCGGCGCCGGCGTCGAGGCCGTTGACGCGGTCGGCCTCGTCGCTGCGCGCGGTCAGCATCAGCAGGGGAACGCTCTTGGTGCGCGGATCGCTGCGCCAGCGCTTGGCCAGCGACAGCCCGCTGACGCCCGGCAGCATCCAGTCGAGCAGGATGACGTCAGGCAACACCGCATCGAGTTCGCGCTGCGCCGTTTCGCCGTCCATGGCCCAGATCGGCTGAAAGCCGTTGTGCCGCAGGTTGACCGCGATGAGTTCGGCAATGGCCGCCTCGTCTTCGACGATGAGGACGCGGGGGATGTTTCTCATTTCAAGGCGGACTCGATGTGCTCCCGCGAGGTGTGGCGGATGTCCGCACCCTTGACGACGTAAACGATGAATTCAGCGATGTTCTTGGCGTGGTCGCCAATGCGCTCGATGGCCTTGGCAATGAACAGCAGATCGAGACTGGGCGAAATGGCCCGCGGATCTTCCATCATGTAGGTCACGAGCTTGCGCACGAAACCGTCGAATTCGGCGTCGATCTGGTCGTCGTCCTTCATGATCGAGAGCGCCATCGACACGTCGAGGCGGCTGAAGGCATCGAGCGCCTTGCGCAGCAAGCCCGAAGCCAGGTCGGCCGCCACGCGCAGCTCCGAGGCCGGCAGGGTGCGCGAGGCACCGCTCGGGATGATGGAGGTAACCATGCGCGCGATCTTTTCGGCTTCGTCGCCGGCGCGCTCGAGGTTGGCCGTGGTCTTGGAGATGGCCATCAGCAGCCGCAGGTCGCGCGCCGTGGGCTGGCGCCGGGCGATGATGGAGGCCAGTTCGCGGTCGATCTCGACCTCCATCGCGTTGACGCGCTGCTCCACGTCCAGCACCTGCTCAGCGGCGCTGGCGCTGAACTGCGCGAGCGCATACACCGCCGTGTGAATCTGGGACTCGACGAGTCCCCCGAGTTCCATCACACGGGCGGACACGTCATTCAACTCTACGTCAAACTGTGCGGAAAGGTGCTTGTCGCTCATGATGTCGTCCCTGCTTCTTGTGCGTTGATCGGATGGGTCGCTCGCGCCCCGAGGGGCGCCGCGCATCACCCAAACCGGCCGGTGATGTAGTCTTCCGTCTGGGTTTTCTCGGGCTTGGTGAATATCTGGTCGGTCGCGCCGAACTCGATGAGTTCACCGAGGAACATGAAGGCGGTGTAGTCCGACACCCGCGCCGCCTGCTGCATGTTGTGGGTCACGATGGCGATGGTATATTCGCGCGCCAGTTCGTGCACCAGTTCCTCGACCTTGCCGGTGGAAATCGGATCCAGCGCCGAGGTCGGCTCGTCGAGCAACAGCACCGAGGGCTTGACCGCCACGCTGCGGGCGATGCACAGGCGTTGCTGCTGGCCACCCGACAGCGACAGGCCGCTTTGCTGCAGTTTGTCCTTCACTTCGCCCCACAGTGCAGCCTTGGTCAAGGCCCATTCCACGCGATCATCCATTTCGCTCTTGCTGAGGTTTTCGTAGAGCTTCACGCCAAAGGCGATGTTGTCGTAGATCGACATGGGAAACGGCGTGGGTTTCTGGAAGACCATGCCCACCCGCGCACGGATCAGGTTGATGTCCTGGTCATCGCTGAGGATGTTCTCGCCATACAGGCGGATTTCCCCGGTGGCCTTCTGGCCTGGGTAGAGGCTGTACATGCGGTTGAAGGTGCGCAGCAGGGTAGACTTGCCACAGCCCGACGGTCCGATGAACGCGGTGACCTTGCGCTCCTCGATGTCGAGGTTGACGTTGCGCAGTCCCTGGAACTTGCCGTAGTAGAAATTCAGGTCGCGAATTTCCAGCGCATTGCGGTTGGCGACAGCAGCTTGATTCATGTTCGGTATCTCGGTGATGGGGTCTCGAGGAGGTCAGCCGGCTCAGCGCGCCGTCTGTTCGCGC
>CAZGYD010000059.1:0-48962 GCA_964530115.1 uncultured Rhodocyclaceae bacterium | reverse complement strand
ACACTAACAGTCGGCCGGCATTGGCGGTCCGGGCAAGTGGTTGGGAAAGTGAATGCAATTCTAATTCCTCCCGGCCTGGACCGGCTCGCGCACCCGGTACCAGGCGGCGTAGAGCGCCGGCAGGAACAGCAGGGTCAGCACCGTGGCGACGATCAGCCCGCCCATGATGGCCACGGCCATCGGCCCCCAGAAGATCTGGCGCGAGAGCGGAATCATCGCCAGCACCGCTGCGGCGGCCGTGAGCATGATCGGCCGGAACCGGCGCACCGCCGAACCGATGATCGCCTCCCAGGTGCTCTTGCCGGCCTTTTCGTCCTGTTCGATCTGATCGACGAGGATCACCGAGTTGCGCAGGATCATGCCCATCAGGGCGATGACACCGAGATTGGCGACGAAGCCGAAGGGCTTGCCGAAGGCGATGAGCGCCAGGGCGACGCCGATCAGGCCGAGCGGCGCGGTGAGCAGGACCATGAAGGTCCGGCGCATGCTCTGCAGCTGCATCATCAGGAGCGTGATCACGGCGACGACCATGATGGGCATGACCGCCTTGAGCGCGTTTTCGTTCCTTGCCGACTCCTCGATGGTGCCGCCCATCTCGATGCGGTAGCCCGGCGGCAGACGCTTGCGGATGTCATCGAGCTGCGGGTCGATCTGCAGCGATGCCGTCGGCCCCGTGACCTCGGCATTGGCGAGATCGGCGCGGACCTGGATCGTCGGCAGGCGGTCGCGGCGCCAGATGACCGCCTCCTCGAGCACCGGTTCGAGCCGCGCGAGCTGGGCGAGCGGCACCCATTTGCCGCCCGCGGGCACCGGCAGGTCGGTGAGCCGGTCCAGCCGGCCGCGGTCCTCCGCCGAGGCACGCCAGACGACGTCGATCACCTGGTCGCCTTCGCGGTACTGGGTCAGTGTGGCGCCGACCTCGTGGGCCTGGAGCATCTGCGCGATGTCCTGGCTGGACACGCCGAGCTGGCGCGCGCGGTCCTGGTCGATCCTGATGCGGACGCTCTTGGCCATCTCGTGCCAGTCGAAGTTCACGTCGCGCAGGTTCGGGTTGGCGCGCATCACCTCGGCGACGTCGCCGGCGATCGAGCGCAGCATCGCCGGATCCTCGCCGCTGACGCGGAAGACGACCGGATAGCCGACCGGCGGGCCGTTCTCGAGGCGCTGCACGCGCGCGCGCAGATGGCTCCATGAGCCGTCCGGAGCGTCGAAGGCGGCCATCAGCCGGGCGCGGACCCGCTCGCGCGCCTCGAGCCCGCGCGTGACGATGACCAGCTGGCCGAAGTTGTCGTTGAAGAGCTGCTGGTCGAGCGGCAGATAGAAGCGCGGCGCGCCGTTGCCGATGTAGGCGGAGTAGCTCTCGACGTCGGCGTCGTCCCCGATCATCGCCTCGACGCGCTTCACGGCGGCCTCCGTGGCCTTGAGCGAGCTGCCGTGCGGCAGCCAGAGATCGACGAGCAATTCGGCGCGGTTCGAGGGTGGGAAGAACTGCTTCTGCACACCGGCATTGAAGGCGGCGATGCCGAGGACGAAGGCGACGATGGTGACGGCGATCGTCGTCCTGCGGTGGCGCACGCACCATTCCACGGTGGCGCGCACGCGCCGGTAGAAGGGCGTGTCGTAGATGTCGCCGTGATGATCCTCGCCGTACTTGCGCAGCTTTTCGGCATCGAGCAGCTTGTAACCGAGATAGGGCGTAAACACCACGGCCACGAGCCACGAGGTCAGGAGGGCGATGGTCGTCACCGAGAAGATCGCGCCGGCGTATTCACCGGCCGCCGAGCGCGCGAAGCCCACGGGCGTGAAGCCTGCCGCGGTGATCAGCGTGCCGGTGAGCATGGGGAAGGCCGTGGACGTGTAGGCGAAGGTGCCGGCCTTGAACTTGTCCCAGCCCTGCTCGATCTTCACCACCATCATTTCGATGGCGATGATCGCGTCGTCGACGAGCAGCCCGAGGGCGATGATCAGCGCGCCGAGCGAGATCCGGTGCAGGTCGATGCCGAAGAGGCGCATGAACAGGAAGGTCAGCGCGAGGACGAGCGGAATCGACAGCGCCACGACCAGCCCGGTGCGCAGGCCGAGGCTGAGGAAGCTCACCGCGAGGACGATCACCAGCGCCTCGGTGAGCGACTGGAGGAACAGCTTGAGCGAGACCTGGACCACGGTCGGCTGGTCGAAGACCTTGCGCACCTCGATGCCCACGGGCAGGCCGGCGCCATGCCGCTCGACGGCCCGGGCGAGGTTCTCCCCCAGGCGGATGACGTTGCCGCCGCGGTTCATCGCCACGGCGACGGCGACCGCGTCCCGGCCGCCGACACGCACCCGCGGGTTCGGCGGATCGGCGAAGCCGCGCGTCACGCGGGCGATGTCGGCGAGGCGGATGTGCCGGCCGGCGACGACGAGGTCGGCATTGCGGATGGCCTCGACCGTGCCGAAGGCGCCGGTGACGCGCAGGCGGATGCGGTCGCTCTCGGTCTCGACGAAGCCGGCGGGGACCACGGCGTTCTGCCGCGCGAGCGCATCGGCGACCATCGCCGGCGTGAGGCCGAGCGAGGCGAGGCGGGCCGGCGGGATGTCGATGAAGACCTTCTCGTCCTGGACACCGAGGAGATCGACCTTCTTCACGTCGGGCACCGCCCGAAGCTCTTTCGCCAGGCGATCGGCCTCCCGGCGCAGCGCGGCCATGTCGTGGCCGTCGCCGGTGAGCGCATAGATATTCACATAGACGTCGCCGAACTCGTCGTTCGGGTAGGGGCCCTGGACTCCGGCCGGCAGCGTGTGGCGGATGTCGTCGAGTTTGCGCCGCACCTGCCGCCAGGCCTCCGGCACCTCGGCCTTCGGCGTGTAATCCTTGAGAATGACGAAGATCAGCGACTCGCCGGGCCGCGACGCCGACTTGAGCACGTCGAGCCAGGCCGTCTCCTGGAGCTTCCGCTCGATCCGCTCGGTGAGCTCCTGTTCGACCTCCTTGGCCGTCGCGCCCGGCCAGAGGGTGCGCACGACCATGACCTTGAAGGTGAAATCGGGGTCTTCGGCGCGGCCGAGGTTGATGAACGACAGCGTTCCGGCCACGGCAAGGACGAGGATCAGATAGAGCACCATCGAAGGGTGCTCGAGCGCCCAGGCGGAGAGGTTGAACTTTTTCATCGGCGCCCTGCTTCGGCGATCCTGACCTTCTCGCCCGCCCGGAGGAACGCGGCACCCGCGGCGACGATGGTTTCGCCCTCGGCCAGGCCGTCGCCGACCCAGGCGCCGCCATCGCTCCAGCGGAGGACCGTCACCGGACGCAGGGCCACGGTGGCGTCCCCGCCGATCACCCAGACCGCGGTACGCCCGTCCTGCTCTACGATCGCGGCATGGGGCACGCGGATGCCCTCCGCCGTCTCCGATGGGAATTCGACCGTCGCCGACATGCCCAGCGCCAGCGGTCCCCGGGCGCCGGTCAGGGCGACGCGCGTAGCGAAACTGCGCGTGGCCGGATCGGCGAGCGGCGCGATCTCGCGCACGCGGCCCGCGAGGACCCGGCCGTCGGCCCAGAGCCGGACCGTCGCCGGCATGCCGACACGGACGGCGGAAAGGTCTGCCTCGGGCAGGGCGAAGGCGACTTCCCACTCGCCTTCGCGGGCGAGCCGGAAGACCGGCTGGCCGGCCGCGACGACTTGTCCGGGCTCGGCCAGCACCGCGGTGACGATGCCCGCGGCATCGGCGTGCAGTGTCGTGTAACCGGCCTGGTTCTTCGCCAGCTGCGCCTGTGCCGCCGCGGCCTTCGCCGCCGTCACCTTGGCATCGAGGGCCGCCTGGCTGAGGAAATTCCGCGCCCGCAGATCTTCCGCGCGCCGAAGCTCCGCCTCGGCGAGCGCCGCATTCGCCTCCGCTTGGGCGAGCGCGAGCCGTGCGTCGGCCGGATCGAGCCGCGCCAGCGGCTGCCCCGGCCGCACGCGCGCGCCGGCATCGACGAAGCGCTCGACGAGCTTTCCGCCGATGCGGAAACCCGGCGTCGTTTCGTGGCGCGCGCGCACTTCGCCGCTGAAGCTGCGCACGGCTGGCGTGTCACCACGGCTGAGTTTCAGCGCCTGGACCAGCCTCGGCCCGGCGGCCGCCTCGGGCGGCGGCGGCGCCTTGCCGCACGCGGCCAACAGCACGACGGACGCGAGGAGAAGGCAGAGCTTCGACGGCTTCCTCATCGGGGGACCTCCCGGACCAGGCCAAGGGTGAGCATTTCCAGCGCGGTGGCGAGATAGGCATCCGGCGTCGGCAGATCGCGGACACAGGCGCCGAACGCGCGCCGCCACAGCAGGTAAGCGAAGATCGGCGCGAAGACGACCCGCGCGGCGACCATGGGCTCCACGGACCGGAACTCTCCGCCTTCGACGCCGCGGGCAATGATGGCTGCGAGCGCGCGCTGGGCCCGGAGCACCACGTTGTCGTGGAACCAGCGGGCGAGCTCCGGAAAGTTGCCGGACTCGGCGACCAGCAGTTTGGGCAGCCCGGCGAGCGCGGTTTCGCCGGTGGCCTGCCACCAGCGGCGGACGAAGCGCCGCAGCGATTCCGCCGCCGACACCGTGCCGTCGGCTGCCACGGCCTCGGCCGCCTCGAGGGCCGGCGTGATCGCCGCCTCCACGGCCGCCTTGAACAGCGCCTCCTTGCTTTCGAAATACAGATAGATGGTGCCCTTAGAGGCCCCGGCCCGGTGGGCGATCTCGTCCAGGCGCGCGGCCGCGAAACCGTGCTCGGTGAAGACTTCGAGCGCCGCCTCGAGCAACTCGCCCGGACGGGCTTCCTTGCGGCGGCGGCGCAGCGGAATCGTTTCGGCTTCCACGCAGGACTCTTGCGATATTACTGACTGGTCAGTCAGTATAAGGCGCCAGTGGCCGCCGTCAAGCCCGGCCGGCGTTTCAGGTGCCCCAGCGGGCCATCAGGGAGTGCTCGATCCCGAGCTGGTCGAGGATCCGGGCGACGACGAAATCGACGAGGTCGGCCACCGACTGCGGATGGTGGTAGAAACCAGGATTCGGCGGCAGGATCACCGCACCGGCCCGCGCCAGCCGAAGCATGTTTTCCAGGTGGATTGCCGAAAAAGGCGTCTCCCGCGGCACCAGGACGAGCTTTTTGCCTTCCTTCAGGACGACGTCGGCGGCGCGGGCGATCAGGTCGTCGGCGAGCCCCGCCGCGACCCGCGCCAGCGTGCCCATGCTGCACGGGCAGATGACGAAGGCATCGGGCGGATTCGATCCCGAGGCGAGCGGCGCGTTCCAGTCCTGGACGCCGAAGACCTCGAGGGCGCCCTCTCGCGCCCCGAAACGTTCCCCGAACAGGCGGCGTGCCTCGCGCGGCTGGGCCGGAATGGTCATGCCGAGCTCCTGCTTCGCCACCAGTTGCGCGGCCTGCGAATAGAGCAGCCAGACCCGCGCGTCGGCGCGCAGCAGGCACTCGAGGAGGCGCAGTCCGTAGGCGAGGCCGGACGCGCCGGTGAAGGCCAGGGCGATCGTGTTCACTTCGGTTCCTCCGATTCGAGCAGGCGCGCGGCGATCAGGCCATTGACGACCCCAAAGACCAGCGCGAAGGCGGCGAACACCGGCACGAGGTAGAAAACGCCATCGTGCGGCACCAGCCAGGCCCTCGCCAAGAGCACCTGCCCGCCGATGTGGGCGAAGGCCGCAAGCACGCTGTGACTCACCGGGCCGAACCACGGGCGGGGCAGACGTGAGCTTACGGCCAGTGTCGTCAAGCTCGCGAGCGCGCCGGCAAGGCCGAGGAAGAAGCCGGGCGCCAGGAACTGCCCGAGCAGCAGGCTGCCCGCGACGACGCGCAGCAACGACACCCAGGCCGCCTCGCGCCAGCCGTGGCGCATGAGCACGATCAGCACGACGATGTTCGCAAGCCCCGGCTTGACGCCCGGCAGCGGCGTCGGGATCGCCGCCTCGGCGATGCCGAGCGCGATCGCCGCCGCGGCGTAACGCGCAACGCGCCGGTCGGCCGGGGAAACCTGCAATTCGACGATGGTGGGGGTCATTTGCCCGTCTGTTCTCGCTGCCGGCGGGATTTGCACCTGCCATATAATCGGCCGGCACTCCGTGCGCCCAACCCATTTCATTCCGGCAGGACGGCGCCGTAAACAATGACCATTATGAGACTTTCCGTCCGTGAAGTGATCGCCGGACCGCGCCCGTCGGTGATGGACGGCGGCCGCCCGCGGAAATCCCGCCCGCCGAAGAGGTGGAGGACCGCGGCGGCCCTCGCCGCCGTCCTGATGATCCCGGGCGTGGGCCATGCCCTCGGACTCGGTCGCGCCATCGGCGAAGCGGTGCTCGGCGAATCGCTGCTGGTCGAGATCCCCGTCACCGGCACGATCGACCGGCCGATCGATTCCGGTTGCGTTTCGGTGCAGCGCATGCCGGATTCCATCGACCCGGAATACTTCCCGCGCGATCTCGCGGTGCGCGTCGACCGGATCACCGGCGCTCCGCGCCTCGTGGTGACGACGCGCTCGGCGATCCGGCAGCCGCTCGTCGAGTTCCGCATTTCCATTGCCTGCGGCTACAACCTCTCGCACGACTACCTGCTGATGGCCTCGCCGCGGCGCGAGGCACCGCAGGTGCCGGATGCGCCGGCTAAGCCGGCGACGGCCGCGGCTTCGGCCGGCCCGGCTGTCGCCGCGTCCGCGGCATCCGGCGCCGCTCGTGAAACCGCCGCCGAGGGACGACTGCCCGACGGCCTGCCCGGCCGAAGGGTCACCCTCGACCGCGAGATGACCCTCGAGCAACTGGCGAGGAAGCACTTCCCCGGCCCACTGCGGCAGGGCCGCTTCATGCGCTGGGTCGCCGAAGCCAATCCGCAGGTGTTCGGCGGCGCGAAGCAGTTGCGCCAACACCGGCTCCCGGCCGGGCTGGAGCTCGTCGTTCCCGTCGGCGTGCCGCCGCGCCGGCCCGGCGATTACAGAAACGGCCTCTCGCCGCTCGGCGAACCGATGACGCCCGAAGAGCTCGCCGCCGTGAACGGCGCCGCCCCGCGTCGTGCGCCAGCCGCGTCTGAGGGCGAGCCCGCCACGGCGCCCCGCAGCATGCCGGCCGACGGCAGCCGGGATCGGCTGGTGGTCGGCAACGGCGGTGGCACGAAGCGCGACGAGAAGGAAACCATCGCACTCGTCGACCGGCTCACGGGCATGATGGAGCAGCAGGTGTCCGCGCAGTCCGTCAACGACGAGAAGATCCGCGAGCTCGAAGCCGCGACCGAAGAACTGAAGAAGACCATCGCCCGGCTGCAGAAGGAGGCCGCCGAGCGCGAGGCCCGCTGGCAGGCCGAGCGCGCAGCCGAAAAGGCGGCGCGCGACAGCGAAGACCAGCAAGGCTGGTGGCACCTGCTCCTCGCGGTCGCCGCGGGCGGCATCCTTGGTGCCGGGTTGCTCTTCGGCCTGCGCCGCTTCAAGGCGCACCGGCAGGCGGAGGTGGCGGCGGATGAGGACTTTGCCGGTTCGGCCAGTCCGGCGAACATCACCGCGCCCCGCCATCAGGAAAGCCCGCCGCCGGCTGCCGTCGCCAGTGCCGTACCCCTGGCCACGAAAGCCTCACCCCCTGATCACGCCGCCCCGCCGCCTGCGCCAATCCTCGTGCCCAAGGAATCCGAGGCCAGGGACGACGTGCTGCCGCCCGCTTTCTTCGACGCCGGCCTGGAAGAGCCCCGGCGACAGCCCAAGGCGCCGCTGCCGGGCATCGATTTCGAGCCGCCACGGCCCGAACTGCCGGTGGCCGCCGAGCCGGTGCCGAGCGATCCGGCCACGGCCGCCATCGAGCTCGCCAACATCATGACCTCGATGGGGCTCGGCCACTCGGCCGCCCAGACGCTCGTCGAGCACATCCGCGAGAACCCTCGCCAGTCGCTGCACCAGTGGCTCAAGCTACTCGAGATCCACCGCCTGAACGGCAACAAGGAGGAGTTCGAGAAGCACGCCGGCGAAGTGCGGCTGCACTTCAACGTTCAGCCCGACGAATGGGATGCGCCGGGCGGCAGCACGCGCGCGTCGCTCGAAGACTACCCCCACATCCGCTCGCGGCTGGTCAAGCTCTGGCGCACACCCGAAGCGGCCCAATTCCTGCAAACCCTGCTCATGGACAACCGTGACGGCACGCGGACCGGTTTCCCGCAGGCCGTCGCCGAGGAAATCCTGCTGCTCATCGCGATCACGGCCAGCGACGCGGCATGAGGCCCACCATCTTCGAGCTCACGGTCGCACCGGACGGCACCGTCGAACCGGGCCGGGGCATTCTCGCGGCGTATCTCCCGGCAGCCGAGGGCTTTTCCGCGCTGGTGGTGGCCGGCTGCGATCCGCGGCAGGATCCCGGCAGGCCGATCGAGGCGCTCGCCGGTCCCGCGCTTGCCTACATCGACGAGAAGCTCGGCCAGCCGGCCGACCTGCGCTGGGTCATCGTCGACAACTGGGGCCGTTTCTTCGAGGCCGTGTTCCAGCCGGCCGGCAAGGACATGGCGCCGCTGCTCCAGTTCAAGCGCTTCCCGGGCGGTGTCGGCGTCGATGCCTTCACCAAGGAAATGGGCCCGGTCGGCGAAGCGGCGCTCGAGTTGCTCTCGGCCGTCATCGACGGCAGCGCGCCGGAATCCTTTCCCGTCAGCGCGCGGCAGTTCCTCGAGGCCGTGGAGCTGCACGGCAACCTGCCCTCCCCGGGCGCGCTGTTCCAGGCGGTGAGCACCGCGGCCGTGGAAGGCGACATCAACGCCGCGGTCAAGGCGATCAAGACCGACCCGGTGATCTCGGCGACGCTGATCAATTACGCCAACGCCGCCGTCTTCGCGGCCGCGGGCCGCACCGCCTCGATTTCCGACGCCATCCAGCGGCTCGGCCTCAACCAGGTGCGGCGCGTCGTCTTCGTCGCCGAGATGATGGTCCGCTACCGGCGCGGTGCCTGCCCCGACTTCGACTACAAGGCCTACTGGCACAACGCAGTGGCCACCGGCGCGGCGATGCGCTGCCTGATGGAGAAGTTCGACATCTCGCCGCGGCTCGCCGACGACGCGTTTACGGCCGGGCTGCTTTCCGGCATCGGCTGGCTCGCGGTCGCCGAGACCTTCCCGCAGCTGATGTCCGACTATTGCAAGCGCGCGCGCGGCCAGGACCCGACCGCGAAGACCCGGCTCCAGCAGGAGCTCTTCCCGGCGCCCATCAGCGAGGTCACGGCGACTTATCTCGCGCGCTTCGACTTCCCCGAGACGGTCCGCGCGGCGATCAAGCGCTCGGCCAACGAGCAGGGCTGGGCCTGGTTCGACTGTCTCGCGAGCGCTGTGCGCGTCGGCCAGGCGCTCTCGCCGTTCGAAAACCTGGCGATCCCCACCAACATTCCGGTGCCCGATCCCTGCCGCGAGGAATGGCAGCGCTGGCAGCCGCTGCTCAGTAGTTGAGCGTATCGTAGGCGGGCCGGCGGCCGACCAGCGCCAGGCTCACGTGATTCGGCGCGCAGATCGCCACCGCGTTGGCCCGGGTCAGCCAGCCCTGTTTCACGCAGTACTGGCGCGGGCCCGGATCGCTCGCCACCCGCGCGCGGCCGGGGCGCAGTTCCACCACCGTGGTGCCGAGCGGCCCCGCGACCTCGATGCGCCTGGCGGCATCGAGCGGGTATTCGGCGACGATGCGGCCGTCGAGGCGGATCACGGCCCGCTCCGCCGGTCCGCCGCGCCACAGGAGCGGAAAGGAGAGCGCCACCGCAACTGCGCCGAGGCCGGCGACGAGCCAGTCGCCCGGCCGCGCGAGCCCCAGCCATGCCCTCATGCGTTTTCCCCTGTCGGCCGGGCACGCCGGTGACCGTACCGGCGTGTTACCACGGCTGAGTCTGGTGGCGATGGCGCACCGGCCCGCCGTGGCGATGGCAACGCCGGCCGGCCGCTCATGCGGCGAGGCTGCGGTGGCGCACGAGGACGCGAACCGTGCCCCGGAAGCGCTGGGCGAGCTTTTCGGCAAACCAGACCGAGCGGTGCTGGCCGCCGGTGCAGCCGAGCGCCACCGTGAGATAGGAACGGTTGTCACGGATGTAGGCCGGCAGCCACTCCCGGATGAAACGGGCGATGTCCTCGAGCATGATGCGCACCTCGGGCTGGGCCTCGAGGAAATCGACGACCGGCGCGTCGAGGCCGGTCAGCGGCCGGAGCAGCGGATCGTAATGCGGGTTGGGCAGGCAGCGGACATCGAAGACGAGATCGGCGTCGAGCGGAATCCCGTGCTTGAAGCCGAACGATTCGAAGAGCAGCGTCAGGCTGCCGGCCTCGCCGATCTCGACGAAGTCCTTGACGAAGGCGCGCAGCGCGTTCGGGCGCAGGTTGCTGGTGTCGATGTGGTGGCCGAGACTGGCGAGCTCGCTCAAAGCCTCGCGCTCGCGGGCGATCGCCTCGGCCAGCGTGGTGTCGCCGACCGCGAGCGGATGCCGGCGGCGCGTCTCCGAGAAACGCTGGATCAGGATCTCGTCGCGGGCGTCGAGGAAAACGAAGCGCAGATCGACGAAGCCGGCCTCGCGCAGCTGGCGCAGCAATGCCGGCAGCCGGGAGACGACCGAGGCGCCGCCGCGCATGTCCATGGCCACCGCGACACGCCCGTGCCCTTCGGCGCGCAGTTCCTCGACGAGCGGGGGCAAGAGCGCGGCGGGCAGATTGTCGACGCAGTAATAGCCGGCGTCTTCGAGCACGTTGAGTGCGATCGACTTGCCGGAACCGGAAAGCCCGCTGATCAGGATGAGCTGCATGGGCGGAAAGGATAACCGAGCCGGGGTCAGGCCGCCATCGTCGGCTGGAGACGGCCATCCTTTTCTTCGATGGCGCCGGCGCGCCGGAGTTCGCCCAGCAGCCAGGCCGCGAGCGCCGGGACGTCCATGCCCAGCACGCGCGCGCCGACGTCGCGAAAGAACGGAACACCCTCCAGATGGCTCTCGAGCCGGTCGCGCGGCAGGGAACCGAGGTCGAGGAGATTGAAGAGAAAGCACGCCTTGATCGCGTTCCGGGCGACGCGGGCGGGATCGGCCTCGAAGGCCGAAAGCCGCCGATAGGCGCGATCGAGGGCCAAGCCGACATCGGCGAAGGGCCGGCCGTGACCGGGAATCACGACTGCGGGATCGAGGCCGGCGATCATGTCCAATGTGCGCCGGGTCGCTGCGAGTGCTCCCCGATCGCCCAGCAATTCGCCGAAGACGGCGCCGAAACCGTCTTCCCAGAGTGCGTCGCCGGAGATCAGCAGCCCTTCGCGCTCGCAGTGGAAGACGAGCGCATTCATGTCGTGTCCGGGTGCGGCGAATGCCCGCCACTCCAGTCCGCCCATCACCAACGTATCGCCCGCGCGCACGACCTCGTCGTGAACGAACCGCTCGGCGCGCTGGGCCGCCGGCGCGAGCAACAGTGCGTTTTCGTCCCACGCCCGGACCGGCGCCTCGATGCCGGCCGGAATGACGATGCGGCAGCCGAAGACCCGCTTGAGCGCCGCATTGCCGCCGATGTGATCGGAATGCGAATGGGTGTTGATCACCCGGGAAAGCCGGCGTCCTGCCACGGCTGAGTTTACGAGCGCGACCGTCTGCGCCGCATGGCCGGCGTATCCGCTGTCCACCATGGTTGCCTCCGTGCCGTCGAAGGCCACGACGCTGTTCGAAGACAACCAGCCGCGCTCGATGACGACCAGGGTTTCAGGCAGCCGTGGCGGGCGCGTCATCTTCCGTGGCCGGCACCGCCGGCGGTGCTTCGGGCTGCGCTGGCACCGGCGCGCCCCACGGCCGGCCGCAGCCGATGCAATAGGCCTCTTCCGCATCCGGCAGGCAGATGCCGACACAGAAATAGACGCCCTCGTTCATCGTCGGGCACCCTCCGCCAAAACGGCCCGCGCCACCTTCGACGCCGGCGCCCGGCCCAGTTCGCCGGAGATCCACGCGGCCGTATCGACGAGCCGGTGAAGATCGATGCCGGTGTCGATGCCGAGACCCTGCATGAGCCAGACCAGGTCCTCGGTGGCGACGTTGCCGGAGGCGCCGGGCGCGTAGGGGCAGCCGCCCAGGCCGCCCACCGAGGCATCGAACACGGATACGCCGAGCTCCAGTGCCGCATAGACGTTGGCGACGGCCATGCCGCGCGTGTCGTGGTAGTGGCCGGCAAGCCGCTCCAGCGGCACGCGGCGGGCCACGGTCTCGATCATCCGCTTGTTCGCTTCGGGCGTGCCGATGCCGATCGTGTCACCGAGCGAGATCTCCTCGCAGCCCGTCTCGAACAGCGATTCGGCGACGGCGGCGACCGCGGCCGGCTTCACTTCGCCCTCGTAGGGGCAGCCGAGCACGCAGGAGACGTAGCCGCGCACCGCGGCGCCGGCGTCTCGGGCACGGCGCACGACGGGCGCGAAACGCGCGATCGATTCGGCGACCGAGCAGTTGATGTTCTTCCGCGAGAAGGTGTCCGAGGCCGCCGCGAACACCGCGATGTCCGTCGCGCCCGCAGCGAGCGCCGCATCCAGCCCCTTTTCGTTCGGCACCAGGACCGGATGGCGCACGCCGGGTCGCCGCACGATGCCGGCCATCACCTCGGCGGCGTCGGCCATCTGCGGCACCCACTTCGGCGAGACGAAGGCCGTGGCCTCGATCGTCGTCAGGCCGCAGTCGGCGAGGCGGCGGATCAGCTCGATCTTGGTCGCGGTGGCGACCGTCGCCTGCTCGTTCTGCAGGCCGTCGCGCGGACCGACCTCGACGATGCGGACCGTGCCGGGCAGGGCCAACTCAGGCACCCTTCTCGAAATCGACGAGCTCCGCGCCATCGGGCACCTGTTCGCCGACGCCATAGCGGAAGCCTTTCACCGTGCCCGCCACCGGTGCCGAGAGCGTGTGTTCCATCTTCATCGCCTCGAGAATGACGAGCGGCGTACCTTTCTCCACCCGCGCCCCCGGCAGGGCGAGCAGCGCGACCACCCGGCCGGGCATCGGCGCCGTGAGACCGCCTTCGGCACCGCCGCCCTCGCCGGCGTGATGGAGCGGATCGACGGCGGAAAAGACGAAGCTCATGCCGTCGAAGAAGACGTGGCGCTTTTCGCCGGCGGCGATGATGGTCACGGTCAGCCGCCGGCCGCCGAGATCCGCACGCAGCGTGCCATCGCCTGCGAGTTCGCCATTGGCGGCAAGCTGCCGGCCGTCGAGCTCGAGCGTGAAACCGTCGCCTTCGTACGCCGCGACGACGCGCTTCTCGACCCCGCCGGCGCGCAGGTCGATCGCCCGGCGCGCGGTGCCGTTCAAGCGCCAGCCGTCGCGCAGATGCCAGGGAGAATGGGGGTCGCCGCTGCCGGCCGCTTCCTCGCGAGCCCAGGCCCGGTCGCGCAGAAGCTCGGCCAACGCCGCGAGGAGCCAGCCTTCTTGCGGCACCCCGGCCGCGTCGTCCTCGCGAAAGAGGAAGCGGCGCTCGCGCTCGATGAGCCCGGTATCGAGCTCGGCTGCCTGGAACGACGGGCAGGCCACCACCCGCGAGAGGAAGGCGACGTTGTTGGCGACGCCGACGATGCGGACATCGGCGAGCGCCTGGAGCATGCGCGCGCGCGCCCGCTCGCGGTCTTCGTCCCAGACGATGAGCTTGGTGATCATCGGATCGTAATGCGGCGTGATGACGTCGCCCTGGCCGACGCCGGCATCGACGCGGACATGGACCGATTCGGCCGGCAGTGCCAGGTGTTCGAGCCGGCCAGTGGACGGCAGGAAGCCCCGGTCGGGATCTTCGGCGTACAGGCGCGCCTCGATGGCGTGGCCGCGCATCGTGATCTGTTCCTGCGCAAGCGGCAGCGGTTCGCCGGCGGCGACCCTGAGCTGCCACTCGACGAGGTCGAGGCCGGTGCTCATCTCGGTGACCGGATGTTCGACCTGCAGGCGCGTGTTCATTTCCATGAAGTAAAAGCCGCCGCCCGGCTCGACGATGAACTCGACCGTGCCGGCACCGACGTAGCCGACGGCCTGCGCCGCCCGGACCGCCATCGCGCCCATCGCCGCGCGCCGCTCGGGCGTCATGCCCGGCGCCGGCGCCTCCTCGATGACCTTCTGATGGCGGCGCTGCACGGAACAATCGCGCTCGAAGAGATGGATGCAGCGACCATGGGCGTCCGCGAACACCTGGACCTCGATGTGACGGGACCGCTCGAGGAACTTCTCGATCAGCACCCGGTCGTCGCCGAACGCGGCCATCGCCTCGCGTTTGCAGGCGGCAAGCGCCTCGGGGAAATCCTCGCGCCGGCCGACGACGCGCATGCCCTTGCCGCCGCCGCCGGCCGAGGCCTTGATGAGCACCGGGTAGCCGATGCGCTCGGCCGCATCACGCAGCCGCTGCGGCTCCTGTTCGTCGCCGTGATCGCCGGGCACGAGCGGCACGCCGGCCCGTTCCATGAGCCGGCGGCTCTCGGACTTCAGGCCCATGGCCCGAATCGCGCCGACCGGCGGACCGACGAAGACGATGCCGGCATCGGCGCAGGCCTGCGCGAACGCCGGATTCTCGGAGAGGAAGCCGTAGCCCGGATGGATGGCCTCGGCGCCCGTCGCCTTCGCCGCGGCGACGATCCGCTCGCTGGCGAGATACGAGGCCTGAGCAGGCGGCGGGCCGATGCAGACCGCCTCGTCGGCGAGCCGCACATGCAGCGCGCCGCCGTCGGCCTCCGAATACACGGCGACCGTGCGCAGGCCCATGCGTCGCGCGCTGCGGATGATGCGGCAGGCGATTTCTCCCCGGTTCGCGACGACAATCTTGTTAAACATGCCCGGTCTCCTGGGAGAAATCGCCTGAGAGCTTGCCGAACATCCTGCCCCCTACATGCGGAAGACGCCGAAGGTCGTCGGCGCCACCGGGGCATTGAGCGCCGCGGAAATGCCGAGGGCGAGCGCGCGCCGGGTCTCTTTCGGATCGAGGATGCCGTCGTCCCAGAGCCGCGCCGTCGCGTAGTAGGGGTTTCCCTGCGTCTCGTACTGGGCGCGGATCGGCGCCTTGAAGGCTTCCTCCTCTTCGGCGCTCCAGGTCTTTCCGGCCGCCTCCAGGCCGTCGCGGCGGACCGTGGCGAGCACCGCGGCGGCCTGCTCACCGCCCATCACCGAGATGCGCGCATTCGGCCAGGTCCAGAGGAAGCGCGGCCCGTAGGCGCGGCCGCACATCGCGTAGTTGCCGGCGCCGAACGAGCCGCCGATGATGACCGTGAACTTCGGCACCTGGGCGGTGGCCACCGCCGTGACCATCTTGGCGCCGTCCTTGGCGATGCCGGCATTCTCGTACTTCCTGCCGACCATGAAGCCGGTGATGTTCTGCAGGAAGACGAGCGGGATGCCGCGCTGGGCGCACAGTTCGATGAAATGCGCGCCCTTCAGCGCCGATTCCGAGAACAGGATGCCGTTGTTGGCGATGATGCCGACCGGATAGCCGTGAAGGTGCGCAAGACCGGTGACGAGCGTCGTGCCGTAGCGCGCCTTGAATTCGTCGAAGCGCGAGCCGTCGACCAGGCGGGCGATGACTTCGCGCACGTCGTAGGGCTTGCGCGTGTCGGTCGGGATCACGCCGTAGAGTTCCTCGGCCGGATAGCGCGGCTCTTCGGGCGATGCCAGGGCGAGATCGACGCGCTTCCTGCGGTTCAGGCCGGCGACGATGCGCCGGGCGATGGCGAGCGCGTGGGCGTCGCTCTCGGCGAGATGGTCGCAGACGCCCGAGACGCGGGTATGCACGTCACCGCCGCCGAGATCCTCCGCGCTCACCACCTCGCCGGTCGCGGCCTTCACCAGGGGCGGACCGCCGAGAAAGATGGTGCCCTGGCCCCTGACGATGACCGATTCGTCCGACATCGCCGGGACGTAGGCGCCGCCCGCGGTGCACGAGCCCATGACCACCGCGATCTGCGGGATGCCCATGGCGCTCATCTGCGCCTGGTTGTAGAAGATGCGGCCGAAGTGTTCCTTGTCCGGAAACACTTCGTCCTGCATGGGCAGGAAGGCGCCGCCGGAATCGACGAGGTAGAGGCAGGGCAGGCGGTTCTCGCGCGCGATCTCCTGCGCGCGCAGGTGCTTCTTCGCCGTCATCGGGTAGTAGGTGCCGCCCTTCACCGTCGCGTCGTTGGCGACGATCATGCACTCGATGCCGGCCACGCGGCCGATGCCGGTGATGATCGAGGCCGCGGGCACCTCGCCGCCATACATGCCCCAGGCGGCGAGCGGCGAGAGCTCGAGGAAGGGCGAACCGGGATCGAGCAGGTGCTCGACGCGGTCGCGCGGCAACAGCTTGCCGCGCGCGAGATGCCTGGCCCGCGCCTCCTCGCTGCCCCCGCGTGCCACCGTGGCTGAGTTTCGCTGGAGCTCCTCGACCAGCGCGCGCATGGCCGCGGCATTGGCGCGGAACTCGTCGCTGCGCGTATCGAGCGAGGAGCGGAGCACCGGCATCAGAAGCCCCCGGTCTCCAGCCAGCGTTCGAGCTGCGGCAGGCGGTCGGCGCCCCAGAAGGATTCGCCATCGACGGTGATCCACGGCGCGCCGAACATGCCGGCCTTCATCGCCGCATCGGTCTCGACGCGCAGCCGCTCCTTCATCGCCGGATTCTCGACCGCCGAGGAGAGCGCGACCGGATCGACGCCGAGGCGGGCGGCGATGCGCAGCACCTTGGGCGGTTCGGAGATGTCGCAGCTCTCGGCGAAATAGGCGCGGAACGTCGCATGGGCGAAATCGCGCGCCAGCGCGCAGTCCTGGTCGTGGATCCAGTAGTAGGCGCGCGCGGCGACCTGGGTGGCGACCGGGAAGCGCGTCGGCATGCGGAAGGGCACGTCGAGAAAGCGCGCCGAGCGGGCGATGTCGCGCAGGCTGTAGTCGTGCATGCCCGGCTGGCGGATGGTCGGCACGGTGCCGAGCTGCTTGAAGATGGCGCCGAGCAGCACCGGCCGCCAGAGCACCTTGCGGCCGAAGCGCTCGGCGAGCGCGTCGATCTTCTCGCTCGCGTAGTACGAATAGGGTGAGGAAAAATCGAAGCGGAAAACGATTGGCGCTGCCGCCGTCGCGTCTTCCGCGTCCATTGTCTTCTCGGTCATCTGCTGTCTCCTCGCGTGTTATTGAAGTATTCGTGAAGCCTTTGCACCGCCGGCAGCGAACCGGCGCCGTGTTGGCCGTTGCCGCGGCCTCAGGGGCCCTCCGTCATTTCGACGGCGAGAGCGACCGCCTCGCCGCCGCCGATGCAAAGGCTGGCGATGCCGCGGCGCCTGCCGTACTTCTTCAGTGCGCCGAGCAGGGTGACCAGGATGCGGCAGCCCGAGGCGCCGATCGGGTGGCCCAGGGCGCAAGCGCCGCCGTGGATGTTGACCTTGTCCGCCGGCAGGCCGAGATCGTGCATCGCGGCCATGGTGACGACGGCGAAGGCCTCGTTGATCTCGAAGAGATCGACGCTCCCGGCCGTCCAGCCGGTCTTGGCGAGCAGCTTCTGCATCGCGCCGACCGGCGCGGTGGTAAACCACGCCGGTTCCTGGGCGTGCGTGGCATGGCCGACGATGCGCGCAAGTGGCGCCAGCCCGAGCGCGCGCGCCTTCGATTCGCGCATCAGCACCACGGCCGCGGCACCGTCGGAGATCGACGACGAGTTGGCCGGCGTCACCGTGCCGTCCTTCCTGAACGCCGGCCTGAGTGTCGGGATCTTGTCGATCCGGGCCTTCTGCGGCTGTTCGTCGCGGTCGATGACGGCGTCACCCTTCTTCCCGGGCACGGTCACCGGCACGATCTCCCAGGCGAACGAGCCGTCCGCGGTCGCGGCTTGGGCGCGCTCGGTCGAACGGATCGCGAACTCGTCCTGCGCTTCGCGCGTGAAGCCGTAGCGGTCGGCGCAGTCTTCGGCGAAGGTACCCATCAGCCGGCCGCGGTTTTCCGGCGTGTAGGCGTCCTCGAGGCCGTCGAGGAACATGTGGTCGAGGAGCTGCCCGTGGCCGAGCCGGTAGCCGCCACGCGCCTTCGGCAAGAGATAAGGCGCGTTGGTCATCGACTCCATGCCGCCGGCAACCGCAACCTCGAAGCTGCCGGCGAGGATGCCGTCGTGCGCGAGCATGACGGCCTTGAGGCCCGAACCGCAGACCTTGCCGATGGTCGTGCACGGCACCGAGCGCGGCAGTCCG
Source organism: uncultured Rhodocyclaceae bacterium (assembly GCA_964530115.1). Classification (GTDB taxonomy): domain Bacteria; phylum Pseudomonadota; class Gammaproteobacteria; order Burkholderiales; family Rhodocyclaceae; genus Fen-999. The sequence goes on along the minus strand of CAZGYD010000059.1, from coordinate 30,847 downwards.
GCGCCGAGCGCGGCCTGGCGCGACGGCGCCTGGCCGACGCCGGCCTGGAGCACATTGCCGAACAGCACCTCGTCGACCTGCTCCGGCGCGATGCCGGCGCGGTCGACGGCGGCGCGGATGGCGGCGGCGCCGAGCTGCGGCGCCGTGAGCGCCGCGAAGTCGCCCTGGAAGCCGCCGATGGGCGTGCGCGCGGCCGAGACGATGACCACCGGATCGATCATGGCTTTTCCCCTTCCGACAATGACGCCAGGGCGGCAGCGTAGCTCGGCCCGATGTCCGCGGGCCGGCTGACGGTCAGGCCGAGGTCGCGCAACAGGCCGTCGCGCAGGCCGTAGATCCAGCCGTGCACATGGAGCGGCTGGCCGCGTCGCCAGGCGTCCTGGACGACCATGGAACGGCTGACGTTCTGCACCTGCTCGATGACGTTGAGCTCGCAGAGCCGGTCGACGCGCGCTTCGGGCGGCAGCGCGTCGACGAGCGCCTGGTGCTTGGCGTGCACGTCCTGGACGTGGCGGATCCAGAGGTCGGCGATGCCGACGCGCTGGCGGTTGAGCGCCGCGGTGACGCCGCCGCAGCCGTAGTGGCCGACGACCATGATGTGGCGGACGCGCAGCACGTCGATCGCGTACTGCATCACCGACAGGCAGTTGAGGTCGGTGTGCACGACGACATTGGCGACGTTGCGATGGACGAAGACCTCGCCCGGCAGCAGGCCGACGATCTGGTTCGCGGGCACGCGCGAATCCGAGCAGCCGATCCAGAGATATTCGGGCGCCTGCAGATGGGCGAGCTTGGCGAAGAAGCCGGGCTCGGCCTCCTCCATGCGCTTCGCCCAGAGGCGGTTGTATTCGAACAGGCGGCGGAGCGCCGGGTCCGTGTCCTCCAGCGGGGACGCGGCTGGCGTGTTACCGTGGCTGAGTTTCGTCTCGCTCACATCGTCTCCATGAACAGTTCCCTGCCGATGAGCATCCGGCGGATTTCCGAGGTGCCGGCGCCGATCTCGTAGAGCTTGGCGTCGCGCCAGAGTCGACCGACCGGATACTCGTTGGTGTAGCCGACGCCGCCCAGTGCCTGGATCGCTTCGCCGGCCATCCAGGTCGCCTTTTCGGCCGCGTAGAGGATGGCGCCGGCGGCGTCCTTGCGCAACGTGCGCGCGTGGTCGCCGGCGTCGCAGGCGCGGCCGACGGCATAGACATAGGCCCGCGTGGCCTGCCAGGTCGTGTACATGTCGGCGAGCTTGCCCTGCATGAGCTGGAACTCGCCGATCGGCTGGCCGAACTGCCGGCGCTCGTGAACATAGGGAATCACCACGTCCATGCACGCGGCCATGATGCCGAGCGGCCCGCCGGCGAGCACCGCGCGCTCGTAGTCGAGCCCCGACATGAGCACCCGGACGCCGTTGCCTTCGCCGCCGAGCACGTTTTCCGCGGGCACCTCGCAGTCGTCGAAGAAGAGCGGATAGGTGTTCGAGCCGCGCATGCCCAGCTTGTCGAGATGGCTACCGCAGGAGAAGCCCTTGAACCCCTTCTCGACGAGGAAGGCGGTGATGCCCTTCGCGCCGGCCGCCGGATCGGTCTTGGCATAGACGACGAGGGTGTCCGCATCGCCGCCGTTGGTGATCCACATCTTGCTGCCGTTGAGGAGGTAGCGGTCGCCCCGCTTCTCCGCGCGCAGCTTCATCGAGACGACGTCGGAGCCGGCGCCGGGCTCGGACATCGCCAGCGCGCCGACATGCTCGCCGGAGATCAGCTTCGGCAGGTAGCGCCGCTTCTGCTCCGCCGTGCCGTTCCTGCGGATCTGGTTGACGCAGAGGTTCGAATGGGCGCCGTAGGAGAGCCCCACCGAGGCCGAGGCGCGCGAGATTTCCTCCATGGCGACGATGTGGGCGAGATAGCCCAGGCCGGTGCCGCCCTCTTCCTCGGGCACGGTGATGCCCAGGAGCCCCATGTCGCCGAGTTTCCGCCAGAGGTCGGCCGGAAAGAGGTTGTCGCGGTCGATGGCCGCCGCGCGCGGGGCGATCTCGGCGGCGGCGAAGGCCCGCACGGCCTCGCGCAGCATGTCGATCTCCTCGCCGAGTCGGAAGTCAAGGCCGGTCATCGGGTTCCTCCGGTTTGCCGTGCATGGTCATCAGGGTCTGTTGCATCATCGCACAGTGCGTGAGCCTGCCGGCCTTGACGGCCCAGGCGTCGCCCCGCGTGATGACGAGGTTCTTGCCCGGCTTGACCACCTCGCCGGTGGCGATCAGCAGTTCGCCGTCGGCCGGCGCGAGCAGGTTGATCTTGAATTCGACGGAAAGCACCGAAGCGTTTGCCGGCATCAGCGTGAAGCCCGCGTAGCCGGCGGCACTGTCGACGATGGTCGAGGTGATGCCGGCATGGAAGTAGCCGTGCTGCTGGGTGAGGTCGGCGCGCCAGGGCAGCCGGATCTCGCAGCCGCCGGGCCAGACGTCGGCGAGCGAGGCGCCGATCAACGCCATGACGCCCTGGCGGCGGAAACTCGCCTCCGTCTTTTCCCGCCAGCGCGGGTCGCGCGGTTGATGGCGCGCTTCGCCGCGCGGTACGCCGTAGCTCATCGTTCCTCCCGCTCCCTGCCGAAATGGCAAGGTGATTCTAGGTTGACGTTGACGTTAACGTCAATGCCGCCGAGACCCGGCCCGGGCCGACGGGGTACCGGCCAGCGCCGCCCGGCACGATTGCTCGATCGCGTCGATCTCGGCGAGCATGGCATCGATGTCCTCCCGCTGCTGTTCGAGGCGGGCGCGACGCTCGGCGAGCACCTCGAGCAGCCGGGCAAGCTGCGTCGACTCGGTGGCCGTGTCGTACATGTCGATGAGTTCGCGGATCTCGGCGATCGACAGGCCGAGCCGCCGGCCGCGCAGCGTCAGCTTGAGCCGCGTGCGGTCGCGCTTGCTGTAGATGCGCTGCATGCCGACGCGGCGCGGGCTGATCAGGCCCTGGTCCTCGTAGTAGCGGATGGCGCGCGGCGTGAGGTCGAACTCGCGCGCCAGTTCGGTGATCGTGTAAGTCGTTTCGTCCATGGGGGCCGTTGTTGCGTTGCAACAAGAGCTCGGGATTCCGCTAGACTATGGAGCATCGCAGCCGATGCAGTCAAACAGATTTCGCCGGGCCGGGCAACGCGCGCCCGGCAAGCCGATGCCGATCGAACATCCATTTCAGCACCCACCCTCCCCCGGCCAGGCCACCGCGGTAGCCGAAGGCGTACTCTGGCTGCGCATGCCGCTGCCGTTCGCGCTCGACCACATCAATCTCTGGCTGATCGAGGAGGGTGAAGGCTGGACGGCCGTCGACACCGGCATCGCCATCGAGCCGGTCCGCGCGGCCTGGAAGCCGGTCCTGGCGACACGCCGGATCGTGCGCCAGATCGTCACGCACTTTCATCCGGACCACCTCGGCCTCGCGGCCTGGCTCGAGGAACGCACCGGCGCACCGCTCTGGATCACCCAGGGCGAATACCTGACCGGCACGATGATCCGCAACCAGTGGGGCGCCTTTGGCGTCACCGCGATGGTCGACTTCTTCCGCGCCCACGGCCTCGACGAGGCGCGCTGCCGGGCGCTCGCCGACCGCGGCAACGCCTACGCGCGCGGCGTACCGGCGATCCCCGCGACCTTCCGGCCGATCTGGCACGGCATGGAGATCGCCATCGGCGCGCACGCCTGGCGTGTCATCGTCGGCCATGGCCATGCGCCCGAGCACGCGAGCCTCTACTGCGAGGCGCAGGGCGTCCTGATTTCGGGCGACATGCTGCTGCCGCGCATCTCGACCAACGTCAGCGCCTTCGCCGGCGCGCCCGACTGGGACCCGGTCGGCGCCTTCCTCGCCTCGATCGACGCCTTCCGCGCCCTGCCGGCCGACACGCTGGTGCTGCCCTCGCACGGCCTGCCCTTCCGCGGCATGCACGAACGCATCGAACAATTGCACGACCACCACGCGCGCCAGTGCGACAAGCTCCTCGCCGCCTGCGCGTCGCCCCGGTCAGCCGCCGAGCTGATCCCGGTGCTCTTTCCGCGCGAGATCGCCGACGCGCACCAGACCATGTTCGCGATGGGCGAGGCGATCGCCCATCTGCATCACCTGCACCAGAAGCGCCGCCTAGAGCGCATCACCGAGAACGGCACCATCCGCTACGTCAGGAACCCAGGAGGAGAGTGAGTCATGAGCACCGCCCAGCCCGAGCAGCAGACGCTGCCCGACCCCAAGGAAATCGCCAAGACCTACGCCGAAGTCGCCCAGCGCGCGTCCCGTCTGCTCACCGAGCACATCCAGCGCCAGGCGAAACACGGCGTCGCCGCCCCGGCCGACGAACTCGGCATCGCCCAGGCGTTCATGGAAATGATGGCCAAGCTGCTTGCCAATCCTTACCGGCTCGCCCAGGCGCAGATGAACCTGGTCTGGGACTACTTCTCGCTCTGGCAGCATTCGACGCTGCGCTTCATGGGTCTCGAGGCGCCGCCCGTGGCGCAGCCGGCCAAGGACGACAAGCGCTTCAAGGACGCGCAGTGGGAAGAGCATTTCCTCTTCGACTTCATCAAGCAGAGCTACCTCATCACCGCGCGCCACATCCACGACACGGTCTGCTGCGTCGAGGGCCTCGACGAGCAGACGCAGAAGAAGGTGAACTTCTTCACCCGCCAGTTCATCGATGCGCTCTCGCCGTCGAACTTCGCGCTGACCAATCCCGAGGTGTTCCGCGAGACGGTGCGCACCCACGGCCAGAACCTGGTCAAGGGCTTCAACAACCTGCTGCGCGACATCGAGGAAGGCGACGGCCAGCTGCGCATCCGCATGACCGACACCACGGCCTTCGAGCTCGGCAAGAACGTCGCCACCACCCCCGGCAAGGTGATCTTCCAGAACGACCTGATGCAGCTCCTGCAGTTCGAGCCGACGACCAAGGAGGTGTTCAAGCGGCCGCTCCTGATCTTCCCGCCGTGGATCAACAAGTATTACATCCTCGACCTGCGCGAGAAGAACTCCTTCGTCAAGTGGGCCACCGACCAGGGCCACACGGTGTTCGTGATGTCCTGGGTGAACCCGGACGAGCGGCTGGCGAAGAAGAGCTTCGAGGACTATCTGCTCGAAGGCGCGATGACGGCGGTAGACAAGGTCTGCGAGCAGACCGGCGAAAAGGAGATCAACGCCGTCGGCTACTGCCTGGGCGGCACCCTGCTCGGTACCACGCTCGCCTGGATGGCCGCGAAGCGCGACAAGCGCATCGCCTCGGCGACCTTCTTCACCACCATGCTCGATTTCTCGATTCCCGGCGAACTCGGCGTGTTCATCGACGAGCAGCAGGTGTCCAGCCTGGAAAAGAAGATGGCCGAGCGCGGCTTCCTCGAAGGCTCGGAAATGGCCGGCACGTTCAACATGCTGCGCGCCAACGACCTGATCTGGTCCTTCGTCGTGAACAACTATCTGATGGGCAAGGACCCGTTCCCGTTCGACCTGCTCTACTGGAACTCGGACTCGACGCGCATGCCCTACGCGATGCACAGCTTCTACCTGCGCAACATGTACATGAAGAACCTGCTCAAGGAGCCGGGCGGCATCACCCTCGCGGGCGTGCCGATCGACCTGGGCAAGATCCGCGTGCCGAGCTACTTCATCTCGACCATCGAGGACCACATCGCGCCGTGGAAGAGCACCTACCTCGGCGCGAAACGCTTCGCCGGCCCGGTGCGCTTCGTCCTCGGCGGCTCCGGCCACATCGCCGGCATCGTCAATCCCCCGGCGGCCAACAAGTACGGCTACTGGACCAACGACACGCTCGCGGCGACCGCCGACGAGTGGCTCGCCGGCGCGACCCAGCACCCGGGCTCGTGGTGGACCGACTGGCAGCAATGGATCACGGCGCTGGACGACCGCAGGGTGCCGGCGCGCAGCCCGGCCAGGGGCAAGCTCAAGCCGATCGAGGACGCGCCGGGCTCTTACGCCAAGTTCCGCCTCGACGCGCAGAAAAAGGACGCGAAGGCTTCCTGATGGGCGAGCCGGCGCGGGTGGTGCTCGACACCAACGTGCTGGTCTCGCTGTTCGTCTTTGCCGACAGCCGCCTGGCGCCGCTCGCGGCGCGGCTTCAATCCGGCGAATGGCTCGCGCTCACTGACGAGCGCTGCCTCGCCGAGTACCGGCGCGTGCTCGCCTATCCCGTCTTCGCCCTCGACCCCGCCGCCCAGGCCGCCGCCTTCGACGCCTACGTGCGGCTCGCGGCGCGGGCCACCCCGGCGCTTGGCGACCGGCCGGCCCTGCCGCAATGCCGCGACAAGGACGACCAGAAATTCCTCGAGCTCGCGCGCGACGGTGGCGCGCGCTGGCTCGTCACCTCGGACAAGGCGCTGCTCGAACTCGGCCGGCGGCGCCGGCTGGCGCACCTGTTCGGCATCGTCACGCCCGAGCGGGCGCTGGAACTCGCCACGACACCGGCGGCGGGCTGAGAGTCAGTGAAAATTTCTGCTGCGCGTTCCGATGGCTGCGTTGCGGTGCCCGCTCCCGCGCCTGACCCATTGCAGTCGGCCGAGCGCGCTCATTCCCCAAACTCAGCCGTCGTAACACGCCAGCCGGGCAGCGGTGGGAAGCTACCGCTTTCAATTCGGCCTGAAAACGCGGCATTCGAAGCACCGAGCGACGCGAAACTGCGGGCGATCGCGCCGCCCTACTCCTTCTCGAACCCGCTCCCCGGCTCGAACTTCAACGTGCGGGCATTCTCGGTGACGATGCGCACGACGTTGTCCGGCGCCCCTTCAGGAATCTGAGCCTCAATTTCCAGGGTGACCGTTACGGTGGCACCTACCAGACCGGCCAGGTGCGAAATGACCTCCTCGGCGATCTTGCCGGCATCGCGGCCAGCGCGCGTCGTGTCCAACACCACCGTGCCGTGGAAACGCTTTGGTTTCGCCGTGGCCGGTGGGGGTTGCGGCGCCCCATCGGGCGGTTGTGGCTGGCCTGGTTCACCCCCTGGTTGATTGGGCGTTCTTCCTGGTGCTGGCACTCGCTCGGCATCCAGTTGTCTGCTGGCCACATCGGGCTTCACCAACAGGCTCGTCGAATGCGGATCGGTCAGATTGACCATCATCCCACCGCGCAGCCCTTTATGTCGCCCGACGGCCTCATCGAAGCCGTCGGCGTAGCCAAAGCCCTCCTGCGACCAAGTGAGCAGGCTCACCCCGTCGTTGATGGCGGAGAGCAACACGTCCGGCCCTTTCAAGCGCGGTAGGTAGAGGTAACGCGCGAAGTCCTCGATCAGTTGCTTGACCGCCACATGGTCGCCGCGCCACAGCGGCACCCGATCGAGTTCCATCTTGAGACGGGTCGGGGCGAAACTCGTGAGCAGCAGTTCCTCGCTGCGCAGCTTCTTGGCCGCACGCACAGCCAGCGCATCCGCCCCGGTCAGGCGCAGGACTTCCCAGGTCATGGAGGCCTGCGGCGTGCTTTGCACCGGCACCAGCAGCCACTGCCAGGTTTCCGGCAGCCGCGCGGTGGCCGTGCCATCGGCAGCGGCCATTTGCTGCTCGACCTGTTTCTTCTGGTGGGTGGTCAGCTCGAGCTGCGCCTCGTCATCGAGGATGGACTGCCAGGCCAGATACTTGCGCACCGCCTCGTCGAGGTCTTGCAGGCGGGTCTTGTCTGCGGCCAGGAAGACCAGCGTATTCCGGTAGAGCCGCGGCGAAGTGCCGCGCCGTTCCAGGATCTCCCGTGCCGCCGTCTCGGCGGCATTGCCAGCCTCCCTGCCATAGGGATGGGCGGGCCCGAGCACCACCAGCCGGACGTCGAGGTCGTCCGGCACATCGGCGCTGGTGGTCGGCATCGGGTGGATGCGTGGAAAGTTTCCTGTCTTGTCCAAATCGAGCTTGAGCCGCCGCTCGATTTCCGCCACCACCTTGTCCGGTTCGCGCTTGAGCTGCTCGGCGCGATCCTCGGCGAGCTTGGTCACCGTCGGCTGGGTCGAGTACCAATAGTGCGGGCCGTCGGCGTAGAGATAGGTGGCAGCCGCCGCCAGGCGGCGCAGCGCATCGCCGAAGACGGCGGGCGACTCGTCCGGCATCACGCAGCCGAGCTTCACCCGTCTATCCTCGATGCCCTTGTGCGCGGCGGCCGTGGTCGGCGCCGAGCCGAGGTAGATGGCGCGCGCCACGCGCCGGCAGGCCGAGAACTTGCCGAGGTTGGGCAGCTCGCTGTCGAGCTTCATCGGCAGCGAATTCGGGCCATCGACATCCTTCTCGATGACCGGCACCCAGTTGTCCGAGAGGTAGCGGGTCAGCTCTGACTGCACGCGCGGGTCATCAATCGCCATATGGGCCGGCAGGATCAGCGGATTGCGGTCGCCGCGCTCCCAGAGGCTGTGGATCACCGCCGCCATCAGCCGCAGCACGCCGCGCGTGCGCTGGAATTTCGTGAGCGTGCTCCAGTCGGAGTAGAGCCGGTCGAAGATTTCCGGGTGGATCGGATAGGCGGCCTTGATGCGCTGCTCATACTCCGCATCGCGCGTCTCGGGCGGAAACTCGGCCTGATTGGCACGGTAAGAGTCGGCAAACGCCCGTGCTACCACGTCGCGCTGCTTGAACTGTTCCGGATCGTTCATCGGCTGAAAGAGGCGCCGGCGGACGATCTCGAAGCCTTCGAAGGCCGTGGCCGGCCGCCAGGACGATTCCACGCGCCCGACCACGTTGCGCAGCCGATCCAGCGCCTCGCGCCCGCGCATGCCGCCCACCTCCACGTCGTCTGCCTGGGTGTGCGGCGAGCCCGAGGTATCGGAAGCCGGCAGGCTGATGACTAGCAGGCAGTGCTTCGCCAGTTTGGCCGATTCGGTGAGCGCCTGGGCGAAAGTGAATTGCGTCTCGAAGCCGCCCGCCGGCAGGTCGCTCTGGTCGTGCAATTGGCGCGCATAGGCGACCCATTCGTCGATCAGGATCAGGCACGGCCCATACTCGTTGAACAGCTCACGCAGCACGTCGCCCGGGCTGGTGGCCTTTTCGTCGTCGGCCGCCACGCGGTCGTAGGCTTTCTTGCCGCCGAGCTGCCAGGCAAGTTCCCCCCACAGCGTGCGCACCACCGTGCCGTCACGCTTGACCGAGGGGTTGCCCGGCGAGATCTTGTTACCGACCAGCACCACGCGGTTGGCCTTGGGCACCGTCGATACCCCAGCCGCTGACAATACCGCGTCGATGCCGGCCAGTTCCGTCGGGCTGACGCCGGAGAACAGGTGATAGAGCGCCAGCATCGAGTGCGTCTTGCCGCCGCCGAAGTTGGTCTGCAACTGCACCACCGGATCGCCGCCGCCCGTCGTCAGGCGCTCTACCGCCTTGGTCAGCATGTCCTTCAGGCTCGCGGTGAGAAAAGTGCGGCGGAAAAACTCTTTCGCGTCGCGGTATTCCGGCGTGCCTTCGCCCAGGTGCACCTGCCACAGGTCGGCGGCGAACTCGGCCTGCTGGTAGCGGCCGCTGGCCACATCCTCGTGCGGCATCACCACCTCGCGCCAGGGCTTGAGACTGCCGGCGACGCCCGTCTCGATGGCGGCGACCTTGCGCTTTTCCGTGCGCGCCTGCTCGTCGAAGCGCACGCGCAAGAGTTCCATCTTGGCGCGTTCGATCTCTTCGGCCTGGGGGGCGGAAACCGCAGTGAGCAGCCGCTCCACGGAATCGAGGGCGCGATAGGCATCGTCGCTGGAGAAGGGCTGCTGGTGCGCCCATTTGTTGCGCCAATCGCGGATTTCCGACACCAGGCTGCGCTCGGAAAAACCCAGCGTCTTCTTGAACACCTCGTTCCAGCTGTCCCACATCAGCTTGAGCAGGGGTGAAACATCCCATTGTTCGATCGGCTTATTGGCCAGCATGGGGTCTTCGACGAAGCTACGCACCTTGTCCATGGTCAGACTGTGGGCGGAAATTGCCGCCTTGATCTCACGCCCGACAAACGGTGCGAGACCAGCCTTGAGGTGCTCCAGCGCCTTGCCGACGCGCTCGTGGTTGGTGATGGCCATGTGTTATTCCCGCAGGCCCGGCGCGACTTCGCCGGTGAGAGTGCCGTAGAGCGGCATGTTGATGTAATAGTTGCTGCGCCCGATCTTGCGCTTGACGAGGAAGCCTCCCGCCACCAGCGCTTCCAGATACTTGGTGGCGGTGAGGCGCGAGACCTTCAGGTCGCGCTCGATGAACTCGATCTTGGTATAGGGATAGGAGAACAGATTGTTGATCAGGTCCTGGCTGTAGAAGCGGTAGCCGGCGCGGATGCGGTGCTTGGTGTCCAGCAACAGGGTCTTGATCGCCTGGATGGTGGCGATGCCCTCGCTCGCGGTGCGCTCCACGGCGGTGAGCATGTAGAGCACCCAGTCTTCCCACGTATCGCGTTCTCGGACTTCTTGCAGCAAACGGTAGTAATCCGGCTTGGTGCGCACGATATGGCGCGACAGGTAGAGCACCGGGGTGTCGAGCAAGCCCTGCTTGACCAGATAGAGCACGTTGATGATGCGTCCGGTGCGCCCGTTGCCGTCGTAGAAGGGGTGGATGCTCTCGAACTGATGGTGGATCAGCGCCATCTTCACCAGCGGGTCGGCATCGAAGAGCGCATCGTCGTTGATGAAACGTTCCAGATCGCCCATCAGCGCAAGGATCGCCTGCGGGTCTTGCGGGGGCGTATAGACCACGCGGCCGCCATCGCCCCTGGGCGCGGTGCCGGGCAGCGTGCGAAAACCGGCGCGGTTGTGCTCCAGCTCGGCCTGGATGGCGAGGATGTGGTTGTTGGTCAGAAGACCGCTTTTCCGCACCGCCTCGTAACCAATCGCGAGCGCCTGCCGGTAACGCGCCACCTCCTTGGCGGCCGCACTGCCGGGGCCCTCGGGGAAGGCGATGTCGCGGAACAGCTCATCGTGGGTGGTGACGATGTTTTCGATCTCGGAACTGTCCTTGGCCTCCTGCAAGCCCAGCGTGCTGATCAGAATGCCCTGGTTGGGCATCGAGGCGGCGACGCCCTTCAACTCGGCCAACTGGCGGCTGGCGGCGTTGAGCCGCTTCAAGATGTCCGGCCGGTCGAAGCGGTCAGGACGTAGCGCGGTCAAGGGCGGGATTTCAGTCATTTTTATGCACGTCGGTCACGACATGTATAGAAAATCGTCGTTTTGCATGCATTTCACGCGGCGAACAGGTCGTCTGGCCCCGGCGCCGCGGCGCGCGACGAAGGGCGTGAGGCAGGTTTTCAGAAGTTCCAGCGCCTTGCCGACGCGCTCGTGATTGGTAATGGCCATATCAATCCAGTTTCTGATTGAGGCGCGCCTGCGCCCAACTTAGGGTTCGGGAAACGACCGCCTCGAATTCGGCGGGATCCGCTGGCGGAGGCGCATCGACGAGCAGGTCTTCATAGCGCAGCACCACGCAATACGGTGTGAGATTGCCCAGCGCTTCCGCATCCGGCGGCAAGTCGATGGCCGCGCTGCGCAGCAGTTCGATCAGCATCACCAGGTTGTGCGTGCTTAAGCGAAGAGCTCATGCATTTGCCCTTCCCGCGCCGCACGCCAGGCCAGCGTATTGGTCACGTTCTTCTGCTGCTCGAAGGCATCGGCACTCATCACCACCACATCGGCCGGAATCCGCCGACGGCCCAGCAGCGCGGACAGGCGTGCCATCTCGGCAAAGCGGTCGGTGACCGTCGGTTCCACCACCAGGAGGTCGATATCGCTGTCGTCGCGCGCATCGCCCCGAGCCTGCGAGCCGAACACCACCAGGCGCGATCCGGCGGGCAATTCCCGGCTCAGGCAGCGCACGGCTTCGTCAATCAGGCTCATCTCGGCGTTCCTCACGCAAATAGGTCGTCGCTTTGGGGCGCAGCCGCGGCTGGCGCCTCCTGCGCCAGGCGCGCGGTCTGCCTGGCTGCCGGGTCGTGATTGGTGATGGCCATGGCGGGCTATTCCCTGACGGACTTCAACTGGGCCAGCAAAGCAGGCAATTCTTGCGTCACGGCCACCCAGACGATGTCGGTATCGATCTCGAAATAAGCATGCACCAGCCGGTGGCGCATGCCGATGATGGCCGCCCACGGAATCTCGGCATGCGCCGCCCGCGTATCCGGCGAAATTTTGTTGGCAGCTTCGCCGATGATCTCGATGGCCCGGAGGATGGCAAACAAGAGCATCCGGTCGGTCTCCAGATCGGCACGGGCGCGCCCTGCCACGAAGTGCTGGGCGTCCTCCGCCGCCTCGATCATGTGCTGCCAGCGCACGTGGTCCTCAGGCTTCATACTGCACTTCGGCGGTCCGCACGATTTCGTCGCGGAAGTGGCGCGACAGATCGCGCGGCGTGCGCAGATCGACCTTGCGCCCGAGCAAGCGCCCGAGCTCGATTTCCATCGCCGCCACCCCGATGAGACCGGGCATGTGCTCCGGGTCGAACTCCACGATCAAGTCGATGTCGCTGTCCGGACGGGCCGTGCCCTTGAGTTGCGACCCGAACAGCGACAGACGACGGATATGATGTGCTTGGCAGAAACGGGCCAGCAGCGCATCGTCGAGTTGCAGACCTGAGCGCATCATCCCTCCTTTAGCCAAACATGTCCTCCGTGCCCGGCGCTGCCGCCTGCGGCGCCTCGCGCGCCAGCCGCGCGATCTCCGGCCAGCTTTGCACCAGCGCGTTGTAGGCCATCGCATCCACCGCGCGCTTCTTGCGTTCGCAGACCGTATAGAGGCGGTAGCACAGCTCGCGCGCGGTCTCGGCCTGGCTGCCGAGCTTGGCCGCGAGCTGCGCGGCGGCGGCCTCGCCGCCACTTTCCAGCACGCGCAGCAGATGATGCACCATCTCCCACACCGTCAGGCGGTTGTCGCTCATCGGATCCCAGTCGGCGGGCAGTTCGGCGGGCTTGATAAGCCGCACCTTGCCCCGGCCGGCCGCGACGATGCCGGCCTCGACCAGGCCACTGACCGCCGTGTTCTTGGCCTTGGACAACTGCTCGGCAACGCCGAACTCGCCTTCCTCGAAGCCCAGCTGCTCGAACCAGGCGAGCGCCCAGCGCGTGTCGGCGTCGAAGTCGCCCTCCTGCTCGGCGAGCGCCTCGTCCAGCACCTCGTTGATGAGCGCGAGCGCCTCGCGCACCGTGAGCGCCCGCCCCTCGGCGTCGAGCACGCGGCCGTAGCGCGTGAACACCGCCATGCCGGGGCCGATGGCCGCCTGCGCCAGATCCACCGGCGCGATGTTGCCGGCCTGCAGATGCTTCAACGCCTCCGGCAGTTCGTCCTTCAGGGCATTCAGGAACTCGCGCCGGCTGGCGGTGGGGGCATTCTCGGGGCGTTTGCGGCAGACCAGCACGATGCTGGAGGCCAGCGCGTTTTGCTCGAAAGCTCGCAAACCCTTTGGTTGTTCGGTGCGAACAGGCCATGTACCGGAGATGCCAAAGCCGGCTTCAATGACGGCGGCGAGGAAGGTGTCCCAGCCGGTGGAAACATAGGAGGTAGGAGTTAGTGGATAGGAGGTAGCGCGGCTTCTCTCTAACTTCTGCTTGCTATCTTCTAGTTCCTGCTGTTTGAAGGCGTAATAGATCGTCACCGGATAGGCCGGATGCGCCTGCTCGGCCAGCCGATGCATGGCCTGCGTCATGCCATCGAGAAAGAAGGCTTCTGCCTTTTCCTTGCTGCCGTGGCGGTAGGGCGTGGCGACCAGTTCCTCGGCCTTGGGCACGGCCAGGGTGGCAAAGAGATCGGGAAACACCGGGCGCAGCGAGCGGCGCAGCCAGACGTAGAAGAAATCGGAGAGATCAGCGTAGCCGATGTTGTCGTAGTAAGGCGGATCAGTTGAAATTAGCTTTCCGCTGCTAATCTCCTGACCGGCTGCATTTGCTTGGGAGACGCAACCACGACCGATATGTTTGAACTGCTTTTCGATGACTTCACACACCGACAGGACCGTACCAAATAAGTCCCCTCCAGCCCCCGCGAAGGGGTTAGTTTCGGCGTAATCCCAAACCATCGGCAGAGCTTGACGGCCAAAAGTCGCCACCAAACGATCCATCCGCTGTTCCCATAGGCAAAGGCTCGTGTTCCGATTGCATGCTTTGCTTTGCGCGAACGCCAAATACACCCCCACCGCCTGGGCGTAGGCCAGCGCCCCCGTGCCGCCTTGGTCTAGTGGTTTAGTATTTAGTAGGTAGGAGATAGAAGAATCGCTATTTCCTAACCGCTGCTTCCTATCTTCTGCGAGCACGCGGAACGCGTGCTCCGCATCCTGGCGGCAGCGTTCGATCGCTTCGCCGACCAGATCGGAAAAGGTGGTCAAGGCGACCAGCTGGCGGGGGGTGAAGAGGTCGCCATAGTTCTTCAGCCCGTAAAGCGGCGGTGAGAACCAGCGCGGGTTTTCGGGCATGGCAACTTCCGGCTTCCAGTCGGGCCGGGCCTTAAGCGCGGCGGCCTCGTGCTCCGGCGTGGGCGTGAGATAGACCCGGCCGCGCGTGCCTTCGGCGACGATGGCCATCAGCCGCGCCCCCATGCGTCCGGCGTTGGCCTCGCCGTAAATGTGATCGGGGGAAATCGGTGCCCCCGACATCAGGCACTTGAAGTTCGCGCCACGCGCCAGCTTGGTGCCGTTCTTCGCCCGCGCATACGCCACCTTATCAAACCCCGGGTTGCCCGCCACCTGCACGGTGAAGCGGTAGTAACCCTCACCCCCACCCCCTCTCCCCGAGGGAGAGGGGAGCAGGTTGGGCTGCACGTAGGCTTCCTTGCCGGCTTTGCTGCTGAGCACGAAGGTGGAAGCGAGCGGCACCTCCACGTGGCTGAAGGCCGGGTTGGGGCTTTTCACCGTCCGCGCCCACAGCCAGGCGATGACGGTGAGCTTCTGCCCGAGGTAAGGCTTGAGGTCGGGCCGCTCTTTCACCATGGCGGCGGTGACTTCGATCTTGGGATAGAGGTGGCCGATGCGCTTTTCCGCTGCGTCGCGCATCCACTGGCCGTAATAGCGCACGTCTTCGGCCAGCCCCTGTGCGCCCTGCCAGACGCGGCCGGCGAGGTCGGCCTTCTTCTTCACGTCGGGATTGACCGGCGGCTTGCCGGCAAAGCGCGGCGGAATCTCGATCATCGCCTTGTTGATCAGCACCGCGACGGGGTTGAGATCCGAAGCGTAGCTCTCCAGCCCCAGCCGCTGCGCCTCCAGCGGCAGCGCCCCGCCGCCGGCGAAGGGGTCGTGGAAGGCGGGAAGTCTGTTGCGGTCGAAGAGTTCCCTGGCGCGCGGGTGATCGGCGTTCTCGGCACAGGCGCGTCGCCAGCTCTCCCAGATCGCGTCGCGCGCCTTTTGCAGCACTTCCTCGTTGGTGGTGTTCTCCCATTGCACGAGTTCCTCGATGATCCTGAACAGCCGCTGACGCTCTTTTTCCTGCTTGGCTTCAGTGGGGAAGAGGTCGGGATGCGCGGAGGGATCATCGACCATCTGGGCGAAGATCACGGCGCGGGCCGCCGCCAAGGGACGCCGCGCCCACCACAGGTGCAGCGTGGAAGGGTGGCCGTGGCGGATGGATTTCTCGCGCGCCGCCGCCTGGTTGATGGCCTCCAATGGCAGGGCGACTTCGATGAGTTTTTTCTTGGGGGTCATGGTGCTGGCCGGATATGGGTCAGGAGGCGGTGGAGATCGGTAGCGGGGTTATCCAACCCACGCGCGGCGAGCCATTCGGCATTGTCGATTGCGGTGTCGATTCGGGCAGTCAATTGCATGAAGTCGTAACGCAGCCCTTTTGCGTAGTCGGGCAGGCGGTGTGGTTCCCGCAAACGATCACAGGCTTGCGCGCACGCAGCGAGCGGTGCATCGCTCCTCTCGAAGTGCAGGAGCAGCCAGACCTCGAAGCATGGCGTAGAAACAATGAGGTCGAGATCGTCCCTCGTCCCGATATGCTTCAGCGCCCGCTCGATCCGATCCGGCTTGTCGCCATCGACAACGCAGTAGACCCGGTCGAAATCCCTGTCCTTATTCGACACTTTGCCTTTTTCGACCACTTTGACGGGATCGGAGTGGGCGCGCGTGATCTTGACGTTGATGGTCTTCGCATGCCGGTAACGCTCCTTGACCGCATGGAAGTAGGCTTCTTCGGTTTGCCCCTCACAGACAATCAGGATGACCGGGCGTTGCGGCTTTTGCCTTGCCTGCCTGCGGGATCGGTGGCCGGCATCGAGGGTGGAGATGTGAACGCGCTTCGCCATTACGCTTTCACAAGCGCAGGTCGCCCACGAAGGGGATCGCCCCGTAGCGGCCCAGCAGATAGCCGCGCTCCAGGTTCTCGTTCTTGCGCGGGCTGTAATCGAGCAACGGATAGATGGTGGTGGCGCGTTCCTCGTTCTTCTCGGCAAACCAGATCTGGTCGCGCCGCAGCAACTCGGGATCGAGCAGCGTCGTATCGTGGGTCGTGAAGATCAACTGCCCCTTGTTGCGGTTGGTATCGCTGCGGAACAGTTGCACGAGCATGCGTGTGAGATGGGGATGTAGGCTGCGGTCGATCTCGTCGACGCAGAGCGTGGCCCCGATGTCCAGCGCCTTGATCCAGCCGCCGATGAACTCGAAGAGCTTGCGCGTGCCGTCGGATTCCTCCTGCATGTCAAAAGGTACGGCGCCACCATCCGAGCGGGAATGCCAAGCCACAACCTTGGCCCATTTCACCTGCGTAGACGTGCCCGGCGGGATCTGCGACAGCATGGCCATCCACGGCTCCAGCGGGATGCCGGACGGGGGGGGCGGAAATCCGTCCGTTTCCTGCAACTCCAGCCGGTCGATGCCGATATCGGCGGCTTGCAGGAATTTCATGACCCGTGCCCGGCCGCTGTCGCTGCGCAGCAGGTCGACGCTGAGCGTGGGATTGAAATCCACTTTCCCTGGCAAAATGACGATGAGTTTCTGGGTCAG
This sequence comes from uncultured Rhodocyclaceae bacterium, assembly GCA_964530115.1. Classification (GTDB taxonomy): domain Bacteria; phylum Pseudomonadota; class Gammaproteobacteria; order Burkholderiales; family Rhodocyclaceae; genus Fen-999. The sequence goes on along the minus strand of CAZGYD010000059.1, from coordinate 13,974 downwards.
CCAGTGAAAGACTGGTTTGAGTTGTTCGTTGTTGAGCTTGACCGCCGTGGAGAGGAACAACGCATTGCTGCGCGTCGAGGTCTGCCAGAGTTCCCGCTGACTCCGGCTGCCCTTGAAACTTGCCCCGAACCACCAGTCGTAAGCCTTCTTGCTTGTGTCGTAACTCCGCTCGAACCAGCGCTGCGGCCGACCAAGCGGATAGGCAACCAGCCATTCGGTGATCACGCGCGCAGCCGTCGCAGCCACCGCATAGTGGTACCGCACGCCTTCTTCCTCGAAGAGAACCTCGAAAGTGCTGGGCGTTTCTTCGTTGGCCGGGTTCAGGCGGAAAGGCGTCATCCAGGGCAATGGCTGACCTTCTTGGAGGTCTGCCGAGAACATGACCAAACTGCGCAAAGCCTCCATTGACATCAGCAGGTTGCTCTTGCCGACGGCGTTGGCACCATAGATAACGGCCTGACGCAACAGGCGAGATTTTTCCGTCGCTCCCTCCACCACGTTATCCTCGGTCAGGAGGTCGTCCGAACTCGCCGCCATCGTGAGGGTTTGCGGTGCCGCAATCGAGCGATAGTTGCCGACGCGAAATTCAATGATCATGATGTCTGATCCAGGATCAAGCTAAATTTGATGCCGATATTTGCATGATTTGTGCAAAATATCAAATCTGATACTAGTTTATCTGGTGTTATAGGCTGCCTCACATCAATCCAGTTTCGCGTTCCCGGCCTCATCGTGGTACGTCGGCGCGCGCCAAGAGCTCGGCAAAATCGTAATTGACGCTGGTCACCCCGAAATCCGGCTCGCGGTTGAAGGGCTGCCGCAGGTAGTGCACCTTGTAGTTCCGGTCGTCAAGAAACTCGACGATGGCGAGGATGAAGTCCTCGGGCTTGTTGAGCGAATAGAGAATCTCGTTGCGGGTGACGGTAAGGGTCGAGGCACCACTGCCGCGACCCTTGACCTCGATGAAGCGCAAGCGGCCAGTGCCCGGCACGCGGCTTTCGATGTCGTAGCCGAGCTTTTCGGTTTCCCGGTCGGTGGGCTCGAAGCCGAGGCCGCGCTCGACCTCCATGACGATGGCGCGCGCACGGGCGGCCGCCCGTCGGTTGTCGCCCGGGTTGAAAGTCTGTGCCGACGCAGCGGCAGGCGTCATCTGCCGGATGAGCCCGATGGGGACGACCAGCATCCCGCCCAGCACCACCGGGGGCAGCGGCGAGATCTGCGCTTCGAGCCGCAGTTCTTCGAGGCGCTTTTGCAGGCGGCCCTGCAGGAGATCGGCGCGCTTCCTGGCTTCACTGGAGTTGAGCTTGGCATTGGGTCTGCCGGCCTGCTCCTGTAGCTTGAGTTCCTCGGCGCGGAAATCCCAGTAATTGATTTCCTTGGTCAGCCGATCCTTGACCGCCGCCTCGGTCTTGGCGATGAGCGCGAGCTTGCGGTTTCTCACCTCAGCCAGGTGCTCGGGCACGACATGGGCGACCGCATATCCCTGAGCGGTCTTTTCGAGATCGCGGGTGATCCATTGGCACTCCGGCCGGGCGAGCAGCGCTTCGACACCGGGCTCGCCTTCGGCCAGGGGACGAAAATCGAGGTAAGGCGCGTAGTGCACATGGGATGCACCGCCCGTTTCGTCCATCTCCACGTACAACATGCGCTTGGAAATGATACGGCGGCTGCCGTCGTGGTCGAGAGAGGCGTCCTGGATCGCATGTTCGAGATAGAACAGCACGCGCGGCCGGGTGCCCGGGTCGCGCTCGTCGACGAGCACCGTGCCGCGCTTGAGCAGATCGCGGTTGCGCTCCAGTGTCAAATCGATGACCGCGTCGAGCAGGGGATGGCCCGGGCAGACGAAGGCCGCCAACGGCTGTCCGTGCGGGGCGACCAGGTCTTTCTCGAAAGCGATGCGTTCGTAGCGCGGCAGCACCGGTTCGCCGATTCCGATCAGCCGGTCTCGGTTTCGTATCTGCACCGGCACATGGTTGATCTCGTAGCGTCGCGGCTCGCGCTGCCGCAGATTGCCGCCCAGGCGCTTGAAGGCTTCGAGAAAGAAGGATTCGATGTAGAAGGGTTGCAGGCGACGCGCCTCGGCCCGTTCCATGTCCTCACGGATGCGCTGGATGCGCGAGGCATCCAAGCTGTCATGCACGAGCTGGCGCTCTTCGAGCAGCGTCTGCAAGTGGCCCTTGTCCAGCGCAGCGTCGAGGACAGTGGTGAGATGGGCCTTGGTCTCGGGACGCTCGCCAAAGCGAATCGCCTCGATGAGCAGGTCGCGCAGGGTCATCACCTTGCCGTCGGCTTCGAAGGCGAGCTTGCCAAGCACGTCGAACACGCGGCCGCCCAGCGCCTGACGGGCCTGTTCGAGCTTGTCGAGCAGGCGGCGATAGACGTCGCCCTCGCGCGTGTCGTCGGCGACCAGGTTCCAAAGATAGCAAACCTCGGTCTGGCCGATGCGGTGGATGCGGCCGAAACGCTGCTCCAACCGGTTGGGGTTCCACGGCAGGTCGTAATTGACCATCAGGTGCGCACGCTGCAGATTGATGCCCTCGCCCGCCGCGTCGGTGGCCAAGAGCACCTGCACGGTCGGATCGTGCTTGAACGATTCCTGCACCTTGAGGCGCTCTTCCCGGCCGAGCCCACCGTGGATGACGACCACGGCGTCCTTGCGGCCGAGGAACCTGGTGATGCGGTCTTCGAGGTAATTGAGTGTGTCGCGGTGCTCGGTGAAGATCACCAGCTTTTGGTGGGGCGACGGCCGCGGCGGCGGGATCCCGTCCGCGCCATGGGGCGACAGCGGTTCTTCGACACGATGCGCATAGCCGCCCGGCATGAAGATTTCCCCGAGCAGGCCGGCGAGCTCGGTCCACTTGGTGTCGGTGCCGCTGCGGCGTACCGCCAGCGCCTGGGCTTCGAGCTGCGCCAGGGTGCCGATCTCGATGCGCAGTTCTTCGAGCGTGCGCGCGGCCGTGGCCTGATCGAGGATTCTTTCCTCGGCGGCCGCCACTTCGTCATCGGGCGCGTCGTCCAGATCCTCGGCATCTTCACTGTCGAGCACGCCGTCGTCGCTGGCGACCGCGGCAGCGACCTGCCCGGCGCGTTGCATTAGTTCGAGCTCGCGCAGCCGGGATTCCAGCCGTTCGCGCCGGCGGTGCAACGACTGATGGATGGCTTCCGGAGAGGAGGCCAGGCGGCGCTGGAGGATGGTTAGGGCAAAGCCGACGGTACCGGCGCGCTTGTCGTCCTCCAAGGCCTCGGCGCGATTGAATTCGTTGCGCACATAGTCGGTGACCGCCACGTACAGCGCCGCCTCGGGTGCCGAGAGACGATACGGCACGGTATAGGCGATGCGGGGCGGAAAGAGCGGCGTGCCGTCGAACTTGCGCAGGTCTTCCTTGACCATGCGGCGCATCAGGTCCGCCACGTCGGTCGAATGCACGCCGTCACGATATTTTCCCTCGAAGCGGTCGCCGTCCAGCAAGGCCATGAAGAGCTGGAAATCGGCCTCCTTGCCATTGTGGGGCGTGGCGGTCATCAAGAGCAGGTGGCGCGTCAGTCCACCAAGGAGCTGCCCGAGCCGATAGCGCTTGGTGTACTTGATCTCGCCGCCGAAGTGGGTCGCCGACATCTTGTGCGCTTCGTCGCAGACCACCAGATCCCAGCGGCAGTCGGGCGCGGCAAGCTTGGCCTGCACGTCCTCGTTGCGCGATAGCTTGTCCAAACGGGCGATCACCAGATCGGTTTCGAGGAACCAGTTGCCGGTGCGCGCCGCTTCGAGCTTGTCGTTGGTCAGGATCTCGAACGGCAGGTGGAAGCGCCGATAGAGCTCGTCCTGCCACTGTTCGGCGAGGCTGCCGGGACAGACGATCAGACAGCGTTGCAGGTCGCCGCGCGCGACGAGCTCCTTGATGAGCAAGCCGGCCATGATGGTCTTGCCTGCGCCAGGGTCGTCGGCGAGCAGGAAGCGCAGGGGCTGCCGCGGCAGCATGGCTTCGTAAACTGCGGTGATCTGGTGAGGCAGCGGCTCGACCACCGAGGAATGAACGGCGAGCAGCGGATCGAACAGATGCGCCAGGCGGATACGCTGGGCCTCGGACACCAGGCGAAACAAGTCACCGTCCCCGTCGAAGCTCCAGGGACGGCCCAGCTCGACGATTTCAAGGCGCGGTTCATCCTGACGATAGATCAGCTCGTTGGCGACCTTGCCGTCAGCAGTCTTGTAAGTCAGCTCCAGCGCTTCGGAGCCGAACCATTGGACATTGACGACTGTCACCAGCGCATTGGGCACGATGCCGCGCACGGCCGCATTGGGCTGGAGTCGTTCGAGCTTCATGTGCTTGAGACAACGATTATTACCAATAAATACGGGGCCGCACCGCGGCCCCGCAGCATACGCCTTGCGCAATCAGAAGTGGTAGGAGACGCCGATCGAGATCACCGGATACCACTTGTAGTCGGCGAGCTTGGCTTCGGCGTCGGCCTGCTCGTTGGCCAGATGGGCCCGGCAGGTGGCGTCGGCATTGCAGAACGCGCTGTCGGCGGTGAGCGCGAACTTCGGCTTGCCCTGGTAAATCGCGCCGATGTCCATGGCGAAGTTCCAGCCGCTGCCACGGGCGACCGCGTTGCCCCAGCCGATGCCGACATAGGGTGCGGTCTTGTCGAAGGTGAGCTTGCCGGTCAGCGTGCCGATCTGGGCCGCCGTGTAGGTGACGCCGTCGATCTCGTAGGTGCCGCCCGCGGCCGGCTTGCCGGTCAGGTCGAGACGGTTCTTGTTGTAGAAGACGCCGGCGGTGACGCGGAAGGTGCCGTCGAAGGGGTGGTAGTCCGCGAGCAGCGAGGCCGTCTGCAGCTTGAGCCTGGCGTCGTAATCGACGTTGCTCTCTGTGGTCGTGTGCGAATAGTTGAAACCGTTGGCGCCGAGTCGCCAGTTGCTGTTGTCCGTGATGCGGCCCGTGAGTTCGGCGCCGTAACCCAGTGTGCCGAGCTTCGCCGTCAGGCCGAGGCCGTCGGCGGCGGCCACGCCGGGAATGAGGGCCGCCATGAACAGGATCGTCTTCTTCATCGTCGTTTTCTCCTTGAGCGGTTTCGAAGGCGGCCGGAGGGCCGCGACCGAGACCGATTACGGCGGAGAATGACGGACGCTTTAGGGTTCTCCTGCCCGCGGCTTGCGCCCGGCCCGGGCGAAGGCGGCATCGAAGATCGTGTTGGGCATGAGCCGCAGCAGACGGGCGACGATGGCCATCTGCCAGGGCACGACGGCGAAGCTCGCGCCGGCGTCGATGACGCGGGCGATGCGCCGGGCGGCCTCGTCGACCGGCAGGATGAAGGGCATCGCGTACGGGTTCCTCGCGGTCATCGGCGTCTCGATGTAGCCCGGCGCGACGGTGACGACCCGGATGCCGCTGCCGCGCAGCTCGACGCGCAGGCTCTCGAGGTAAGCGATCGCCGCGGCCTTCGAGGCGCTGTAGGCGCCCGAGCCGGGAATGCCGCGTATGCCGGCGACCGAGGCGATGCCGGCGAGCTTGCCTCGGCCCGCCGCCCGCATCGGCTCGATGAAGGGGCTGAAGGTGTTGACGAGGCCCAGCACATTGACGGCCATGACCCGCTCGAAGACCGGCAGGTCGCTTCGCTCCTGCGTCAGCGTGCCGACCGAGATGCCGGCGTTGCCAATGACCAGGTCGGGGACGCCGGCGCGGGCCATGAAGTCCTCGGCCGCCCGGCGGACGGCCTCGGCATCGGTGACGTCGAGGGGGTATGCGAAACTCAGCCGTGGTAAGACGCCGGCGAGTTCCTCGAGCTCCTTCTCGCGGCGCGCGATGAGGCCCAGCGTGGCGCCGCGGGCCGCGTAGTGTTGCGCCAGCGCCCGGCCGATGCCGGAGGAGGCGCCGGTGACGACGACGCGCACGCTACTTCTTCGCCCGGTCCTTCCGCGCCTTCTCGATCAGGCCGTCGACGACGACGAAGATGTCCTCGAAACTGCCGGCGGCGCCGCTCGCAGGCTTGTAGCGGCCATCGACGATCAGTGCCGGCACGCCGTCGATGCCGTGCGCCTGGGTGACCTGCATCGCGCGCTGGACCTTGCTCTGGACCGCGAACGAGCCCCAGGTCTCGGTGAACTTCTTCGTATCGACGCCCCGCTTGCCGAGCCAGTCGGTGACGGTCTTCTCGTCGAGCAGGTTGATGCGGTCGATGTGGATCGCGTCGAGGATTTCGCCGTGATACTTGTCGAGCAGGCCCATCGTCTCCAGCGTGTAGAAGAGCGCCGCACCCGAGGCCCAGTTGCCCGGCCGGCCGTCCTTGCCGGGGAACACCGCCGGCACGCGGCGGAAGGCGACATCCTTGGGCAGCTTCTTCAGCCACTTGGCGAGCAGCGGCTCGAGGTTGAAGCAGTGGCTGCAGCCGTACCAGAAGAATTCCGTGACTTCGATCCTGTCCTTGTTTTCGGTCGCGCGCGGCGGGTTGTAGGCCGTGTAGTGCTGGCCTTCGCGAAGTTCGATGGCCGCGGCGCTGCCCGCGAGGATCGCGAGCGCGAGGCCGGAAATCAACGTCTTGCGCATGGAAGCCTTCCTTTCGCTATCTGCCCTTGACCGGGGCGCCCTGGATGCCCTGCTCTGACAGCGCCTTGCGCATCCGGTTCATTTCCTCGACGCTGCGGAACGGACCGACGCGGACGCGGAAGACCTTGCCCTTGTCCGGCAGGTCGGCCTCCTGCACGCTCGCCTCGACGCCCATCAGCGCCAGGCGCGCCTTGAGGTCGTCGGCTTCGGTGGGCTTCTGGAACGAACCGAGCTGCAGGTATTGGACTTCGCCGGCCTTTTCGGCCTTGTCGGACTTCGCGGCTTTGCCCTCTTCGGGCTTCGCCGCGGGGTTCGCCTCCTCGGAGCCCGGCAGGATCTTGTAGAACTCGAAGCGCGGCCGCTCGCCGACCTTGTCGCCGGGCTTGCCCGGCAGCGGCGCCGGCGTGCCCTGGTCGCCGTTCGCGGGACGCTCGGCGCGGGTGCCCTTGTCGCGGAAGGGCAGTTCGCTCTTCTTCATGGTCCAGACCACAGCGAACGAGAGCAGCGCCCCGAGCACGAGGCCGATGAAGATGCCCAGCAGGGTGCCGCCGCGCTGACCGTGTTTCATCACATCGCCTCCGGTGCGGTGACGCCGAGGATGCGCAGGCCGTTGCGGAGCACCTGGCGCACCGCCACCGCCAGCGCCAGACGCGCGCGCTTCAGGCCTTCGTCGTCGACGAGCAGCCGCTCGGCGTTGTACCAGCCGTGGAAGTCGGCCGCGAGATCGCGCAGGTAGAAGGCGAGCGCGTGCGGCGCGTAGTCCGCCGCGGCGTCGGCGATGAGCTCGGGGAATACCTCGAGGCGCCGGCAGAGCCCGAGCTCGTGCGGCGTGCCGAGCGGGGCGAGGTTCGCGCCGGCGAGTGCGGCCTCGTCCCCGCCCCATTGTTCGATCACCGAGCAGATGCGGGCATGCGCGTATTGCACGTAATAGACCGGGTTGTCGCTCGATTCGGACTTGGCGAGCGTCAGGTCGAAATCGAGCGGCATGTCCTGCTTGCGCAGCAGGTAGAAGAAGCGGCAGGCGTCGTTGCCCACTTCGCCGCGCAGCTCGCGCAGCGTCACATACTGGCCGGCGCGGGTCGACATCGAGACCTTGGCGCCGTCGCGGAACAGGCTGACGAACTGCACCAGCGGCACGTCGAGACGGTCCGCGTCGAACCCGAGCGCGCGCAGGGCGCCCTTGACGCGGGCGATGTAGCCGTGGTGGTCGGCGCCCCAGACGTCGATGATGCGGTCGAAGCCGCGCTCGAACTTGTTCGCGTGATAGGCGATGTCCGAGGCGAAATAGGTGTAGAGGCCGTTCTCGCGCTGGACGACGCGGTCCTTCTCGTCGCCGAAGGCGGTCGAGCGGAACCATTTGGCGCCATCCTGGACGTAGATGTGGCCGCGCCGCTCGAGTTCGGCGACCGCCTTGGCGACCATGCCGGTGTCGTAGAGCGAGCGCTCCGAGAACCAGCAGTCGAAATGGACGCCGTATTCCTCGAGGTCCTCGCGGCAGTCGGCGAGCTGCTCGGTCAGCGCGTGCTGGTGGATGTAGGCCCACTCCTCGCCGAGCAGGTCCTTGGCCGCGGCGATCAGGCCGTCGAGGTGGACCTCCAGCTGCGCCTTCTCTTCGGGCGTGAAGGCGCCGTCCTCGCGCGGCGCCGGCGCCGCGGGAACGCAGGCGAGCACCGCGGCGGCCGGATGCACGTAGCGGTCGCCGTGCGCCTCGCGAACTTGCCGGGCCATCTCGCGCACGTAGTCGCCCTGATAGGCATTGGGCGGGAAGGGCACCCGCTCGCCGAACAGTTCGAGATAGCGCAGCCAGGTCGACAGCGCCAGGATGTCCATCTGCCGGCCGGCGTCGTTCACGTAGTACTCGCGGCAGACGGTGTGGCCGGCGAACGCCAGCAGGCAGGCGAGGCTCGCGCCATAGGCGGCGCCGCGACCGTGGCCGACATGCAGCGGGCCGGTCGGGTTCGCGGAGACGAACTCCACCTGGATCCGCTGACCGGTCGCGTGGCCGCGGCCGAAGTCGTCACCGGCGGCGAGCACGCGCCGGACCACGCCCGTGCGCGCGGCCGCGGACAAACGGAAATTGATGAAGCCGGCGCCGGCGACCTCGGCCTTGGCCACCAACGAAGAACGGGGCAGTTCGCGCACCAGGCGCTCGGCGATCGTGCGCGGACTTTGTTTGAGTTCGCGCGCGAGCTGCATGGCCAGATTGCTGGCGAAATCGCCGTGGGCGGGGTCACGCGGCCGCTCGAGCCGGATGTCCGCCGCCATGCCGGGGGCCACGCTGTCGAGTGCGACCGAGAGTAGTTCGGCGAGGTGGATCCGCGGGTCCTGGGTTTCCGGGGCCATTCTTGTTTCCGCAACGAAAACGGCATTATAGCGATGCGATCGGCAGCCAAACCCTTCCGACGGGGACGGAAACCGGGCAAAATCGCCCGTCCCTGCAAACCTCTCAGCCACCGTGCGGCTCCTTCGCCTCGCCAAGATCGTCCGTGTCGGCCTCAGATACGGCCTCGACGCGCTGATCCTCGACCACGACCCGGGAAACCGGCTCGCGCGGCTGATCGGCGCCCTGTTCTTCTGGCGCGATCTCTCGGCGCCGCGCGCGGTGCGGCTGCGTCTCGCCCTCGAAGCGCTCGGCCCGATCTTCGTCAAGTTCGGCCAGGTGCTGTCCACGCGCCGGGATCTGCTCGCCGACGACATCGCCGACGAACTGGCGAAACTCCAGGACCAGGTGCTGCCCTTTCCGTCGGACGTGGCCATCGAGGAACTGGAGAAGGCTTACGGCAGGCCGGTCGCGGAGGTATTCCGGACCTTCGAGCGCGAACCGGTCGCCTCGGCCTCGGTGGCCCAGGTCCACTTCGCCACGCTGCCCGACGGCCGCGAAGTCGCGGTCAAGATCCTGCGCCCGGGCATCGCCCCGGTGATCGCGCACGACATCGCGCTGCTCGACGCGCTCGGCGGTCTGCTCGAGCGGCTGTGGTCCGACGGCAAGCGGCTCAAGCCGCGCGAGGTGGTCGCCGAGTTCGCCAAGCACCTGCACGACGAACTCGATCTGATGCGCGAGGCGGCCAACTGCTCTCAGCTGCGGCGCAACTTCAACCCTTCGCCACTGCTGGTGGTCCCCGAGGTGCACTGGGACTGGTGCCGCAACTCGGTCATGGTCATGGACCGCATGCGCGGCATCCCGATCTCGCAGATCGACCGCCTGCGCGAGGCCGGCGTCGATCTCAAGAAGCTGTCGCGGGCCGGCGTCGAGATCTTCTTCACCCAGGTGTTCCGCGACGGCTTCTTCCATGCCGACATGCACCCGAGCAACATCCTGGTGGCCACCGATCCGGCCAACTTCGGCAAGTACATCGCGCTCGACTTCGGCATCATGGGTACGCTCGACGAGGTGGACAAGAACTATCTGGCGATCAACTTCCTCGCCTTCTTCCACCGCGACTATCACCGCGTCGCCGAGGCGCACATCGAGTCCGGCTGGGCGCCGAAGGAAACGCGCGTCGACGAGCTGGAATCGGCAGTGCGCGCCGTCTGCGAGCCGATCTTCGACCGACCGCTGAAGGACATCTCCTTCGGCTACGTGCTCCTGCGCCTGTTCCAGACCTCGCGCCGCTTCAACGTCGAGATCCAGCCGCAGCTCGTCCTGCTCCAGAAGACCTTTCTCAACGTCGAGGGTCTCGGCCGGCAGCTCGACCCCGACCTCGATCTCTGGGACACGGCCAAGCCCTTCCTCGAACGCTGGATGGCGCGACAGATCGGCTGGCAGGGCTTCGTCAACCACGTCCGCCACGAGGCGCCGCAATGGGCGGCGCTGCTGCCGCAACTGCCGCGGCTGGCGCACCAGGCGCTGGCCTCGCCACCGCACGCGGCGCTCGCCGAGGCGCTCGCGGCGCTGCGCGAGGAACAGGGGCGGCAACGCCGCCGGCTGACCTGGCTGGTGGCCCTCGTCGCCGCCCAGACCGCGCTCGCGATTTTTCTCCTGATGGGCTGATAACGGCATGCTGCTCTGGTTCGTCATCCTCTATCTCATGATCTCCGTCGGCATCGGCCTCGTCGCCGCGACGCGCGTGCACAGCGCCAAGGACTACGCGGTCGCCGGCCGCAGCCTGCCGCTGCCAGTGGTCACGGCGACGGTGTTCGCCACCTGGTTCGGCGCCGAAGCGGTGTTCGGCGTTTCGGCCACGTTCGTGAAGGAAGGCCTCGGCGGCGTGGTCGCCGACCCCTTCGGCTCCTCGATGTGCCTGATCCTCGCCGGCATCCTGTTCTCGCGCTATCTCTACCGGCTCAACATCCTGACGCTCGGCGACTTCTACCGCATGCGCTACAACCGCTCGGTCGAGGTGCTGACGACGGTCTGCATCGTTGCTTCCTACCTCGGCTGGGTCGCGGCGCAGATCAAGGCGCTGGGGCTCATCTTCTACGTCGTCACCGACGGCGCGGTGAGCCAGGACGCCGGCATGATCCTCGGCGCGGTGATCGTGCTCACCTACACGACCTTCGGCGGCATGTTCTCGGTGGCGATCCTCGATTTCGTCCAGATGGCCGTTTCGATGGGCGGCCTGCTGTTCATCGCCTGGACGGTCAGCGGCAAGGTCGACGGCGGCTCGGCCGCGGTGATCCACCACGCCGCCGAGGCAGGCAAGCTGCAATTCTTCCCCGAGATGGATCCGCTCAAGTGGGTTGCCTTCCTCGGCGCCTGGGTGACCATGATGCTCGGCTCGATCCCGCAGCAGGACGTCTTCCAGCGCGTCACCTCGGCGAAGACGGCGAAGATCGCGCTCGTAGGCTCGGTGCTCGGCGCCTCGATCTACTTCTGCTTCACCTTCGTGCCCATGTTCATCGCCTACTCGGCGACGCTGATCGATCCGGACATGTTCGGCCGGCTGCTCGAAGAAGACTCGCAGCTCGTGCTGCCGACCCTGGTGCTGAGCCACATGCCGCTCGCGGCGCAGGTGCTCTTCTTCGGCGCCGTGCTCTCGGCGATCATGAGCTGCTCGTCGGCGACGCTGCTCGCGCCCTCCGTCACTTTCGCCGAAAACGTCATCCGCGGCTTCTGGCCGAACATGGGCGATCACCGCTTCCTCTGGGTCATGCGCGGCTGCCTCGTGGGCTTCGCCTGTCTCGTGCTCGCCTTCGCGCTCAATTCCGAGGCCTCCATCTTCAAGATGGTCGAGAACGCCTACAAGGTGACGCTGGCCGGCGCCTTCGTGCCGCTCGTCGGCGGCATTCTCTGGAAGCGCGCGACCACGCAGGGCGCGCTCGCGGCGATCTTCGGCGGCCTCGTCTCCTGGCTGCTGGTCGAGGTGCTGATCGCCGGCGGAAATGCGGGTGAATACGCCTACGCACTCGTCGGCGAGGAGGGCATCCCGCCCCAGCTGGTCGGCCTCGCCGTCTCGGCCGTCGGCATGGTCGCCGGCTCGCTGCTGCCGCAATGGGTCGGCCACAGGACGCCCGGCCGGCCGCTGCATGAGCTCCAGCATCGGGCGGCAATGGAGACCCATCACGCGGCCGAGCACCACATCGAGCACGGCCGTCATCCTCGTTGAGGCCGCGATGCTCGGTGCGCTGACGCTGCTGCTTCTCTATCAGCTGGCCGGCGAGGTGATCGTGCAGTTCTTCACCCTGCCGGTGCCGGGGCCGGTCGTCGGCATGGCGCTCCTCTTCGCCACGCTGGTGATCCGCGGCGGCGTGCCCGAGGATCTGCGCTCGACGGCCAACGGCCTGCTCGGCCATCTCTCGCTGCTCTTCGTGCCGGCCGGCGCCGGCGTGATGATGCACTTCTCGCGGCTCGGCGACGAGTGGCCCGCGATCGTCGTCGCCCTCATCGCCAGCACCGCGATCACGCTCGCGGTCACCGGTGTCCTGCTCTGCCGGCTGCTGCGCCGGCCGGGAGGCGATGCGTGAACGCCGTGACGCCCCGCCTCAGCGAGATCTGGGTCTATCTGTCGGCCTCGCCGCTCCTCGGCCTGACGCTGACGCTGCTCGCCTATCAGGGCGCGTACTGGCTCTACAAGCGGTCGGGCATGAACCCGCTGGCCAATCCGGTGGCGATCGCCGTGACCATCATCGTCGTCCTGCTCTCGCTCACCGGCACGCCTTACGCGACCTATTTCGACGGCGCCCAGTTCGTGCATTTCCTGCTCGGCCCGGCCACCGTCGCGCTGGCCGTGCCGCTCTACGCGCAGCTGCCGCGCCTGAAGCGTCTGGCCGGACCCGCGCTGCTCGCGCTGGCCGCCGGCTCGCTCACGGCGATCGTCTCGGCGATCGGCATCGGCTGGGCGCTCGGCGCCAGCCGGCCGACCCTGATGTCGCTCGCCCCCAAGTCGGTGACGACGCCGATCGCCATGGGCATCGCCGAGAAGATCGGCGGCCTGCCTTCGCTCACGGCCGTGCTCGTGGTCACCACCGGCATCATCGGCGCGGTGATCGCGCAATGGCTGTTCCGCCGGCTGCGCGTGAAAGACGAGGCCGTGCAGGGCTTCGCCATCGGCGTCGCCGCGCACGGCATCGGCACGGCACGGGCCTTCCAGATCTCGGAAACCACCGGCGCCTTCGCCGCGCTGGCGATGGGCCTGAACGGGCTGGCCACCGCGCTCCTGCTGCCCGTATTGATCGGCTTCCTGGGCGGACCATAATGGGTGCATGGCACTCCTCGAGCTGAAGAACGTCACGCGCCGCTTCGGCAGCCTCGAAGCGGTGAAGGACGTGTCGCTGTCGATCGAGGCCGGCGAGTTCTTCACCCTGCTCGGCCCCTCGGGCTGCGGCAAGACCACCATCCTGCGCATGATCGCCGGCTTCGACGCGCCGGACGCGGGCGACATCCTGCTCGACGGCGTCTCGCTTTCCGGCGTGCCGCCGGAGAAGCGACCGCTGCACACGGTGTTCCAGAGCTATGCGCTGTTCCCGCACATGACGGTCGCCGAAAACGTCGCCTTCCCGCTCGAGATGACCCGGCGAAACTCAGCCACGGTAATACGCCAGGCCGTGGCCGGGGCGTTGGCGCTCGTGCATCTGGAGGACAAGGCCGACCGCTACCCGCACGAGCTTTCGGGCGGCCAGAAGCAGCGCGTGGCGCTGGCGCGCGGGCTGGTGAACAAGCCGCGCCTGCTGCTGCTCGACGAGCCGCTCGGGGCCCTCGACGCCAAGCTGCGCCAGGAGATGCAGGGTGAGCTCATTCGCCTGCAGCGCGAGGTGGGCATCACCTTCGTCTTCGTCACCCATGCGCAGCAGGAGGCACTGGCGCTCTCCCACCGCATCGCCGTGATGCGCGCAGGCCGCATCGAGCAGCTCGACACGCCGGAGCGGCTCTACACCACGCCGGCCAACCGGTTCGTTGCCGATTTCGTCGGCAAGATCAACCTCATCGAGGTCGAGGTGACCGACGCGACCAAGGTCCGCCTGCATCTCTTGGCGCCGGGCCTGGGGCCGA